>JBEKBU010000206.1:0-7807 GCA_050015235.1 Methylomonas sp. | reverse complement strand
TTAGGCGCACATATCAAACAAATCGAGTCAAAATCGACTCTGAACAAAACAACTTGAAACTGGTGCTATATAAGGAGTACACTAACTTTCTAGGTTGTTTCAATTCGTTGGCTATGCACTTTCACGGCGGTAACGGGGGTTCGAACCCCCCTGGGGACGCCACAAACCGCCTGTATTTATGCAAACGGGCTCAAATCAGACCAGGGCCTGGCAAACCCGGTTTCTACCTTCCGCTTTTGCTCTATAAAGCGCTTGGTCGGCTTCAATGAACAGTTTATTCAAATTTACGCTAGCCCCCGATAATGAAGCAACGCCGATAGAAACGGTAAAGCGGATATCGATATTGTCATCCAATTTGACGCTGGCGCCGGCTAATAACAGCCGTATCCTTTCGGCCACTTCATAAGCTTCCTTTACGGCGGTTTCGGGCAATAAAATGGCGAACTCCTCCCCGCCCAGACGGCCGATCACGTCAACGTCGCGCAAGGCCGATTTACACACCGAACTAAACAGTTGCAACACCCTATCGCCTGACTGGTGCCCATACTTGTCGTTGATAACTTTAAAATGATCCAAATCAAGCATCAACAGCGATACCATGCCGCCATAGCGCAAGATGCGGGTAAACTCGGCTTCGGCCTGCTCCATGAAAAACCGGCGGTTGCTTAAACCGGTCAGGTAATCGATGTGGGCAAGATTTTGATACTGCATTTCGCTTTGCCGCAAATTTGTTTCCAGCGCTCTTAATTCTTCGACTTCTTGCTGTAACCGGTCGTTTTTCGCGCGTAAATCCGCGCGGACGATAACAAGATTTTGATTCATGGATATTGAATATACGGCGACGGCCAAACATAGCAGAATGACGAACACGCTGCCCGCCGTTACCGGCATTAACCAATCCGGCAACCGGGACGGATCATCGTAAATAAAACCGTCCAGCCCGGAGCCGGTTTCGACTAAACCCAGTTTGACCAACGCATCGGCCATCGCTTGCAAACGATCCGGATTAATGCGCCCTATTTCAATCAGCTCCGGAAGCACTAGCTGCAACATTTGCTCGGTTTGGCATTGGAGTTGTTCCGGACTGTCGGCGACGCGGTATTTATTGATGAGCAAATCGCTCATTTCGTCCGGATGCGCCAGCGCATAGCGCCAACCTTTCAAGCTAGCGCGCCGGAACTGCTCGACGCGTTGCGCATGCTGTTGCAGTTCGGATTCGGAAGTGAATAAAATATCGCTGTAGAAATCGACGCCGTACCGCAAAGGCGCGAATACTTTGAGAGAAACACCCGTAGTTACCGGCAAACAAGACTGATTCGCCAGCGAAACGCCGTAAGCGTCCGCCTTGCCGCCAATAATATCATCCGGATCGTAACCGCCCGGCGTAATCCGTATTTGCCCGGCGGGAACGCCGGCATTCAGAAACATCGCCCGTAACTCGGTATTGCCGGGTCCATCCGGCGCCATGATTTTTTTACCCTGTAAGTCTTGCAAGGTTTCAATACCGGCCTGATCTCCGGCCAGCAAAACAGCGGACGAACGCTGAAAAATCGCCGCCAGGGCCAGCAATGGCTGTCCGGATAATTTTTCGTAAACCACTTCACTATCCGCCACGGCATATTGCGCGCGCCCGGCTAAAACTTCCGTAACCGGCCGGTGTTCGGCATCGCCGGCTAAAATCCGCACATTTAACCCTTCCTCCTGATAATAGCCTTGCTCCAGCGCGGCGTAATAGCCGGCGAACTGCATGTGATGACGGCCGCGTAACTGAAAATCGAGCGAATTATCCTGTGCGGCGGCGGCGGCGGAAGCAAGGCCTGCCCAACCGCAAATAATCAATAATGGCAAATAATTACTAAACAACATCATCTTTCCGTAGGCATTATTGGTTAACATACTCATTGGGCGGCGGCTAAAATCACAAAGCCTAGTCATGGTTAGGCAATATAACTATAATTATACATGTCTCCGCCGATTTCAGGCTAATGGCTCTGAAACTGGAGCGGCCAACCCACCCGGAGAAAAGATGGCCGGCATCCGGTTAAAGCCGTTGCAGGTAAGGCGATTTCAACACCTTTTGCGCCGATACGCCATTGTATTGCCCGCGATTATTTCATGGTTATATGACATGTAATATTAATTAATAAAAAAATCAAGTATGGCATAATCGACTACCCATATAAATTAGACTAAAGTACTATTTGCCGATTTAAATACAGCTGTTAAAGTACTAAAAAATGTAATGAAACTGGTATGTCTAATCAGAAAAATGCAGATGAATCCCCCCTATCATAATGAGTAATCTAGACATCCTTAAAAAATTCCGCGTCTTATATGTTGAAGACGATTTCGAAACGCGGGAAGAGCTGGAAATGATGCTCCGCTCCAAAATTCAGGACCTGTATGTCGCCGAGAATGGCAAGGAAGGATTGGCGCTGTACAAAAAGTACCGGCCGGAAATCGTTATTACCGACATTCAAATGCCTATCATGAACGGTTTATCCATGGCGGCCGATATTAAAGCCATCAACCCCGATCAGGCTATCGTCATTCTCAGCGCATATAACGATACCGAATATTTGTTCCGGGCTATGCAAATAGGCTTGCAGGAATACGTCACCAAGCCCATAAGCGTCGCGCATTTACTGGACAAACTGGTCAAAATAACCGGCCAAATCACTTTAAAAGCCGAATTCGACCGTCAGCATAAATTGCTGGGGCAATACAAAAAACTGATAGATGAAAAAGCCATAGTTGCAAAAATCAGCAAATCCGGACACATCAACTATGTCAATCAGAAATTTTGCCTGCTGTCCGGTTATTCCGAACAAGAGTTGCTCGGCCAGTTTTATCTGTTCGGTTTCGATACTCTCGATGAAGACCATGCGGTTAATAATTTGCCGGAATTACTCGCCACCCAAGGCAAATGGCAAGGCCTTGTCAAGAAAAAACGCAAATCCGGCGATACTTATGTCGTCGATTTAACCGTGGTCGCCGTCACCAATGCCGACCGGGAAATTGAGGAATACCTTGCCCTCATGGTCGATATGACCGATGTATACGATACATTTGAACGCTTGTCGCTAAATTTAAAAGCCAGCCTCGCCGAACAACAGCATTATTTGTCCGAATATCAGAACGCATTGGAAATAGGCACGTCTCTATGCATTTTAAGTCCGGAAGGTAAAATTATCAGCGTAAATGAAAATTTTTGCCGCACGCTGGGCTATCGGCCCGAGGAACTGGCGGGCCTGCCTTTTTCGGCTATCGATCAAAGCGGCGCGTTGTTTAAGGAGCGGGTTTTAGACAAAGTTAAAGCCGACGGTTTTACCACGCGAATTTTTAAAATGCTGGGCAAAAACGGCGCCGAGTTTACCTTAAGCACCGTTATAGTCGGCATTCATGACCGCGAGGGCGGTTTGCAATCGCTGTTAAGCTTGAATCAAGACATTAGCGATACCGTTAAGTTAAGTGAAAACATTATTGAAAATCAAAAAGAATTGATTTATGTGATGGGCGAAGTGGTTGAAAACCGCAATTGCGAAACCGGGCAGCACATCAAACGCGTAGCCCGTATTTCCGAGTTGCTGGCGCAAAAATACGGTTTGAGCGCGGACTACGCGGAAATGATAAAAATGGCGTCGCCTATGCACGATATCGGTAAAATCGGCATTCCCGACGCCATTTTATATAAACCCGGCAAATTGACCGTTGAAGAATTCGCGGTCATGAAAGAACATGCGACAATGGGCTTCGATTTGTTAAATAAACTGGATAAGCCTTTAGTCAACATGGCCGCCAGAATCGCCCATGAACATCATGAACATTTCGACGGCAAAGGTTATCCTTTGGGGCTGGCCGGCGAAGGCATCGCCATTGAAAGCCGCATCGTCGCCCTAGTAGACGTATTTGACGCGCTTTGCAGCGAACGCGTTTACAAACATCCCTGGAGCGACGAGGATATTATTGCTTATCTGCAATCCGAAAAAGGCAAACAATTCGACCCGGAGCTGGTGGATATATTTATAGAAAATTTTCAGTCTATCAAGTCTATCCGGGATTCGTTAAACGATTGTTGACGATGATTTCCTTCCCTGTTTTACCCCCCAATGCCGTCAAGTTAAGGCATTACCTTCTCACACCCTAATTTTTATAAACTTCTTCCGATGCCGGAATTTGCGGTTAAATTAAATTTTTGTGATAAATAACGCTTTTATAATTTCGAAACTGCTTTATTTTTTCCAAAAAAAAATGCTAGTTAATCCGATAATTAAAAAGTTTTGCGAAACCCTATGAAGGAAAGCTGTTATATGTTATTCGTCCGGTTCTGTTGCGTCTTACTAACGGCGATTTCGCCGGCGCCGGCCTTGGCGGTTGAAGCCCCCACCACTCTGCAAAATTTAACGCTGCCGGCCTGCATCGAACTGGCGCTTAAAAACCATGCCTCGCTTGCCGTCTCCGGCGCCATGGTGGAAATGGCCGAAGCCCAGTATCAGCAAGCCATGTCCGCTTATTGGCCGCATGTAACGGCTAATTCGCAGGGCACGCATTATAATCACGACTTCACGTTTAACATGCAGGGCAATATCCAAATGCCCGCTAGCGTGGGCGCGGCGATAAACGGCGCTTTAGGCCAGAACCAGCAAACCGCGCCGATAGGCCAGGCTTTAAGCCACGCTTTAGCGCAACCGATTCCCGTGAACTTGAATGTCAAATTGTTCGACCGGGAGATCTTGATGAGCTCCGTGAATCTGACTTACCCGATTTTTACCGGCGGCAAAATAACCGCCGTCACCAAGCAAGCCGAAAAAGGCAAAAGCATTGCCGAAGAAAATTTGCGCAAAACCGAACTGGAAGTGATTAAGGACGTTAAAAAATACTATTACGGCGCGCAATTCGCCGAACAAATGGAGCATCTCGCCAGCGATACGCTAGAGCGTTTTCAGGTTCTGGAGGAGTTAACCGAACGATTGTTCAAACATGGCTCCATGAAAGTAAAAAAAACCGATTATTTGCGCGCCAAGACGACAACGGCGATTACCCGCTCTATTTATCAGGAAGCGCAATACGCGCGCGAACTGGCGTTCCAGGCGCTGGCGAACGCAATGGGCCTTAACTGGAACGATAATATTTCCTTAAGTTACGCAAACCAAACGACCGATCTGCCGCCGGAATTAGCCAGGCTCGTAGACGCCGCGCAACAATTCAATCCGGATATTCAGCAATTAAAACTGGCTATAGACGCCTCCGACAGCAAAATCAGCGAGGCTTATAGCGGTTATTATCCGGCCATAGGCTTTCAAAGCTCGGCCTACACCATCGAAAGCACATATAACAGCGGGCTGATGAATTCGACTAACCGTAACGGCTGGACGGTGGGCATAGGCTTGCAATGGAGTTTATTTGACGGCTTTGAAACCACCAATAAAGTCTCTTACGCCAACGCCATGAAAAAACAGCTGGCAAATCAGCAAATTCTGCTCGACCAGGGCATGGCCTTGCAGGTTAAGCAGCAGTTCTTGCGCATCAGGAGCTCCGATCTACAAATTAAATCCACTCAGGAAGCCAACGGCTACGCCACGGAAAACCGCAAACTGAATGTCAGCGCCTATCAAGAGGAATTGGTGGAAACCAAGGACGTCATAGAATCGCAAGTCGTGGAGACTTTTACGCAAAGCGCCGCCTATCGCGCGCATTACGATCTGAATTTAGCCCTGGCGACTTTGGAATTTCTGATAGGCAGCAATATTCAGGAATTGAAATGAACCGGCGCGAACCGGGCGGCTGCTTTTTGCGACCGCGTAATGCGCGCTAATCGGCTAGACTTATTCGATGCCGGATAAATATACCCTATTGATAAAATTTATTTTTTTAACGCTGTTATTCGCGCCGCCGGCCGCGGTAACGGCCGCGGCCGGCAACTATCTGGAGCCTGCGCCGCACTTGATTATAGGCGTCTATATGCCCGGCATTAATGACGAAGCCAATATCAAGGATATTCGGGTCGCCATGGATTACTGGATACAGGAACTGACCCGTGATTTGAACATAGTGGAAACGCGGACGCAGTTTTTTACCGACATAACCGAGATGAGCCAAAGCTTTAGCGAAAATAATCTTGATATGATCATCGAGCCGGGTTTATCGATAATCAAATATTTTAAGCTATCCGATCTTGGCGTGGGCTTCCGGGGCATAAGAAAAAATGAAGAATTAAACTCGCTGATTCTGCTGGTGAACAATAACGGCGCCATCGGCAGTCTGGCCGATTTACGCGGAAAAAACCTAACCATGGCCGATAATGACGAACTTAGCGAAATCTATATCGATACTTTAACGCGGACGCAGTTTAACCGTAAATACGGGCAATTTTTCGGCAATATTAATATAAATAAAAAAAACAGCCGGCTAATTCTGGATTTGTTTTTCGGCAAAACCGACGCGGTATTGGTGTATTTAAAAACATACGACGTCATGGCGGAGCTTAATCCGCAAATTAAAACCAACACCAAAATCCTGCTCAGTTATCCGATAAGCTCAAAGATTTATTGTTTTTTCCGGCGGGATTTCCCTTATACCGAACGTATTATCGATAATCTTAAAACCCCGGACTTCAACGCGCGCATTGGACAAATACTTGAGTTATTTAAAACCGAAGAGTTCGTCATTACCGGCGCCGACGATTTATTGCCTATAAAAAAATTATACGATGACTATAAAAATATAAGTACAGGCAAAAAATAAGTTTACACATTTAATAAGCGAACTTAAACTTGTTATCCGCCCAGCCGATAAAATCCCTGCTCTCCGTCATGCTGTTGAGCGCTACGCAGTTTGTTTGCGCGCAAGGTAACGATTATATGCCGGTGATACCGCATTTTATCATGGGCATCTATTTGCCTTCCGTAAACGATGAAATCAACATGACGGATATCCGGGTAGCCATGGACTATTGGCTAAAAGAACTCACCGCGGATATGAATGTCGTTGAAGGTCACGCCGAATTTTTCATGGATATGCACGAAATGGCGCAAAGCTTTAATGCAAAGAAACTGGATATGATTTCCGCTCCGGCATTGTCTATCGTAAAACATTTTGCCATGAATGACTTGTCGGACGGCTACGCCGGCGTCAGAACCCAAGGCCGCTTAAATTCGTTGGTATTGCTTACAAAAAATGACGCGGCAATCACCGGTCTGGCTAATCTGCGCGGCAAGCGGCTGTTGATGCCCAACAACGATGAATTGAGCGAAATCTTCATCGACGGGCAAACCCGCCAACTTTTCCATACCGGCTATAAGCAATTCTTCGGCTCCGTCGATATGAACACTAAAAACAGCCGTATGGTGCTGGATTTATTTTTCGGCAAGGCCGACGCCGTATTGGTTTATTTAAGCACTTACGATGTCATGGTAGAATTAAATCCGCAAATAAAATCCAATACCAAAATATTGCTCAGTTACCCGCTTTCTTCCAGAAGTTACGGTTTTTTCCGCCGCGAGTTTCTGGAGGAATATCAATTGCGGCAACCGTTAAAGGACTTTCTAGCCAAAATCGCCGAACATCCCAAACTGCAAGAAATCCTGGTGCTGTTCAAGACCGAAGCCATCGTGCCGGTGACGATACAAGAATTAACGCCGCTCCGGAAAATGTACGAAGACTATTTAAAACTGAATCCGGTTGAAAAGTAAATGAAACGGTTATGTTGCGCCGTACGCCGGATCGCGCCTTTATTTATCTTGCTGTTAAACCCCGCTTACACCACGGCGGCTGAGCAAGCCAAAACTTTCTCTTACCTGAAAACCGG
>JBEKBU010000205.1:0-7826 GCA_050015235.1 Methylomonas sp. | reverse complement strand
TGCATGATGCCGGCGATTATTTAATTTTAGCTTCTTTGTAGATAACATGCCTACGTACAACGGGATCGAATTTTTTGATCTCCATTTTTTCCGGCATGGTTTTTTTGTTTTTAGTGGTCGTATAAAAGTGGCCAGTGCCTTCGGAAGATACCAGTTTAATTTTGTCACGCATTTTTAATCTCCTTAAACTTGTTCGCCACGAGTGCGAAGATCGAGCAGAATGGCGTCGATACCTTTTTTATCTATAATACGCATGCCCTTAGACGAAACCCTTAAACGAATCCAACGATTCTCGCTTTCCACCCAAAATCTATGATGATGCAGATTCGGAGTAAAACGTCTTTTGGTTTTGTTTTGGGCGTGCGACACGTTATGCCCGCTCATCGGGCGCTTACCTGTTACTTGACATACTCTTGACATGATGACCTCAATGCGAGCTTAATTTTCAAATTTAGCCCTCCTTTATATCAAAAATTCTTTTTCAGGTAAATAAGCCGTTAAAAAAATAAATTTGGTAAAATTCTGCAACATCTTTAAATTCATATGCAAAAGACTAATAATGGCAATTAAACTCGGCATGGTTATGGACCCGATTGGGCGGATCAACATCAAAAAAGACACCAGTTTCGCCATGCTGCTGGAAGCGCAGTCACGCGGCTGGGAATTGCACTATATTGAACTTGGCGATTTGTTTTTAATTAACGGTCTGGCGTATGCACGGACGCGGATTGTACGTGTAAAACGTGATGGACTACAATGGTTTGAGTTTATTCGCGAGCAGGAAATTGATCTTTCGGAATTGCATGCCATTATTATGCGTAAGGATCCGCCCTGTAATCAGGATTATATTTACGCCACGTATATTCTTGAACAAGCCGAGGCGCATGGCGTTTATGTGCTCAACAAACCTCAGTCCTTGCGTGACGCCAATGAGAAAATGTTTACCGCCTGGTTTCCGGAATGTTGCGCGGATACGCTGGTGACGCGGAATGCGGAAAAAATCCGGCTATTTTTGGCGCTGCACGGGGAAATTATTTTAAAACCTCTGGATGGGATGGGAGGCGCGTCGATTTTTTATGTCCGTGAAGGCGATCCGAATTTAAGCGTGATTTTGGAAACCATGACCCACCAGGCGCAGCGTTTTATTATGGCGCAGAAATATTTACCGGAAATAAAAGATGGCGATAAGCGGATTTTATTAATTAACGGCGATCCCGTGCCGTATTGTTTGGCAAGAATTCCGGCTCATGGCGAAAGCCGAGGCAATCTGGCGGCCGGCGGACTTGGCGTTGGCAGAGAACTAAGTGAACGGGATCGCTGGATTGCCGGTCGGGTAGGACCGGTACTCAGGGATCGAGGGCTGGTTTTCGTGGGTTTAGATGTTATCGGAGACTATTTGACTGAAATTAATGTGACCAGCCCGACTTGCGTACAGGAACTCGACAAACAATTTGGCATCAATATAAGCGCACAATTAATGGATCACATTGAATCCAAAATATCCTTATGACGCAAACTCAAACGCCAAAACTTAAAAGCTTTGCTCTTTCCAGCGGGGATACATTATTATTGGCGGTGTTTCTAGCCGCATTGATACACATCGCTATTTTGCTAGGAATCGGCTTTAATAAACCTCAGGAATCGATTAAAGCAAAAAAAACAGTTGACGTCAGTTTGCTGAAAATACCGGCGAAAAAACCGCCAAAAAACGCTAAAACCTTGGCGGCCGATAATCAATTAGGCGGCGGCGATACTTTAATCAAAACCAAATCGGCAAGCGAAAACTTACAGGCCGCGACTAATAAAGCCGACAGTCCGACAGAAACCGCTGACAGGGAAATCCGTCAGGAACAGAAAAAAACTCAACAGAAAAAAATTTTAACCCAATCGGAAGCCCCGGTAAAAGCGCCTACGCCCCTCCCGGAAGTCGAGGCTGCAGACGCCGAAGAAAGCAAACCAAAGCTGTCCACCGATGATTTACAGCAACAGATTGTCAAATTAGGCGAACGCATCCGGGATAGTCAGCAACTTGCCGAAGATAGCAAAATAAAATATGCAAATTCCGTCAGCGCCCACAAATATCTTGCCGCTCAATATGTCAAAGACTGGGAGGAAAAAGTTGAGCGCACCGGTAATCTGAATTATCCTGATGTGGCGAAAAATATTGGCGAATCGCAGACATTGACTATGAATGTGGGTATTAATAGCGACGGGAGCATTTACAGCATGCGAATTGTCAAATCGTCAGGTAATCCGGCTTTGGATGAAGCGGCCAAACGTATTGTAAAAATGAGCGCGCCTTTTGCTGAATTGCCCAGTGAATTGTTGCAGGAAGTCAATGTTTTAGTGATCACCCGAGTCTGGAAATTTTCAGATGAAACCGGCATGACAACACGTTAGAATGACGGGCATGAAAATGAATATAACCCCTTACCTAAATAATCAATTTCTCATTGCGATGCCCGGTTTGGCGGACCCGCATTTTTTTCATACCGTGACTTATTTATGCCAACACAATCAGGAGGGGGCCTTGGGTATAGTCATCAATAGACCAACCGGCATGAAATTAAGCGATATATTCGAGCAAATGGGCATAAAAACCGAATTGCCTAACGTACTGAATACTACCGTATTTGCCGGCGGCCCTGTTCAACAGGAACGCGGTTTTGTGATACATAGCCCTTGCGAACAGCAATGGGATTCAAGCATTGCTACCGCGGAAAACATCACCCTGACCAGTTCTCGCGACGTATTGGAGGCAATAGCCGTAGGTAAAGGCCCAAATCAATACTTGATTGCATTGGGTTATGCCGGGTGGGGTAGCGGGCAGCTTGAAAAAGAGATCATAGAAAACGCTTGGCTGAACACGCCTTGCGGCGAAGCCATCCTTTACGAAACGCCCATTAACCAACGCTGGAATGCGGCCGCAAGTCAACTGGGAATTGATATTAATCGTCTGACCACCCCAGCCGGACATGGATAAGCATGATCCGTTATTGAGTAAAATCAGTCATGATGCGGTATTGGGCTTTGATTTCGGATCCAAAAAAATTGGCGTGGCGGTAGGTTACGCCGACACAGCCATCGCCAGTCCGTTACAAACCATCCGTTCTCACCATCAGACGCCGGATTGGGAGAAGATAGGCAAATTAATCGGAGAATGGCGACCATTTGAGCTTGTTGTCGGTATATCCAGGCAAAAAGACGGCGCCGACAATGCGATTACGCCGAGAATGGAAAAGTTCTGCCGGCAATTACAAGGGCGTTTCAATTTGCCGGTCCATCAGATAGACGAAATGCTGACAACATTTTCCGCAAAACAGCAGTTGTTTGACGATCTGCATCTCAGTGCGGCAAAACTCTGGGCTGTGCAAGATCAAGTAGCTGCGCAAATTATTCTGCAAAGCTGGTTTAACCACAAATCATTAAATAAAATACATGCCGATTAAAAACCTGAATATCGATGTTCTGCTGGATAATTTGGAAACAGCCATCCGCGCGCAAATTATCCAGCGTAAGCTTCATAATCCTATGTTGATCGGTATCCATTGCGGCGGCGCCTGGATCGCCATGCATATGCATAAACGGTTAGGTATAACAGATAAATTGGGTTTGCTTGATATTACTTTTTACCGTGACGACTTTTCCCAAATCGGTATGAATCCAAAAGTAAAACCGAGTCAATTACCTGCTCATGTGGAAGGCAGGGACATTATTTTGATTGACGATGTATTTTACACCGGCCGGACGATACGCGCGGCGCTTAACGAAATTTTTGATTATGGCCGCCCTAATCAGGTGTTGCTGGCGGTTCTGATAGAGCGGGATGGCCGGCAGATTCCTTTGCAGCCGGATTGCGTGGGTTTGCGGTTAGCTTTACCCGCTGGGCAAAAAATAAAACTAACCGGACCCGACCCGTTGGGTATTTATATTCAGACACCGGCCGACGCAGCCTGATTATGATTCAGCATCTGCAACTCAATAATCAGGGTAAACTCAAACACTTTTTAACAATAGAAGGGTTGAGTAAACAATTACTAACCGAAATTCTGGATACCGCCGAATCTTTTGCCGGCATGTCCGAACATCAGGTAAAGAAAGTGCCATTATTGCGCGGCAAAACCATCGTCAACCTTTTTTTTGAAAACAGCACCCGCACGCGCACGACATTCGAACTCGCCGCCACCCGTTTATCGGCGGATGTTTTGAATATGAATATTGCAACCTCGGCCACATCTAAAGGCGAGAGCCTATTGGACACCATTCGTAATTTAGAGGCCATGCATATCGATATGTTTGTGGTTCGCCACGCCTTAAGCGGCGCCGCGCATTTTATCGCCCAACATACCGCCCCGCATATCAGCGTGATCAACGCCGGCGACGGCCAGCACGCCCATCCTACCCAAGCCATGCTGGATATGTATACGATACGCCGGCATAAAAAACAGTTTAACGGCCTAAAAGTCGCAATTGTCGGCGATATTCTGCATTCCAGGGTCGCCCGTTCGCAAATCCAGGCCCTGAACACCTTAGAGGTTAGCGAAGTGCGCGTCATTGCGCCTAAAACCCTATTGCCGGCGCAAGTAAAGAGTTTGGGAGTTATTGATTTGCATGATATGGCGGAAGGTTTGGCGGATATTGACGTGATTATCATGCTTAGACTACAAAAAGAGCGGATGAACTCGGCATTCTTGCCTAGCGAGAGCGAATACTATCGCTGCTTTGGCTTAACCGAAGCCAAACTAAAATACGCGAAACCCGATGTGATCGTCATGCACCCCGGCCCGATCAATAGGGGCGTTGAAATCGATTCCGGCGTCGCCGATGGCCCGCATTCGGTAATTTTGCAACAAGTCAGTAATGGCGTTGCGGTGCGTATGGCTATTATGACGATGGCCATGTCCGGACATGGAAGCGGCTCATGAAAAACATACTGATACGCGGCGGCCGCATTATTGACCCGGCCAATAAAATTGACGCCATAGGTTCGGTCGCTATCCGGAACGGAAAAATTTTGCGGGTTTTAACTGAACCGGCCGGTTTTCAGGCCGATATACTGATAGAAGCCGCCAATAAGATAGTCTGCCCGGGATTTATTGATCTAAGCGCACGTTTACGTGAACCTGGACATACCCAGAAAGGCAATATTTTGTCTGAAACCAGGGCCGCCGCCGCCGCCGGCGTTACCAGCATATGTCTGCCGCCCGACACAAAACCGGTCATAGATACGCCGGCAGTCGTGGAATTTATTAAGGATAAAGCGGAAAAAGCCGGATATCCGCAAATATATCCGATAGGCGCTTTAACTCAACGCTTGGCGGGCTCTGAATTGAGCGCTATGTTTGCGCTAAAACAGTCTGGTTGCATCGCGGTAAGCAACGCCAGCGCGCCGTTAGCGAATCTGTTGATTTTGCGCCGTGCGATGGAATATGCCGGCAGCCATAATTTGTTGCTGATGTATAGAGCCAACGAAGCCTCGCTTAGCGGCAACGGCTGCGCTCACGAAGGCGCGATCGCTAGCCGCTACGGTTTGCCCGGCATTCCGGAAGCGGCGGAATCGATCGCCTTGGCGCAATGCCTGGAATTAGCCGAGTTAACCGGTTGCCGGGTACATTTCTGTCAGGTAAGTTGTAAACAATCGGTAATCAAAATTCAACAGGCGAAAAAATATGGTCTGAAAATTACCGCCGACGTCGCCATTCATCAGTTACACTTGACTGAAAACGATATGATTCCTTTCGACAGCGCTTATCATGTCATACCGCCATTCCGCGGTTGCGCGGATCTAAAATATTTACGGGAAGGCTTGGCTAACGGAACTTTGGACGCCATCAGCTCCGATCACCAACCGCACGATTTGGACGCCAAACTAGGCGCATTTCCGGAAACAGAATCCGGCGTGGCTTCCTTGGAAACGTTGCTGCCATTGCTGTTGGCTTATACTGAACAGCAGGGCGTCAGTCTTTCCCAGGCTATTGCCGCGTTGACGCAAAAACCCGCCGCTATCCTTGGATTAACGGCGGGCGAGCTCAGCCAAGATTTTCCAGCCGATATTTGCATATTCGATCCGCAAGCTACTTGGCGTGCGGATGGCGTAAACTGGCAAAGCGCCGGGCATAACACGCCTTATTGGGGACTAACGTTGCGAGGCCGCGTTACACATACGCTGCAAGCCGGTAAAATTATTTACGCCTATACTCAGGTGGAATGAACTTGAATTTATTATTTTATTGCTAGGGAGAAAAAACGGATGTCTCATTCGAGAAACCGGCGCGGTTCCGCGGAAGGCAGCATTATTGACGATCTGAAAGGCGATCAGTCCTGGCGTATTTTTCGCATTATCAGCGAGTTCACGGAAGGCTTTGATGAGCTTTCCGACTTACAGGACGCCGTTTCAATTTTTGGTTCGGCGCGTTTGGAGCCCAGTCATCCTTATTACCTGAAAACCGTGGAACTGGCGGAATTACTTAGTCAACAGGGTTTCGCCATTATCAGCGGCGGCGGCCCTGGCGTTATGGAGGCCGCCAACAAGGGTGCGCATGCGCAAAACCAGATTTCGGTCGGTTTAAATATCGAATTGCCAATGGAGCAAAAACCCAATCCTTACCAAAGCATTTCTTTAAATTTTCGTTATTTTTTTGTCAGGAAAGTTATGTTCGTTCGCTATTCGATGGGTTATGTCTGTATGCCCGGCGGCTTCGGTACGATGGATGAGTTTTTTGAAGCGCTGACCCTAATGCAAACTCACAAAATCTATCCCATTCCGCTGGTTTTATTCGGCAGCGATTTCTGGGGCGGCTTATTCAACTGGCTGGAACACAAAATGATCGAATACGGCACTGTGACTAGCGAAGATTTGGAATTGATTACCATTACCGACGATCCCTACGAAGTAGTGAATATCATGACTAAACACCGGCTCTGGAAAAATCGGCAACGTGGGCGGGACTGATCTGATAGAGCGGGCGATTTAACCCATTTATTCGGCTGCTAGTCCTTATTCAAAGCCACGGCGCTGATAGGCTGGTGATCGTATATCCGCAGCCCTATAGGTATCTGATAACCGGTTCTTTTGATCAGAATGGCTCCGGTTGGGCAGACGTGGGCCGCGCAATCGTTTATATCGATATTACTATCGCGCAATTTGCCGCTGGGAGAATTTACAATCAGATGATTATTGATACCCCGTCCGCTGATTCCGAATACGTTTTTACCGTCCTTTTCCTGACTGGCGCGTACGCATAAGTTGCACAAAATACAGCGGTTGCGGTCGAGCATTATATCCGGATGGGAGGCGTCTACTTCCCGGTGCGGATAAAAATGCGGGAAATGGTTATCGACCATGTTGAGATAATAGGCTACGGCTTGCAACTGGCAGTTGCCGGATTTTTCACAGCCCGGACATAGATGATTGCCTTCAACAAACAACATCTGCGTGATTTTCCGGCGGTCATGAGCCAATTCGCTGCTATTATTGATGACGGTTTGACCTTCAGCGGCCGGAAATGTGCAGGCGGAACAATTACGGCCGTTCACGTTGACGGTGCAAAGCTTGCAACTGCCGTGAGGCGCGTAGCCGGGTTTATGGCACAAATGCGGGATATATACGCCGGCAGCCGTTGCGGCTTCGATAATCGTCTGGCCGGGCTGAAAAGGAATGATTTGACCATCAATTGTAAGAGTATTGCTCATGTTATTCCCCTACTTGCGTCAGATGCGCCGCGGCGTCGTTGCGCTCAGCCATGCGCCGGGCCGTATCCAACGCCGCATCCAGATCGAAACCGGGCTCATAGCTGATTTTCTTCAACTTGTTATGAAACAATTCC
>JBEKBU010000204.1:0-7828 GCA_050015235.1 Methylomonas sp. | reverse complement strand
CGGATACATTGTAATTCTGGCTATTGCTGTTTTGTAAAGCCGCAAAGGCGCCGGCGCTATCGTCTAGTTTTAGACCTATCATTGCCGTTTCATCGGCATTGGAAACGGCCAAAACCTCACCGCGGTGATTATATACATAAAGATTGGTATAAACGGTATAGAGCGCATTGATGTATTGCAGAATCTCGCTAATCTGCATTAGTTCCTCGGCCGACATTTCGGTACGCGCCAAGTTGCGCCTGAACTTTGACGTCAACGCCCACCACCGGCAATCGTTAGCTCTTTCGTACAGATTGCGGTCCATGATATCCACCGCCAGCGCCGCCAAAAAGCTAGCATTGCCAAGATAGGAAGATAATACCGTGGTTTCCAGACTGTTGACCGATTCGGTAAAAATTTGAGCGATATCGAAACCGATTTGCTTGATGGCTTCCAGCACCGGCATAAATTCCGCCGCTTTTTTACGGGCGGAGACAATTTGACCGTTGAGTATCAGCAGACCGAGATCGGAATTGATATCGACAGAGGCTTGGCGGATGTCTCGCAGCTCTTTCGGAAGCGTGCTGAGCTGTTCTATTGTTTCGTCGTAATCCATGTTGGATTCGCCATGGCTGAAGGCGGTCGCCAAGGGCGTCAACATCTGGCCTCGCCAGCCCAGCCCGGTATACCCTTGGTAACCTTTTGTCCTACAGGTATTGACGATAAAATCCTGATCTTGGTAAAAGACAGTATTTACGCTATCCCTACCCGGCATTCCGGTTTGTAGCGGCACGATGTTTTCGTTACTGCTGGCGATAACTCTGCTATCTGCTCCCAATACAGTCAGAACCCCAATCTGGTCCTGCGTCAGCAGATTAGCAAAAATACCTTTCATCTCGTCATCAAACCGGAAGCACAGGCATAAAACCCCGAGTACTTTGGAATCCCGCTGGTTGGTTTCGGTGATTTTGCAAGAATAGATTAATGAATGCCGGTGGGCTGGCTGTAAATCTGAATTTCCGAACGTTTCGACATAATCCCGTTCTGTTTTCAGCGTTTCCGTCAGTAACGGATCGCTTGAACGGACTATGGGATTATTTTTATCCAAGTTAGCTTTGACGTAACCATGGCTATCCAAAATAATAATCTCGTCGTAAACGCTGTATTTTTTTACGTATTCGTGCAGACGATTTTCAATAAACAAAATTTGTTTGTCGGTTTTGGCGTCTTCAAGCAGAAAGGAGCGGATATCGTCATCGGTCGCCAGAAACCCGACATCCGCCGTGCGTTCAAACAAATTGCGTATCAATAAATCGATAGCGACCTGAGCTTTGGACGCATTCTCGATAACAAATTTTTGCAAATTCTCGATGAGCAAATTGTATGTCAGTTTTTGTTGCAGTACGCCGAACTTGCCTTTGGCGACTCCCATATCTTCGAGTATGGTCGCCGCCATATTATGGCTGTTTATTTTTCCGACAAGTTCGATTTTACCCCACCAATTGTTCAACGCCACAAGTTTGGAATCGTATTTTTTTACAATAGGCATGACCGATAACAACTTGGCATGATTTTTTTTTAAAAGCGTATGCATATTGTTTATCCGGTTTTATTGTCGCCACTGCCGTTTATTAAGATGGTATCCGCATCAATCGCGATGGTTACGCCATTCGATAAGTATTGTATATTTTCTTAATCATCAAGAATTGATCTAATAAAGTATAGGCAATCCTTGGACTTTTGCGGGGTTTATTACCAAAAACGGCCTGGGGCGAATCTCGTATCCAGTGCGCAGCTTCATACGCCATTAGGATTATAGCTAGATTCAAAACGGCGCAAATTTGTAAGCCGGCTCGAACTGCTATTCAGCAATTTATTCTAAAAAATATGCGAATTATCACGCAGAACGTTCTTTAGATGATAGATAGCTTTTTTCAAATGGCGGATAATATAAATTGCGGGTTTTGTTAACCGAATCGAAATTCCCGTTTGATGCTGTTGAAAAATGAGGTTACACCGAATGAATACAAAAATACCGCACAAATTTTGTTTTGTAACCGTTTTCTTGGCGTTATTTGCTAAACAGGCTTTTGCAATTACTTTAAATCCGACGGAATATAACGGAAACTATTATCAGGTCATCTCTTTTTGGGATACCGGCCGGATGAACTGGTATAACGCCGAGGCTTACGCACAAAGTCTGAGTTTTGATGGCGTTAACGGTACGCTGGCTTCCGTACCGACTTCAGGTGTAGACAATTTTCTGTGGGATTTAGGGGCGCAAGGCACTTTTTTAGGCGGTTATCAAGCCAGCCCCGGCCAGTGGGAATGGATAAACGGCGACGCCTATTCATATACGGATTGGGCGATTGGGGAGCCCAACAACTGGCGTGGCGCGGGAGAAAATTATATGATGTATTGGTGGGCGCCTTTAGGCGGCGGCGCCAATCCCGGTTGGAACGATACGACTGTCGATTCGGGCTATACAAACGCTAACGGCGGCGTAACTTATACGACCTGGGGCTTTACCGTCGAGTTTGAGACACAAAGTTCGATTGGCGGCAATCCAATTTCAAGCTTGGTTCCGGAACCGTCCGTAATGCAATTATTATTAATCGGAGCCGTTTTTGTAGCGGCGGCGAAAAAATTGGGCGCCAATCGATAGCGGACATTACCGGCAACGCCTTTTATTAAGGCTTAACAAAAATTAACTACGTAACGGGTTGGTGTTAATCTGGGGTCGATCAAAATACTCGGTCATTATTATTGCATCGCTTGCGATAGCCGCCTTGGTGTTTGTATTAAGAAAGGAAGAACTTTTTTATAAACAGGCTATCGAACTGGCGCGTCACGGCGACTATGCGGAAGCTACATGGCGTTTGCAATTTCTGGCTGAAAAATATCCGCAAAACCGGCGTTATGCCGAGGATTATTTGCTAACCTTGGCTTGGGCCGGACAAGATGACAAAGTTTTAGCATTCGCCGAGCGCGTCAAATCCGATGAAATGCCGATTTATTTATTGGAAGCGGTCGCCAAAGCCGCCCGTAATCAGGGCGATTCCGCCAAAGCCGCGCGGTATTACGAACTGGCGTTGCGTAAAAACCCCGCCGATGTAACCGCAAAACTGGGTCTGGCCTGGTTGCGATTGGACGCCCAGCAGGTAAAACCCGCTATCGCCGCACTCAGTCTATTGGATAGTGAATATCCGGACAATGCCGAAGTCAAGTCCGCTCTGGCCGAAGCCTACGATCTCGACAGTAATTACCAACAGGCGGCCGAGTATTATCGACAGATTTTGCATCTTCAAGCCGGCAATATAGAGGCCAAGCTGGGCTTGATAATGATGCTGGCGGAAAGCGGCGAGTCCGAACAAGCCCTGGAGCTCGCCAAGATGGATAGAGCGCTTCTAAATGACGATCAATGGGCGCATCTTAATTGGGACGTCGCCGCTATTCTGATTCGGCAAGGCGAAGAAGCTTTGGAGCTCGATCCGTCGAATTACGCTAAATTGGACAGCGGCATCAGTCAAATCGAGACTAATTTGGCGGCCTTGCCCGAACTAAAATTAACTAATCCGCACATTTGGCGGTTGCGCGCCGACGCCGATATGCTGGCGGCTTTGCGCTATCGGCAACGCTTTCCGGAAGTACTGGCGCTTTATCAGCAGTTGCAGTCTAGCGAAAAATTACCGGGCTATGCGCTGTTGGCCGTAGCCGACGCCTATGCGTTAAGCGGGCAAAGCGAGCCGGCCGCCGCGATGTATTGGGATTTATCCACTAAAAACCCGGATGATTTCAAGGCGCGTTTTTCGCTGTTAAATTTTTACCTTGAACAACGCCAGCTTGCCGCCGCCGAGCAACTGTTGGCGGAATTTCGCGCGCTGCAAGAAAAGCATCCGGAGCAACAGCGCTACCGGTACGAATTTATTCAAGCCTTATCGCTCAGCGAACATAATGCCGAAGTTTTACAGCTGGCCGGCGGCATAGACGAGCAGACCGCTCCGCTCCAGGTATTGGAAGCCATCGCCAAAGCCGCCCGTTATCAACGCGATTTTCCGTTAGCCGAACGTTTTTACCGGCTGGCCGCCGCGAAAGCCCCTGAACGTCTTGCTCCCCGTCTGGGGCTGGGTTTGCTGCTGATAGACCAGCAACTTGCAAAACCGGCTGTCCAATATCTGCAAGATTTGGCCGCTCAACATCCTGATAACCCGGATGTAAAAATAGCGTTGGCCTACGCCTTTGAACTGGATGGCCGGATACAGGCCGCCGCTGGCGCATACCGGGAAGTGCTTGCGCTACAACCCAACAACGCCGAAGCCCTGCGCGGCCTGATTAAAGCCATGGCCGCTAATGGTCAAACCACGGCGGCGCTAACGATGGCCGAACAGTACCGGTCGGCGCTGACCGACGAACAATGGTTGAATTTGAACTGGGACTACGCCGCCACCTTGCTTAATCAGGGCAGGCAAACCCTGGCGCGGAGCCCCGGCGATTTTAGAGGCGTAGACGCCAGTATCCGCGCCTTGCAAAACAATCTGGCTATTTTAAAGGCCCTGAATCCGCCGAATTCCGGAACGTGGGAACTGCGGGCGCGGGCGGACATGCTGGTGGCCTTGCACGACAGGCAACGTTATCAAGACGCCATCACGGTTTATCAGCTCCGCTGGCAGCGTGGTTTCGACTGGCCGGTTTACGCCGGACTAGCGGCGGCGGATTCATATAGGCGCGTTCGCCAACCCGAACAAGCGTTCGCCATTTACCGGGAATTACGCAACCAAGCGCCGGACGACTTTGGCGTAATAATGGCGCTGGCGCGCGCCTATCTGGAATCCGGCCAGACCAACGCCATTATTGAACTGCTGCCGAAATTGCAAGCCATAGCCGCCAGCCATCCCCAACAAAAAAACGAATTTTACGATTATCTGCAAGTCCTGGCCTGGACCGGGCAAGACGCCGAACTACTAAGACAAGCCGCCGGCATTGAAGGAGAAAACGCGCCGGCGCCGGTTTTGGATAGCATCGCCAAAGCCGCGCGTAATGGCGGCGAATATGAGCTAGCCGAAAAACTTTACCGGCTCAGTCTCGCCAAAGCGCCGCGGCGGCTCGATCCGAAATTGGGTTTGGCGCTGCTGCTGCAAGATCGACAGCAAACCAAACAAGCGATCGCCAGCCTGCAAAGCTTGGCGCTGGCCTATCCAAAAGCAGAGAATGTCGAACTGGCGCTTGCTTACAGTTATGAACAGGATCATCAATACCTGGCGGCTAGCCGCACATATCGGGCGCTGCTGGCGCTCAATCCCGGCAACCGCACCGCCCGGCATGGGCTGGTTTTTGCGCTGGCGGCCGCCAAGGAATATCAGCAAGCGCTATTTGAAGCCAACGCGGCCCGGGAATATTTAACCGATACGGAATGGGCGGCGCTTAGATGGGATTTCGCGGCGGATCTGATTCGGCAAGGCGGGGAAGTGTTGGCGGTTAAACCTCGGGATTACGCCCTAACCGATCAAGGCATTGCCGAAATACAAGCCAATCTGCAAGAACTGCCGCAACTGTCCCTGGCCGATCCGGCGGACTGGCGGCGGCGGGCCTCCGCCGATTTGTTGGTGGCTTACAGCGATCGCAAGCGCTACGCCGACGTGCTGAGCAGTTATCAGGAATTTAGCCGGCAAGGCGTAACGTTGCCCGTCTATGGGCGGATGGCGGCGGCGGACGCTTATTTGCAAACCCGCCAGCCCGCGCAAGCGCGGGATTTATATTTATCCGTACTCCAGGAAAGGCCGGACAATTACAACGCCAAAGCCGCCCTCGTCTACGCTTATCTGGACGCCGAACAAACCGGCCCAGCCTTGCAACTGGCCGAACAGCTCGCCGCCGAGCAACCCACTGAAATCGAAAGCGGCCAAGCAGGCGCAATGGTCGAAAACCCCAGAAAAATATCCGCCGCCTTGCTGGCCGCCATGCTGCACGCTTATACGGACGATCTCACTACCGCCCAGGAGCGTCTGGAGCAATTAAGCCGGCTATACCCGCAAAACACCGACGTACAACAAAAATTAGCCGAAATTTACTATTTCCGGGGCTGGCCGCGTAAAGCCCGGCGCTTGATCGTCGAAAGCCAATTGCAAACCCCCGATCATTTCGGGCTGCAACTCACGCAAGCCAAGGTATTGCATGAGTTAAGAAGCTATCCGGATGAAGAAACCATCACCCGGCAGGTCAATAATAATTATCCGGACGATAGCGGCGCAAAAAAACAAGCCCGTCAGTGGCGAAAATATAACGGCGCCGAATTTATCATGTACGCCGGCGGCGGCGTCAGCACCAATACCCCGACCGGCCCCAACCCGTTTACCGGCAGCGATTATGTCAGTCTGGACGGTTTTTTATATTCCAACCCCATCGACTATAATTTCCGGGCATTTACCCATGACGGCTGGAAAACCGGCTTATTTAAAGAAGGCCGGGGCTATCTCCGCCACTACGGCGCCGGTTTGGAATACAGCAAAAACGCCGTGCTGGCCAATTTCGAAGTGTACTACGACGACTTTAGCATCAATACCGCCGGCGCTAACCTGGCTCTGGATTATCAATTAAACGATTACTGGCAAATTTTTACCCGGCTGGGTTATCACGATGACACGATTTCGCTCCGCGCCTTACATAGCGGCGTCACGGCCGATTCGGCGCGCATAGGCGGAACTTACCGCGTCAGCGAATCCCGTCAGTTAACCTTGGCGGCCGGATATCTGAACTTCAGCGACGGCAACAACCGCTATCTGCTGGATTCCACCTATTTCGAACGGCTATACTCAAGTTATCTGTACAAATTAAACGCCTATTTAAACTTGGGGGCGTCGGCGAACAGCAGTCAAAACGGCGCTTATTTCAGCCCGGCCAAAGACGCGAATGCGTTGCTGACGCTGGAAAACGACTTGTTAAGCTACAGGAATTACGAAACAAACTTTCATCAACGCCTGGCGGGAGCGATAGGTAGTTATTGGCAAGAAAATTTCGGCGACAATATGATAGGAAACGTGCAATACGAACATCGCTGGCAATTCGGCGACAATATATCGCTCAACTACGGCGGGGGTCGGGCTTACCGTTATTACGACGGCGCATTGACTAAAAGCTGGCAAGCCAATCTGATGGCGGATATCCGTTTTTAATGGCCATTAAATATCCGGAGGCCTATGTATAGCATCGATTATTTATTCTCAGCGCTAACATCCGATTTCCAAGGCGTCGTCAATGGCGTTTCGTATCAGGCCCAGCAGCAGGCAGATAACGATTTGTGGAAGTCATTTGACTTACTGCTGTTGAATATGGGTTTTCACACCCGTAAACTAATGGATTTTTTATTGGACTTTTCCTTTTATTATCCGTTATTTATGGCGTATTTATGGATGCTGGGCGCGTTAATCTATTATTTCCATTGGGAAAAAAACCGTCTCTACACGCCCGGCCATGCGCCGGTACTCGATAGTTATCCCGGCGTATCGGTGATCGTACCGTGTCATAACGAAGGCGAGGATGTTCAAGAAACGGTCGAATATCTGCTGCGGCAGAATTATCCGGACTACGAAATCATCGCCGTCAACGACGGCAGCACCGACGAAACGCTACGGATTTTGCTGGATTTGGCCGCGCAACATCCGCGTATCCGGGTCATCAATCTGGAGCAAAATCAGGGTAAAGGCATGGCGTTAAATACCGGCGCCCTGTTCGCCAAACATGAATTTCTGATCTGCATAGACGGCGACGCGCTGCTGGCCGAAAACGCCATTACCTGGATCATGCGCCATTTTATTTCCGGACCGCGCGTAGCGGCTGTCACCGGCAATCCGCG
>JBEKBU010000203.1:0-7841 GCA_050015235.1 Methylomonas sp. | reverse complement strand
GCTTTTCCGGTTTGACTTTGAGCGAATAGCCCAGCACCGGCGTGCGGCTATGTGCGGCTGGCCGAAGCCTGATTTCATGCGGCGACGCCGTGACGGCCCGGTCAAAAACATAATGCGATTTATGGTGTAAGGCGACGCGTATGGTCATGACGGTAGGCCAAGTGATGTAACGGTTAATTAATTAGGCGGCGCGGGCTTGGATAAATCCAAATCGTCCAGCCACTCCGGGTTAGGCAGCGAAGCGAACACGCCGCGCAAACCTTCGCTCCATCGGCGTTTGATTTGCGAAAAATACGGATCGTCTTCGGTTATGTGCTGATGGAAGACCAGATTTAACGAATTTTGATGATAACAAGCCAAGTCGATGGGCAAACCGACCGACAAATTGCTGCGCATGGTCGAATCGAAAGAGACCAGCACGCATTTTACCGCGTCAAGCAGAGGAATATCGGCATGTATCACCCGGTCGATAATCGGTTTGCCGTATTTGGTTTCGCCTATCTGGAAATACGGCGTCGCTTCGCCGGCTTCGATAAAATTGCCTTCCGCGTATACCAAAAACAAGCGCATGCGTTCGCCCTTGATCTGGCCGCCGACTAAAAAATTCGCGCCGTCGTCGACATTGCTTTGTTTTAAAAAAACGCCGTCATGCTCACGTACCTCGCGCAGGCATTCGCCCAAAATCTGCGCGACGCTGAACATGGATTCGGCGTTCCAGATATTCGGCCGCTCCGGATGCCGTCCGTACTGCTCAAGCAAATTGACGGCGTTCTGGGTTATCGACAGATTGCCGGAGCTGAGTATCACTATCGAGCGGTCGCCTGGAAGGTTGAAACTGCGCATTTTCTTAAAACTGGAAATCTGATCGACGCCGGCGTTCGTTCTTGAATCCGATGCGAAAACCATCCCGGCTTTCAACATCAGAGAAATACAATAAGTCATAATATAATCAATAGGCTAAAACAGCTGTCTGTTTTTGTAGGATTTTACGGGGCGGCGCGGTTAAAAATTGATCGCGGCGCGATAAATAAGAATCGCGTATTTCCTGGCTGAGCATCTCCGCGTCGCTGACAAAATCGGTCAAATATCCATGCAGGGTGCGTTCGAACACGTCTTCAATACGGCCGAAATGCAAATAGGCGTGAATTTCGCCGGCCCGCCGCCGCGCTTCTTTGCCTGAAGAGCCGTTGATATCGATCAAAGCGGCCTCGACTTCGTTCATACAGGCATGCAGCGAACGCGGCATATCTTCGCGCAAAATCAAAAGTTCGGCAACCTTTAACGGTGAAATCACATCGCGGTATATTTTCCGGTAAGCTTCGAAAGCGCTGACCGATTTAAGCACCGAGCCCCATTGATAAAAATCAGCCCCGCCGTCCACCTCCTGCACGCCGGGCAAAAGTATATGAAATTTTACATCCAGTATCCGCGCGGTATTATCCGCTCTTTCCAAAAAAGTGCCTAGCTTTAGAAAACTTAGCGCAATGTCCTTGAGTATAGTGCCTAAAGTGACGCCGCGGAATAAATGCGAACGGATTTTAACCCAGTCGAAGTAATCGGCGAATTTTTCGTCGTCCATATCCTGCGCCCAGCGGTTCAGCTCCAGCCAGGTGGCGTTAATGACCTCCCACATTTCGGAAGTGATCGCGCCGCGCACAGCGCGGGCGTTTTCCCGCGCCAGACGCAAACAGTTATAAATACTGGCCGGATTATCCGCATCCAGGGCCAGATAACGGGTGACAGAATCCGCGCGCGCCAAACCGTATATGCTCTCGTAATTGCGCGCGCAGCCGGTAATGTTCAGCGGCGCGTACCATAAATACGCCTCGCTACCTTCTATGTCCAAAGGCAGCAATGAAGTACGGTGCGCGACATCCAGCACACGGGCGGTATTTTCGGCGCGTTCGATATGCCGCGCCATCCAGAATAAATTGTCCGCGGTACGTGACAGCATTTCTTAGTCCTCCAATACCCAAGTGTCTTTAGTGCCGCCGCCTTGCGACGAATTGACAACCAGCGAGCCTTCGCTCAAGGCCACCCGCGTCAACCCGCCCGGCGCCAAGCGGATTTCCTTGCCCGACAATACGAAAGGCCGTAAATCAACGTGGCGCGGCGCCACGCCTTCGGCCACCAGCGTCGGGCAAGCCGAAAGCGCCAAAGTCGGCTGAGCGATAAAATTCGCCGGCCCCGCCAAAATGCGCTGCCGATAGTTTTCGATTTCCGTTTTGGAGCTAGTAGGGCCCACCAGCATGCCATAGCCGCCGGAACCCTGAACTTCCTTGACCACCAATTCCGGCAGATGCGCCAACACATAAGCCAAATCTTCCGGCTCGCTTAACCGCCAGGTCGGCACATTCGATAATAAAGGTTTTTCGCCCAGATAGAAATTGATCATATCCGGCACATACAGATAAGTGGATTTATCATCCGCCACCCCCGCGCCAATGCCGTTGGCCAAGGCTACGTTGCCGCTGCAATAAGCCTCCAGCAAACCCGGCACGCCCAGCGTGGAGTCCCGCCTGAATGCGGCCGGGTCGAGAAATTCGTCGTCCACGCGCCGGTAAATCACATGCACCTGCTGCGGGCCCTCCGTGGTATGCATGTAGACTTTCTGCTGATGCACGAATAAGTCCTGGCCTTCCACCAGTTCGACGCCCATTTGCGTGGCCAGGAAAGCATGTTCGAAATAGGCGCTGTTATAAGAACCCGGCGTCATCACCACGATCACCGGATCGGTGATATAGGGAGGCGCGGCTTCCCGCAAAGTATCGAGCAGCATTTGCGGATAATGCTCCACCGGCTCCACGGTGTGGCTGGCGAACAGTTCCGGGAACAGCCGCATCATGGCTTTCCGGTTTTCCAGCATATAGGAAACGCCGGACGGCGTGCGCAAATTATCCTCGAGCACGAAAAACTCGTTTTCGGCCACCCGCACCAAATCGATGCCGGCGATATGCGCATAGACATGATTAGGCAGATCAATGCCTTGCATTTCCTTACGGTACAATACGTTATCCAGAACCTGCCGGGCGTTGATGACGCCGGCTTTAATAATTTCCTGATCGTGATAGACATCGTGCAAGAACGCGTTAAGCGCCTTCACGCGCTGCTTAAGCCCCTGTTCCAGGCGCCGCCACTCGTCGGCGCCGAATATCCGCGGCACAATATCGAACGGAATCAGCCGCTCGGCCCCGTCCGCTTCGCCGTATACCGCGAAAGTAATGCCCATGCGCCTGAACAACAGCTCGGCTTCCGCGCTTTTACGCTCCAGCGTGCCGCCGGTCAAATCTTGCCGCCATTCCGCGTAGCGCTGATAAATATCCCTAACCTCGTCGGTTTCGGTTAGCATTTCGTTAAAAAAGTTCGGCTTGGGTTTTGTATTCATACTTTTTATTGAGCAAGAGCTGTGCCAATGAAATTTTAGGTAATTTGAGCGATTTTCAACAGCGGCAAGCCCAGAAACGCACCAATCCGGCCACTAGTTGCGGGCAATCGCACCAAAATAGCGCGAAAATGCGGCTGGGCTATGGGTTCATTACCCGGTTACCGTGATTATAGCTTAGCTTGAAGGAAGTAATGCCGAAAAAACTTAATAAACCGGGTCCGCCGCGGCCATGGGCGCTTGTTTACGGCAACCCAGGCCGCCGCTCAAACCGCGCCCGTGGGGGGTACGGCAGGAAACTGCGTCAGCCAAAGCGATTAGTTATATGGCGGCTTTATAAAACTTTATCATCCGGTGTATAGTTATACTTACATTTACACTTTGTTACATATTTGAATCGATATGACGCATTACGATTTCGAAGTAGACGCCAGCGGCTTACACTGCCCCTTGCCCTTGTTGCGGCTTAAAAAAGCCATTATGGAGATAGACAGCGGCAAAATCGTCAAGGTCATCGCCACCGACCCGGCGGCGCATCTGGATTTCGGCGTATACCTGGATCAATCCGGCCACATTCCGATAAAAATTCACAAAGAGGACGATAAACAGGTTTTTTATATCCAAAAGAAATGACCATGTTTTATTTCGGAAAATTTTAGCATGTTAACCGCTAGCCGCCTAAGCGGCGGAGTAAACCCGCCGTGACCGATAAACCGAAAATCCCGTTTAAAACCATCCAGGCGTTTTTGGCCCGGCTACCGTTAAACTCTTTAATAACCCGCACCGCATGGATTAAAGTCCATGTTTACCTGGGGCTGAGCCTGGGTTTGCTATTGGCGGTAATCGGCCTCACCGGCAGTTTTTGCGTATACGGCGACGCCTGGGACGAGTTTTTCAATCCGCGTCTTTACATAGCCGAAACCCAGGCCCCCATGCTGTCGCCGGATAAAATATTCGCCGCCGTGCGCGCCGCGCATCCGCAACGGAACGGCGAATGGACGCTGGAAATGCCGCGCACTCCGCACAGCCCCATCGTCGGCTGGTTCGAAAAACCGGCCGAAACCGCCGGCGCGTTTTACGCACCGCTAATGGTCGCCGTGAATCCTTACAGCGGCGAAGTTCTGGACAGCCGTTTCTGGGGGCGGACCCTGGCTAGCCAAATTATCGATTTACATACCGATTTTGCTATGGAAGGCGGCGGACGAAAACTCTTGGCGTGGCTGGCGGCGATATTAATCCTTTCGGTCATCAGCGGCGTTTATTTATGGTGGCCGGAACGGGCGAAATTGGCGGCGGCGTTTTCCGTCCGGCATGACGCCGGCCTGATGCGCTTTCTGTTCGATCTGCACCGCCTGAGCGGTCTGGCCGGCGCCGGCCTGCTGCTGGTGCTGGCGTTTACCGGCTTCCACCTCGCCTACCCGCCGCTGCTGGAGAAGCTAACCGCCTCCGCCGGCATGGGCCACGGCGACGCCGGCCCGAATGTCCGCAGCACCGCGGTTCCCAACGACAGGCCGGTAAATCTGCAGGAAGCCGTGCTGATCGCGCGCGGCCCGTTTCCGAGCTCCGAGGTACGGCGCATCACCACGCCGCGCGGCGAAACCGGGACTTACCGCATCAATCTGCGCCAGCGCCAGGAGATCAACCAACATCACCCTATGACCAACGTCTGGGTAGACCGCTGGAGCGGCCAAATCCGGGATGTGCAAAATCCGGAAAAATTCAGCGCCGGGCAGCGTTTTACGCTTTGGATGTGGCCGCTGCATACCGGCGAGGCTTTCGGCGCCGGCGTACGTTTTCTGTGGTTTCTGGCCGGATTGCTGCCGGCGTTTTTATTCGTCACCGGTCTCTGGCATTGGCTGTTCCGGCGCGGAATGGCGGCAGACCGGCCTTTGGATTTGCCCGGATTAAAACGTAAATTTTTTATGCTGTCCCGGCAAGCTTACGCATGCGCGGCCGCATGGTTGAAAAGACTACAACCCAAGCTGGCGGCCGCGATAAAACAACTAAACGACTGGATGCGACGATATACAAAATCCTAGCCCGACGCATTTAGCCAAGAGAAATGCCGTGAGTTCCATACCGCTCCTTACTATATCCCGCATCTGTTACGATATCTCGTAGATTATTGAGCGAGCGGGAATCCGATACGCAAAAAGCAAAAGACAAGAGCCGACAAATTTATAATATTATATTGATGCACCTACAAGTTGGAGTTTTAAATGATTGAGCTGAAAAAGAGTATGGATTTTGCCGGTCCGGAAGGTCCAGTTGTATTAGTAATTATGGATGGGATCGGAATTGGTCAAAATCCGGAAAGCGATTATGTGAAGCAGGCAAAGACTCCTAATCTGGCCTGGTTGCATGATAACGCCTTGTATACGCAGTTGCGGGCGCATGGCGTTGCGGTAGGACTGCCCGATGACGGGGACATGGGCAATTCGGAGGTGGGGCATAACGCCATCGGCTGCGGCCGTGTTTTTGAGCAGGGCGCCGCTTTGGTTGGAAAGGCGATTGCTTCGGGAGCCATGTATGCCGCCGGTTCGGTTTGGCAAGAGCTTATTTCCAACGTGATAGACAGATCGTCGACGCTGCACTTTATCGGACTGTTTTCAGATGGCAATGTGCACTCCAACCTGAATCATTTGGAGTCGATGTTACGTCAGGCGAAACAGCAGGGTGTGAAAAAGGCGCGGGTTCATGCGTTGATTGACGGGCGCGATGTGCCGCCGACATCGGCGCTTGAATATGTTGAGCGCTTCGACGCATTCTTGAATGAAATTAACGCGGATGGCGCTGTCGATTATTGCGTGGCGTCGGGCGGCGGACGCATGAATATTACCATGGACCGTTATAACGCCAATTGGGATATGGTGAAGCGCGGCTGGGATACGCATGTGAAAGCGGAAGGCCGGATGTTTACATCGATGAAAGAAGCGGTGGAAACCTTCCGTAGTGAAAATCCGGGAATTTTGGACCAGGATCTGCCCGCGTTTGTTATTGAACGCGCCGGGAAGCCCGCGGGTCCGATCGTGGCTGGCGACAGCGTTATTTTCTTTAATTTCCGCGGCGATCGATCGCTGGAAATTACCAAAGCATTTGAAGCGGATGAATTGAAGGAATTCGATCGCGGCCCGAAACCGGATGTGCTGTATGCGGGTATGATGCAATATGACGGCGACCTTAACGTACCGAAACGTTATCTGGTCACGCCGCCGGCTATCGACCGCACGATGAGCGAATATCTCTCGAATGCCGGCGTCAAGCAATTCGCTATTTCGGAAACGCAAAAGTTTGGCCATATGACCTATTTCTTCAACGGTAATAATTCAGGTAAGTTCCCGACGGAGACCTGGAAAGAGATTCCATCGGATATGTGCCCGTTCGAGGACGCCCCGCGCATGAAAGCGGACGAAATTACGGATGTTGTGGTGCGGGCGATTGAGAGCGGGGATTATAAGTTTATTCGCCTGAATTTCCCCAATGGCGATATGGTGGGACATACGGGAGTGGTGAGCGCGGTAAAATTGGCCGTCGAAGCGGTGGATGAAAACCTGGGCAGGATTATGGAGGCGCTAAAGAAGGCCAATGGGATTTTGGTTTGCTCAGCCGATCACGGCAATGCGGATGACATGTATGAGTTGGATAAGAAGACCGGAGCGCTGGTGCTGGATGAGCAAGGCAGACGTAAATCGAAGACGGCCCATTCGTTGAATCCGGTGCCTGCGATAGTGTACGATCCGTCTGGGGCCTCTAACGCCCGCTTGGCTGATGCGCCGGGGGCGGGCATTGCAAGTCTGGCGGCGACGTGCATCACGCTGTTGGGCTTTCAGCCGCCGGAAGATTATGCCGCGAGCTTAGTGGAAGTTGGGTAAGCTTTCTGGATGGGGTTGGTCTTACAACCCCAATTTCAACCGGCGCCAACAGCCCGGCTTTATTAAACCATTTCGGACATGCTTTTATTATTTTGGCGATATCTGGCTATGCGCTCTAGCAAAAGTCCCGCATGATAAGCAGCGTCAGTCGTTTGCTCGAGCACACCCAATATTTCCGTCCAATTATTCTCTTCGATCAGCGAAAGGACGAGGACGCGACGCTGTTTCTTCCGCCACTCATGATAGATTAAGTCCGCATTTTCTTCGCACTCCTTTAGCATCGTACAGCAGACTCTTGTGCTTGCGGGTTCGATGTCTGGAAATTGCGTTATCTCCATCTGCAGTCTTTCTATCATTAATACCAGGTTCGATAGAATCTCGTGCGCCGCATTCTCGATCTGCCTTGGATGGCAAATATCGATAAGCCGGGCAGTATCATTAATCCCATCCACGACATCATCCAAGCGTTTGACTAACTGCTCGGTGATATAAATAAATTCAGAGTAAGTCAGCAATTCCAGACTGCGGTATGCCTCCGCTGTGAGCCTATCTCCCTTTTCTTCCAGCTGTTTAACTTTCGATATAAG
>JBEKBU010000202.1:0-7885 GCA_050015235.1 Methylomonas sp. | reverse complement strand
CTGAACGCGATAAAGCTGTAATTCGCGGCCATTGGCCGCAGTCTTGATAACGCGAATGGCGCCGGACAACAACATCGGAAAACCTTGACACAATTGGTTTTCGTCGAATACGACCGTATTGGCGGGCAAGTTAATCAAATTTGTATGGACGAACAAATCTGCAAGCTGTGCAGGAGAAAGAGCCTGCAACATCGGATAATTTCGCAATAATTGAGCTTGTGTATCTCTATTAAGCATAAGTTAAGACTTAAAGTAACATTCTGAACCGCGCATTTAAGGTTTCGCAAATAACCATGAAGATTTTATTCTTTTATTGCGGAACAAAGTATAAATATGTTAAATTTTTATTCGCAAATAAGACTGGTGGCTTCGGATAGAGACCAGTCCCTATGAAAAAATTGATTTCGGAACAAAGCATATTGGATTAAAAGCTTCTTTATGAAAAATTCAGCTTGCATTCTTTTAGGATAAAAGCATGTCCAAAAGCCGGATTTTGGAGTTTGTTCCGCCCTGCAGTAGATAGTCCAAAAAAGTCCGGAAACCCGCCGCTTTAATCTAAGCCTTGGATTTCCATCCAAAATAAATTAGGGGGGGGAATGAGCAAAAATCGGGATAAAACACTAAACTACGCAATTGCGGCGATACTCGGCGCCGGTATAACAGCCGCTACAGCGGATGTGCAGGCTTTAAGCGCGGGCGAGCCGAAATATCTGCTTGCATGGATGTCGGACCAATACTTGGACGGCAAAAATCAAAGCCCGCTCGACAAAGTGCTGGGTTATCCGTCCGGAACGCTGCCTGATGCGGATTTTCTGGCTGTAATCGACGCCAATCCACAATCGCCTACCTACGGTCATGTGGTGAATACAGCGGAAATGCCGGCTGTTTACGGGCAGCATTTACTGTCTGTCACTGAAAATTTCGTCGATAACGCCTTGGGAATTTTAGGGCTACCGAATCACGGTGTGCTGAATGGCGATATTTTAGGCGGTTTGCCTAACTTCAATGCTACGGCCAATAAGCTGCCGGCGGTGGTTCCGGCGCCGTCTTCGGTGCTTAACGAAGCCCATCATCATAGTGTTGTGCCCACCCTGTTCCCGGACGGCTCGGTCAGCGCTTTTTTCGGCGGCTTGGTGAGCGCCAATGTTTTCGGTTGCGATATCACCGACCCCATGCATATTCATCCCGCGCCTAATAGTACTGAGGAAAATATGGGCTTGCACGCCAGCGCTGTTGAGAACGTTTGCGGCCTGACGGTCAGCGGCGCGGTGAACAACGCCATGACAGGCACCGACGATTTGGAATGGAACCCGGTCAATGGTCATTATTATACCTCTTTGATGGGGGCGGGCGCTAACCGCGGCAATTTTGACTCCACGGGAAGCGGCGTGCCGCTCAGCTTACCGCCGGCGCTCACCACGCCTGGCGGCATTCAAGAACTGGATCCTCTCACCGGCGCGGTGGTCGGCGAGTACGCCGCGATACCGCAGGCCCCTGTTCCGGGTCACGGCCAGTATCAAAACGGCGGAGACATGTTGGGACCAAAACGTTACGCGCCGCGCACCCAAATTAGGTTTGGCGGCGTGGACGGCAACGGACAATGCAAAGGCGCGCCTTTGTGTTTGCCCGGCGTCGAGCCATTTAATCAGATCAGCGCAGACACTGGCGCCGTCAATCTGGATCAAGGCGTTAACCACGCTCCTGACGCCGGCTTGTTGGCGCATCCGCACGGCATAGGCCTACGCACAGATCTGACAGGCAATAAAGGCGATAAAAACGGCAATTTAATCGGCAAAACCAGCGGCGGTATTCTTATCACCTCCGATTATGCCGACCCAGTCAGCCTGACACTGACCAATATGGCGGCCTTCGCCGCCGAATCGGCGCAAAATGAAGGCACTACCGTGCGTTTTTGGGATTTAAGCCAATTGGATCAAGGCCCTTACGCGGTATCGCAGGTACCGGACGGGCCGCGCCATGAAACGGTGCAAATACTGGAAGAGCCGGAAGGATTGATGGCGGCGCGCATTACCCACTTGCATGGTCATCAGGGCATGTTCGTCGCATCCATGTCCGGCGGCGCATTGTTTTATTCCGCCGATATCACCAAAATCAATCCGAAATTCACACAGATTTATGATTTCGGCGCTGGTACCGGCGCATCGGTTTTTACCCTTGCGGAAAACGACGAATTCCTGTTTATCCCGGTGTCCGGCATTCAGCGCGAGGGGGACCCTGTATACGATCGCGATTACCCTACCGAACACAATCGCCGGGTAGCTGTACTCGATATTCGCGGCTTGCTGGCTAAAGGGGGCGAATTCAGCTGCAACGCTGCTCCGGCTTCAGCCTGGGACAACACCGGCCCACTTACCCCCCTGGGTCAGAAAGCTACTTTGGGGCCTTCCGGCATAGTTTACAAACACCTGGGCGATAAATTCGACGGCGGCGTGTTTTGGCCGAACAACGGCGCGGACGATTGTCCAAAACTGGTGGATCAGGTTGATTACAGCGGCCCTGGGGAAGACGGCATTCTCGGCACCGCCGACGATCATCCGGATAACATGACCAGCCGCGGCGGGCCGCACTTTACCCTACCTGACGCCGGCGGCCATTATATCGCCACCGCCAACTATTTTGTCGACGCGCGTAAACTCGCCATCAAGGACGTGGACAATCTTCTATCCGCGCTCGGATTAACGCACGCCTGGAATACCGGCGACACCGGCGTCTTGCTGCCTAATTCCTATCCACCCGGCGGGCCTAATCCGGGCGATACGCCTCCCGGCGGCCTAGGAGCGGCATTTCAATTTTTAGATGACAACAACCTGCTGCCGTATAAAACCGGGGGCGTGAGAAGTACGCTGCCTGGCGCCGGTTCAGTTGGGGATGACACGATATGCATGATGCGCTGGAATCCCTGGAGCGCTAATCTGGAGCTTGATACCCGCTTTAACGCCAACGATCCACACTCCCCGCTCGGTTGTGTAGACATGGATTTCGGCGACAGCGGAAAAGACTGGCCCAACAACGGCGCCCGCAACGCGAACGCCGGTAATTCCTCTCCGCACGGCATTTCGTTTTACACGGCGGGTTCGCGAAAATTCTTTACTAACGGCGAAATAGGTCCAGGCACAAACAACCCGTAACGAGCCTCATGAAACCAAAGGAGGCCATCGCTCGTTTCCTGAGCTTTTTTAGATTAGAATCCGGCTCCAGTCTGCCGGTAATAACCAAGGCTTTTTCAACATTCTCTGTTAAAGCCTTGTTTTGTCGGCGCTCATTGATATTGGCGCTTACCGCCGCCTTTTTATCCGGCCTGCTTGCTGACAGAAGCTGGCAGTACATGCAGCGCCGGTTTCCGGACAGTAGCGTAGAGATAACCAAATCGTCGGCAAACGTATCTGAAAAAACCACTTTCATTTGCCCTATGCACAGGCATATTGTTTCCGAACACCCCGGTGTATGCCCGATCTGCGGGATGACGCTGACGCCGGTTTCTCATAATGCCTATGGGCGCGATGACGGTATCGTCAGTATAGAACCGCAAGTGATTAACAACCTGAGCGTCAAGATTGCCGCCGTACGCCGGAAAACCCTGAAGCGGCGCATAGACACGCCGGGGTTTGTGCAACAAATCGAACCGGCTGGGCGCATCCGCGTACAGGCGCCTTTCGACGCCCGGATTACCGTCCTTGCCGTCAAACCCGGCCAATGGGTAGAATCAGGCCAAAGCTTGTTGACTTTCGAGTCCGAATCCTTGCTCGTAGCGGAACGATCATATTTAGAGTTGCTAAAGCCAACTATTAAGCATGGCGAGCAGGAAAATACGCAAAACGCGGCTTTCCAAAACCTTGGAGAAGCCCTGGACGAGTCGCGAAAGCGCCTGCAATGGCTGGGGCTTTCCGGTGAAGAGCTGCGCCTGCTTGAGCAAAACCGTGTCGCTTCCGCCAGCATGACCTTGCATGCGCCGCTTGCCGGCGCGGTCGCGAATCTGCAAGCAGCTGTTGGCGATACCGTAAAAGGGGGCGCGGCCTTGTTCGAGTTATCCGGTCTGGCGCGCGCCTCAATGCTCGCCAACGCCTTCCAGCGCGACGCAGTTTGGATACAAAGCGGTCAAAGCGTGGAAATTAAGCTACCGCATGTTTCGCATCGTGTTTGGCCAGGCGTGATCAACCAGGGGGCTGTTTCCATTGATCCAAGTTCACAAAATATCGGCGTGCGCTTGTCTTTCACCGCCCCCGCCGAATTATTGAAAAGTGGTATGTACGCCGTCGCTACGGTGTTTGGAGATGTACGGGAAAACGTCCTGACCGTGCCGCAGCAGGCGCTGATTCGCACCGAAGCGGAAGATAAGGTGATCGTCGCGCTTGGCGAAGGCCGCTTTAAACCAGTGCCGGTACAAATAGGAATAGAGACTGCTGAAGAAGCCGAGATAGTGGACGGCTTGCAAGAAGGCGATCAGGTCGTTAACTCCGCACAATTTCTCTTGGATTCGGAAAGCAGCCTGCAGAGCGGATTATTGCGTATGACCAAGAGCCAGGAATGACTATGCTTTTATCACAGCATATTGTGGCGTCGGAGTGTTCCGCCAGAGGACGCAGTGAATACATTCTGGTAACCTTGAGCCGGCTCCATGCCGCCTAAACCTCGGCCTGAATTTGAAGTGCGAAGAGTATATGCCCAGCCTTATCCGCGTCTATCATCTTAGCGCACATACCGGGATTGCCGGAACATGATAGCCTGGGTAATCCGCCGCTGTTGCGTCCACCGCACCGTAGTGCTGTGCGCCGCGCTGTTTCTGGCTTGCTGCGGCATCTACGCCATGCTGCGTACGCCGCTGGACGTATTACCAGACTTGTCCGACGTTCAAGTCATCGTCAAAACCAGCTATCCTGGGCAAGCGCCGCAAATCGTTGAAGACCAGGTCACTTATCCGCTGACCGCGGCAATGCTGTCCGTACCCGGCGCAGTGCATGTGCGAGGCTATTCGTTTCTAGGCGAGTCGTTTATTTATGTGATTTTTGACGACGGTGTGGATACGCGTGCGGCGCGGTCGCAAGTACTGGAATATCTGAATCAGGCGCAAACGGAATTACCGCCGGGAGCATCGGCGCGGCTGGGTGTGGATGCAAGCAGCGTTGGCTGGATTTATCAGTACGCTTTGGTTGACCGTAGCGGTAAACACAATCTGGCTGAATTGCGCAGCCTGCAGGATTGGTTTATCAAGTTTGAACTACAAAGCCTGCCGGGAGTGGCGGAAGCCGCAACCGTGGGCGGCATGGTCAAGCAGTACCAAGTGGTTGTCGATCCGGGGCGCATGCGCGCCAACGCTTTATCTTTGTCTATGATACGCAAGATGATAGTCGACGCCAATCAGGAGGTCAGCGGTTCGGTCATAGAAATGGGAGAAGCGGAATTTATGATACGCAGTAAGGGTTATATTAAAACATTAGCCGATTTGGCGAACCTAAGCTATCAGCAGCGCCGTGAGGCCGGCGCCGCGCTGCAACTGAAAGATATTGCCGACATACGCATAGGCCCGCAAATGCGCCGCGGCATTGCCGAACTGAACGGAGAGGGTGAAGTTGCCGGCGGCATTATCGTCATGCGCCGCGGCTGGGATGTGCTGACTACCATATCCGAAGTGAAAAACAAGCTGGCGGCGTTAAAAACAAGCCTGCCGGAAGGCGTGGAGATTGTGGAGACTTATGACAGATCCGAGCTGATTACTCGTGCTATCAATACGCTTACGCATAGGCTTTTAGAAGAATTCGCCGTCATTATCCTGGTAAGCGCCATTTTTCTAGGCAATCTGCGTTACGCATTAGTTATCGTTCTGAGTTTACCGGTTGCAGTGCTAACAGCCTTTTTTATTATGCAATTGCAAGACGTCAACGCGAATTTGATGTCGCTCGGCGGCATCGCCATCGCACTTGGCGCGGCAACCGACGCAAGCATAGTCATGGTGGAGAATATACAAAGGCGGCTAGAACATACACAGTCAACCGAGGAGCAATATTTTGCCGCCCTGCAGGATGCGATAATAGAAGTCGCCCCGGCGCTGTTTTTTTCTCTGCTGGTCATTACCCTTAGTTTTTTGCCGGTGTTTGCATTGCAAGCCCAGGAAGGGCGACTGTTCGCACCGCTGGCTTACACCAAAACCTATACCATGGCGGCGGCGGCAATATTATCGATAACATTAGCGCCGGCGCTGGCCGCCTGTTTTTTGCGTAAATCGTTACCGAAACTCCGGACTGAGCGTCTAAACATATTTCTGCAAACCCGTTATCTGACGCTGATAAACGCCGTGTTACGACGCCCTTGGCGCATACTTGCCTTGGCTTTGCTGCTGGCGGCCAGCAGTTACTGGCCGTTGACCCGGATGGGAACTGAATTCATGCCGCGGTTGGATGAAGGCGACCTGCTGTATATGCCCAGTACAATGCCTGGGCTGTCTATAGGCAAAGCCCAGCAACTGCTTCAACAAACTGACAGGCTTATCAAAACCGCGCCGGAAGTCGACACTGTGTTCGGAAAAATCGGTCAGGCCGAAACCGCTACCGACGCCGCGCCTTTAACAATGATGGAAACCCTGATCCGTCTCAAACCCAAGTCCCAATGGCGTAACGGCATGACCCTGCCTAAACTTATTCAGGAACTGAATAAGCAGGTTAGTATTCCGGGGCTGGTCAATTCTTGGCAAGCTCCGATTGCCGCGCGTATCGATATGCTGGCTACCGGCGTAAAGACGCCGTTGGGGGTGAAAATCGCCGGACCGGAGCTGAAGGTGATAGAGGATATCGCCTTGCAAATTGAGCAACTGTTACGTTCCATGCCGGGCACGGCCTCCGTTTACGCCGAACGGCTAAGCGGCGCACACTATATAGATATTGATATTGACGCCGAATTGGCGGCGCATTACGGATTGAGCCCTGCCGACATTCATGAAACCATCGCCGTAGCGGTGGGCGGCATGAACGTCAGCTACGCCATTGAGGGCCGGGAGCGTTATCCGATCAACATCCGCTATCCCACCGAGGTGCGCAATTCCTTATCTGCGCTCAAGGACTTGCCGGTATTTCTAGCCGGTGGTCAACAAATACGTCTTGCCGACGTGGCCGACGTGGCGATCAAAGACGGACCGGAAATGATCAAAAGCGAGGACGCTAGGTTAAACGCCTGGGTTTACGCCGACATTAGCGGGCGAGATCTGGGAACATACGCCGCGGATGCGCAAGAACTGGTCGGCAAGAACGTCAAATTGCCGGCCGGCTATTCTATTAGCTGGTCCGGCCGATACCACTATCTGGCCCGCACCGCCGAACGGCTGGGCGTGATCGCGCCGCTAGCGGTCGTGTTGATTTTATTTTTGTTATATATAAATTTTCATAATTTTACCGATGTTTTAGTGGTCATGGGCACATTGCCTTTAGCGCTGTCGGGCGGCGCCTGGCTGTTGTATTGGCTGGATTATCCGCTTTCCGGCGCCTCCGGCGTGGGCTTTATTGCTTTAGCCGGCGTCGCGGTAGAATTCGGCGTAGTGATATTGATCTATCTCCATCAGGCCATGCATCGCCTGCAACCGTCCACGGCCGCGGAATTGAATGCGGCGGTCGCGGAAGGCGCGGCCTTAAGAGTGCGTTCGAAGGCGATGACCGTGCTGGTGGTGACTGCCGGACTTTTGCCCATCATGGCCGCGGACGGCGCCGGGTCCGACATCATGCGCGCCATCGCCGCACCGATGGTGGGCGGCATGATCACCGCCCCGCTGGCGTCCATGCTGGTGATACCTGCGCTTTATTCTTTATTAAGCCGCAAGCATTCAAGAATATAACGCTGCATTGAACAATTTGTTTTTCTCAATCGCCAATCAGGAAACTAA
>JBEKBU010000201.1:0-7919 GCA_050015235.1 Methylomonas sp. | reverse complement strand
ATAAAAGTTGGCCGAATAACTGACGCTAACTTAAAATTCGCTGAATAGTTACCTAAAATCAATGTAAAAATAACGCGAACGATGCGCCGCCCTTCGGTTGGCGCATCCTGCCGGGATTTTTAGTTTCAATCCCCCTCACTGGCGATTAACGCGCTTAACTCTTGTATCGTGGTAATAATTTGCGTATAGCGCTTGCCGATTTTATCCAGCGTCTGCTGCAAAAAAATCCCGGCTTCGCTGTCGGCGTGATCGCCCAGTCCGTTGAACATGCGTTCCTCCAGCAGACTGAGAGCGTCGGCGTCTATCATGTCCTCCAATACCTGCCAGGCTTCGCTGTCGGCTATGCCTTCACAGAACTCCTGTTTGTTAAACTCGCCGCAAGCCTGTTTTAAACTCGTCACGGCGGCGAGTATTTCGGCGGCTAGGTTTTGCATGTCCTCCAGCAATGTTAAATCCGCGCAGAGCAACGCAAGTTCGGCAGCTGAGGATTCGATGTCCGCCAGCCCTAATTTGAAGCGTTTCTTAACCGATTTCATGGGCTTGTTCAGCGTTGAGGGTGATAAGTTTTTCGGCCAGGCCGCTGTGCCGCAGGACTTTATGGGCGACGGCGGTCTTGAATACGCTTTCGCCGCCGACGATGCGAACTTGGTTTTTGGCGCGGGTAATGGCCGTGTACAGCAATTCCTTGCTCAGCACCGGGTTGCTTTGTTCCGGCAACAGGATCAGCACCCGTTCGAATTCGGAGCCCTGGCTTTTATGGATGGTCATGGCGTATACCGTTTCGCAGTCGTGGATGCGCGCCGGTTGCAGTTTCTTGACGCTGCCGTCGCTGCGTAAAAAAAACGCCCGCAGCTGTCCGCCGCTCTCCGGGTCGGCCAGACAGAGGCCGATATCGCCGTTAAACAACTGTAAGCCCGGATTATTGGCGGTTATCATGATAGGACGGCCCGCATACCATGCGCCGCTAATTTGAATATTGTGCGACGCCGCTAAGCGCCGGGCGACGCGGAAATTAACGTCCGCGACCGAATACGGCCCTTGCCGATTGGCGCACAACACTTTAAAGCGGTTAAAGGCGGCGAAGATACTGGGAAAATCGGCGCCGGCGCGAATGAGCCGCAAATAGTCCAGATAATTTTCGGCGATGTAGTCTATCGGATCGCCGCGCAGCAGGCCGGCGTCGGCGGCGGGGCCTGTCAGCAAGCGCCAGGCAAGGTCGGCTTGCTGCCGGTTTACCGCATTCGCCAGCGCTTTAATGCCGCCTTGAAAGCGGTGCGATTTCACCAGTTCTACCGTATGCCGGGGCAGGCTTTGCGTCAGATCGGCCAGCACCGCGCCGGACTCCACCGAAGCCAGCTGGTCTTTGTCGCCCAATAAAATCAGGCGGGCGCCTGGTTTTATCGCGTCAACCAGTTTGCTCATCAGCGCCAGATCGACCATGGAGCTTTCGTCTATGACCAGCAGATCGTGCGGCAAGGGGCGTTTAGCCGAATGCAGGAAGTAAGGCGAGGGCGGTTGCGGGCCGAGCAGGCGGTGCAGGGTGGCGACTTTATCGGGGATATGCGCTGTTACGCTTTCCGGACAGGGCAGGGCCGCTTTGTTGGCGGCGATGGCTTCCTGGAGGCGCATGGCCGCTTTGCCGGTCGGGGCGGCCAGGGCGATGTGCGGCGTTGCGCCGGCCGTTTCCTGCAGCAAGGCCAGGATTTTGACGACGGTAGTGGTTTTTCCCGTGCCGGGACCGCCGGTAATTACGGTCAATCCTTGGCTAAGCGCGCAGCGGGCGGCCTGTTTTTGCCAGTCGAATTCGCTATCCTGGACCGGAAAATAGTTAGCCAGACAATCTTCCAGGCCTTCTATCGCGTATGTCTGCCGGCTAATCGCCGTCAGGCGCTGGGCCAGGTTTTGCTCGTATTGCCAATAGCGGTGCAGATACAGGCGGCGGCGCTCGATAATCAACGGCGTTAAATCTTGCGCGGAGACCAATCCGGAAGCGGCCGCCAGCGCTTCGTCCTCCTCGGTAAGCTCTATGCAGCAATGCCCGGCGGTTTGCTGGGCGGATAATTCGAGCAGTATGGATTCGAAACGGTTGCGGCTTTCGCCTTGTAACCGGCTGCGTTCGCCCATAAAATGGGCGAAACCGAAGTCCAGGCGGCTGTAAGGCCGTTCGTCAAGCGTCGCCAAGTTTTGTTCCGGAATTAGTGGTTCTCATCCAGGAATTTTTCCGCGTCCAGCGCCGCCATGCAGCCGGAGCCGGCGGAAGTGATGGCTTGTTTGTAGACCGAATCCATGACGTCGCCGGCGGCGAATACGCCGGGGACGCTGGTGGCGGTAGCATTGCCGCGGATGCCGCTGTTGACGACGATGTAACCATGCTCCATGGTTAATTGGCCGGCGAAAATGTCGGTGTTCGGGGTATGGCCTATGGCGATGAACACGCCGTGGACGTCCAGATCGCGGCTGGAGCCGTCCAGCGCGCTTTTGACGCGCACGCCGGTCACGCCCGTGTCGTCGCCCAGGACTTCCTCTAAATGATGGTTCCATTCGATCTTGACGTTGCCGGTGCGGGCTTTTTCCAACAGTTTATCGCTGAGTATTTTCTCGGAGCGGAACTTGTCGCGGCGGTGGACAATGGTGACTTCCGAAGCGATATTGGCCAGATACAGCGCTTCTTCGACGGCGGTGTTGCCGCCGCCGATGACGGCGACCGGCTTATTCCGGTAAAAAAAGCCGTCGCAAGTCGCGCAGGCGGATACGCCGCGGCCTTTATAGGCTTCTTCGGAAGGCAGGCCTAAATATTTCGCCGAAGCGCCGGTGGCGATGATTAACGCGTCGCAAGTGTATACGCCGGCGTCTCCGGTTAACGTGAACGGCCGTTTGGACAAATCGCTGGTATGGATATGATCGAAAATAATTTCGGTGGCGAAACGTTCGGCGTGCAAACGCATTCTTTCCATTAATTCCGGGCCTTGCACGCCTTCGGCGTCGCCGGGCCAGTTGTCGACGTCGGTCGTGGTGGTCAATTGTCCGCCTTGTTGTATGCCGGTTATCATCACCGGCTTCAGATTGGCGCGGGCTGCATACACTGCGGCGGTATAACCGGCGGGGCCGGAGCCTAAAATCAGGAGTTGGCAATGTTTTGCGGCTGTCATGTTAAATATATCTCCGTCGGCTAAATAAAGTAATAAAATTGGCGACTATTCAGCGAATTTTAAGCTGGCGCCGGCTATTCGGCTTTTGACGCCGGAGCGCCAGGTCGGTAGGGCGGGTTGTAACCCGCCATGGCTGTTTGATCAAATAACGGCTTGGCGGGTTACAACCCGCCCTACACAGATTGACTGTAGCTTTCGCCCGGCATCCATGCCGGTCAAACCTCCGCCAGGCGCTCCGGCGCCAAAAGCCAAACTTGTCAGCTTTCGGCGGTTATTATTAAGTTCAATCGTAGGTGAATAGTTACGGAAAATTATACGGCCTATTGGGTTTCTATAAAAGACAAGCTTTTTAATGTTTATTTATCTAAGCCGTTACTTGGTTTTTGGCATGGATTCACCGCTAAACGCAAATTGCGAGCATTTAATTGACAATGTTTTTTTTATACGCTAATGTAAAACATCCGCTTTATTGTCTATAATACTGTTTCTGATAATTTTTTATTGAGCCCTGGTATGGTAGCTGTTATTGAAGAAAAGCCTTCGCGAGGTTTAAGAGAAATTGCATTACTGGGTTTATCCAGTTGCGCATTATTTCTTTTTATTGCTTTATATACATTCAGTTCGGAAGATCCGGGCTGGAGCCACAGCACGTCTTTTCAATCGCTGCATAACGCCTGCGGATTGTTCGGCGCCTGGATGGCGGATTTTGTATTAAGTTTTCTGGGTTTAACGGCTTACCTTGTACCGGCCATCGTTTTCTGGACCGGCTTTTTAATCTACAAAATCGATCAATTGCCTAATCGAGGCCGGCGTTTGTTTGCGAGCTGGAGCGGTTTTTTGCTGACCGCGATTTCGGCGGCGGCGATATTTTTTCTGCATTTTTATTTTCTTAGAGCCCGAGTCGATTTGCCTAACAGTCCCGGCGGCATCATAGGCCAGGAAATCGGCGAAACGCTGTTCAGGTTGATGGGTAATTCCGGCTCCACGCTGTTGTTGCTAGCTTTTTTTATGATAGGCGTTACCTTGGTGACCGGCTTGTCCTGGCTGGGACTGATGAGCGGCATCGGCAGATGCGCTCTTTCCGCTTGCGGGATTTTCGCCCGTAACCCGTCATCGGCCGCCGAACGCGGCTATTCCGACCCGCAATCGCGGCCGTTGGAAAAAAAGAAAACCCGTTCCATTGACGATTCCTACGCTACGGAGATCCAGCCGCCGGAAACGGCGAAAAAGACCCGGTTTCCGGCGGTTAAGCCTAATGCGCAGCCGCGGCCCGAGGCGGCCGACGTCAACATTTACCGGCGCAAAAAAAGCAACGCCGCCGCCGACGAGCCGCCCGGCCAATATTTAAACGCTTTGCCGCCCTTGAGTTTGCTGGAAACCAGGGAAATAAAGGTTAAACGCTATTCCAAACTGGAATTGCAGGAAATCGCCCGGCAGGTGGAAAGCGTACTGCGGGATTACGGCATTGCCGCTGAAGTAGAGGGCATTTACCCCGGCCCGGTGATTACCCGTTTCGAGCTGCGTTTGGCGGCCGGCGTCAAAGTCAGCCGTATCAGCGGTTTGGCCAAGGATCTGGCGCGCGGCTTGTCGGTAACCAGCGTGCGCATCGTCGAAATCATCGAAGGCAAATCGGTCATCGGGCTGGAAATCCCTAATCAGGAACGGGAAATGGTGTCGTTGCGGGATTTGCTGATCTCGGACGAATTCGAGCGGGCCAAATCCAAGCTCAGCATCGCCATGGGTAAGGACATTTCCGGGTTGCCGGTGGTCGCCGATCTCGGCAAAATGCCGCATGCCCTGGTGGCCGGCACCACCGGTTCGGGTAAATCGGTCGCCATCAACACCATGATACTCAGCATGCTGTATAAAGCCAAACCGTCCGACGTGCGGATGATCATGATCGATCCGAAAATGCTGGAGCTATCGGTATATGAAGGCATTCCGCATTTGCTGACGCCGGTCGTCACCGATATGAAAGATGCGCAGAACGCGCTACGCTGGGCTGTTGCGGAAATGGAGCGCCGCTATAAATTGATGTCTAAAATCGGCGTCCGCAATCTGGCCGGTTACAACCAGGCCGTAAAAGATTCGGAAGCCGCCGGCAAGCCGTTGCGCGATCCGCTGTTTAAACCGCAAACCCCGGTAGCCGCCGAGGATTATCCGCTGCTGGATACGTTGCCGTGCATCGTCATCGTCATCGACGAGCTGGCCGATATGATGATGGTGGTCGGCAAAAAAGTGGAGGAGTTAATCGCCCGTCTGGCGCAAAAAGCCAGAGCGGCGGGTATACATTTAGTGCTGGCGACGCAGCGGCCTTCAGTGGATGTGCTAACCGGACTGATTAAAGCGAATGTGCCGACGCGGATCTCTTTTCAGGTTTCCTCGCGGATAGACTCCAGAACCATTATCGATCAAGGCGGCGCGGAAGCGTTGCTCGGCAACGGCGATATGCTGTTTTTACCGTCGGGAACCAGTATTCCGATCCGGGCGCACGGCGCTTTTGTCGACGATCACGAAGTGCACCAAGTGGTGGAGTTTTTGAAAAAAACCGGCCCAACGAATTATCTGGACGAAATTACCCAGGAACGTACCGATAGCGGCGATATTGCCGTTGGCGACGACGAAGAAAGCGAGAGTGACACTTTGTACGACGAAGCGGTGCAGTTTGTGACGGAATCGAGGAAAGCTTCAATCTCCAGCGTGCAGCGGCGTTTTAAAATCGGTTACAACCGCGCCGCCCGCATTATCGAAGACATGGAAAACGCTGGCGTCGTCACTCCGGCCGAAAGCAACGGCTCGCGCGAGGTTTTAGCCCCGGCGCCGCGTTAATGAATCCTGTCGTTACCGAGATTTTGCTGATCACGCTGTTCTCCGGGCTGGGAGGTTGGTGGTTAAGCGCCGGCAAAACCACGGATAAACCGGTACGTATCATGCTCTTTGTCGGTTATTTCTGGCTGTTGGCTTTTATCCAATTGGTGCTGGCCGGCTTAGGTTATTTTGTGTGGCGGCATTAATTATTGGAGTAAGCGTGGTTTGGTCAGCCATTCGGCTTTTGACGCCGGAGCATAGTTACAACAAATATTGAATTAAATGGAAATATCTGCTGAAATCATAGGTTATCTGGCGGCGGCTTTCACCACGGGCTCTTTCCTACCCCAGGCTATCAAGACCATTAAAACTCGCGATACGCACTCCCTGTCCTTGAGCATGTACGGCATGTTCGCGTTGGGGGTATTGTTATGGTTTATTTACGGGGTTTATTTGGCGAACAAGGCCATTATCATCGCCAACGCCATCACGTTTGTATTGGCGGCGATCATATTGAGTTTTAAAATTTATAATACATTGCGAAATAAAAATATTTCCAAAGATTAATTGCCGTCTATACCGATGTCCGCATTTCTTTAATAAATATCTTGGCGTCCGCTAACCGGTTAATATGTTCTTCTTCGGTCAGCGTCAGTTTTTTGGCGTTATGAGTGCGTTCGCCCTGGACAGTAACATCCAGGCCGGCGCTTTTCAATAGTTTGGCGATCATGGCGATAGCATGACCCTTGCCGGAATGTTCCGGGCCTTCAACGATGATAGTTATCATGGCGACACTCTCCTTGACAATATTTAACCCTATGATAAACCGAAGACAATGCTAATCGGCATGAATTCCTGACTACAAAAAAAATCCCAACTAATTTGCTAAACAATTATAGCATACAAGTTGGGAGCGCAATTTTGCAAGGGTAACAAACTGAGTAATATCGTTAAAATATTAAGCAAGTTGCATGCCTAATTTAATTTGCCGGTAATTCAGGCATGTCGAGATAATTAAAACAATTTGAATCGGTGGATTTGCGCCAAATCGGTTGAAAAATTGTTGATTTGAACCGTCATTGGAATCAATTCCGCTGTTAAGACGAAAATCCAATTTTTGAGCTTTTGCTTATGGCCGCGTGCGCACGGAATTGGCGCACGGCGGCGGCCATAATGATGCATTTAATAATCAATGCTGATGCATATGCGGGTCATTGTTTGCCTGCTTATGCATGCATTCAGATAAAAGTATGTCGCGTTTAAGAATATGTTGTAACAGCCAACTGCACATGAATTTCATAATATCTTCTTTTCCTGTCTCGCCGCTGATGATGCCGGTGGTTATTTCAGACAGTTTGATAACCAGCTGGCCATGTTCTTTGACATGCGCTTCGTAACCGGGGCAGTTTGTCTCTTTCATTATATTTTCTTCAGCCGTGAAATGCTCTCTAACATAATGGTAAAGCGACAATATGTTTTGATAGGTTTTCTGCTGGTCATTGTTAGGATCGACAATTTCATTCGCCAAATCGAACAAATACTCGTGCTGCTGGTCTATGGTGGGGTTGCCGATTTTGTATTGATCAAGCCAAATAAAGTTTGCGGTCATTTTAGGTTCAATGTTCTGAATTTGTGTTGGCGGTTTTTAGCGGTGGGGTTAGGCGGCTGTCCAATGCCGTTCAGTTAAGGCGTTCGTAAGGCGAGTTAAGCCTTAACTAAACGGCATTGGGCGGCAGTCAGGTTACTAACTAATTTTTTAAAAGTATAAGCTAAATTATTTAATTTAACCACACCTGCGATTTCCGCCGGCGCCGGTAAACTAAAAACTAAGCGTAACCAAGGAAATATCATCCGCAAGCGGGCAGTCGCCGATAAATGACGCCAGCTCGGCTTTGGCTGAGTCGAAAGGTTTTTTGCCGGCAGCCAAAGCATTATGCAATCTCTCGTCGCCGAACATTTCAT
>JBEKBU010000200.1:0-7955 GCA_050015235.1 Methylomonas sp. | reverse complement strand
CCCTATTTGTTTTACCAATTCACCAAAACTGTCATTAATACCGGAAGTAGTAGCAAGACGCCAAAACAGAAGTCCATACAATTCAACTTGTGTCCACTTGAGATCGACTTTTCGACTGCGTAATTTTGGCAATTCGACAAAATTCAATGTTTCATCATTCAATTGTTCAGGCCGAATAAAGATTTTTGCACGAATCGAACGCCTTGCGCGCAGAGACCATATAACTTCGAAAAGCGCATCGATTAAAAGGCTCGACCGTTTCCATTCTTTCGAAATCGTATCCAAGGCGTCAAATGTTATGAGGAGCGTATTTCCTGAAGCGGTAAGCTTTTCATCTACTATTTTAATCTCTTTATGCCAATCTTCCGGATCAGCATATTGCTCCATAACCTCACGAATAGTTATTGCCTGGAGACTTGTATTGCAGGCTGATTTGGCTGCTCGAAGGATAACAGCCGACCAAAAGTCAAACGCCAACGCGCTCTCTTTGCCGAGCGGGACGCGCGCATCAATTGTTTTTGCGTTTACTGCTTCTTCGCCTGAAAAACCATTATATCCAGACCGAACAGTTAGCCGATCCAAGCCTAAATTAGGGTAGGCGATGGCCGCAACTTCTCTTGTGTTTTCCTGTTCAAGTACCCCAGCCCAAAAACTTTTGCCAGTTCCACGAGAGCCGACAACTATAGGCGTATTCGGATCCAAGGCGTTAGCATGTTGCTCGGGCGTAAAAATTTCTTCAACCTTCGGTCGATATTCACCCGAAGCGTCATGATCGGATAGCATGGTTGCGAGGGCCTTACGAATAGCAAGAAAATCGATCTGCGTCATATTTTAGTTTCTTTCCGAATAGAGTCGTTGACCATTGTTGTAGTTGTTTCAAGCAATTCGCCGAAGGTAACGGAATATACGGATTCTAAAAGTAAATCGCGATCAGTGAAAGGGGAGAAAGAACTGAATCGCGTGTCATCAAGGATGGAAATTATCGGCAAGGTCTTGTCGTCTTCTATTTGAGGCTCCTTAGAAAACTCTGTATCTTCAATCCATTCAACTTCAAAAGTATCTTTCAGAGAGGCAAGATCGATTTGATAGTCGTCTGATAATGCGATAGGCCAGAAGTGCTTCTGCAAAAGTGCATTCATGTTTTGAGAAAACTTTTCGCGAGCTATTGGGTTTTCGGGGGCTTTTGCCTGTATAAACTGTATTCGGTTACGCCAGTCGTCATTTGAATCAACTGGAAGAGTCGCCAAATGGGCGAATAACAAGTCATAACCAGCAAAGGTTTGAGTTTGATCAAGTCCAAAAAAAAGAATTTCCGCGCCTAAGCCGACAATGGCCGCCGCGGATGTTTCATGTAAGCCAGCCCTAGCATCTATCAAAATAGCGTCGTAACGCAATGGAATTGCAATTCGATCCAGGAGAGAGCGCATGTTATCCATAAAGCTGGGTGGATCATCATTCAAATCCGATTCACTGATAGTTTCGCCTCCCCCTAAGTAGGCGCGGGCGATTTTTGCGAGTACATTTGCCGGATTATCGAGAGAGCGCTGACCAATAGCCGGAAGAACATCGACCCGACCGCTACCACCCCCTATCCATGAAGAGCCAATCATGTCTACATAAAACTGTTCATCCAGTGGCCCAAGACTGTGTTCGACAAGATAATCGAGTAAGCCGAATTCAGGTAAAGTTCCATCAGGCAACAACATGTTCCCAAGTCCCGGCGCTTCGAGGTCCATGTCGATAGTAAGAACTCTCCGTCCTCGTTTAGCAATATGTGCGGCCAGAACACAAAGTGCGGTTGAACGACCGACTCCGCCTTTAATGCTGGCAAAGACAATACGAATCGGTGGTGGGGCGAATGGCGCGGGTTTGCGGAGCCAATCAGCCCCGACCATACGTCGATCGACAAGATAAACATCTCCGGAAAAAATTTTACTAAACAAATGAATTTTTCTGGCTTTTGTTAAGTGTTTTAAACGTTCGTCAAATAGCTCTTCCGGAGTAGCTATGGCAAATCCATTGCCGTCAACGTAATATCCCAATGTATTGCTAGCCTTTGTAGCAAGTGTTGTTCGAGCTTCAATAGAGTATTTTTCGCTAATTACAATGAAAGTAAGGCGCCCGGTCACATCTCGTAAGAAAAGATTCTCATCAATAGCTTCTTTTCCCCATTCATCTCGAACCAATGCTGCAAAGGCTGGGAGGGCATCGTCAAAGCGTATTGGGGAATTCATTTGTGCCTTTTAAGACCAGCAGTTGCAAATAAGCGTTTCGTGACATTAAACCATGAGTCAATTTCAAACATTGTAGTATTTCCAGTTTCATAGTAGCGACGATTAACACTCCAGCCAATAAAAATGTCGTGTTTGAGAATATCATAGATAGTTGTTGTGTAGCTCGATCTCTGACCAAGGTGTTTTCTCGCTGAGATAAGAATATCTGGAAAATGTCCGTGGGGAACAGTTGTGCTGGAGTGAATAGTTGATATTTTATGCTTAATTGCACATTCTGCTGCAAAACCTATTAAATGTCCTGCATTATCTAGTTTTTTTGAATCTTTCAATAACTCAGCATCTTCAAAATGGCGAATCGCTGCACTATCGTACTTTTCCACAAAACTATCCTCTTCAAGTTGATGAAATTGATGCTGTATTGTAGCGCGTTAAAGGATTATTAAGGATGGTTCTTGATCGCAGTTAAGTTTAATTACCGCGAAGAGTTTCCACCCATACTGTTGCATCAGGGACATCCGCCCATGCTTTAGTTCCCCGCTCTACCATTACATTGAATTCATCCTCGTCAAATCTGGGTTGATGGACATCAAAATAAAGATTTTCTTCGCCTTGTGTATTTACAAACTCACTAACATCTTTTTGAAATTCGCCTAACAACGCCAAAGGAACAAGCGACGGACTGACATCGACATCATTGATGCGGTCATTAACGGCAAAACGTAGCTGGTTGCTCGGTTTCATGGCTATTTTATTTTCAAAATCGGTTTTTAATATATATCCATTATATGCTCGGCGTTACCTGATGAAAAGGGATGCTCAGCCGTAGTTTGATGAACTTTCCAGATTCAATAAGCTTCTAACTCTCAATTTCAGCACGTTAGCAGAGGGAATAACCATGAGCACACAAAACGAACTGCAGTCCACCATCGCTGATTTAGTCGTCAAGGGCAAAGGCATACTGGCCGCCGACGAGAGCCATCCGACCATGCTCAAGCGCTTTAAAGCGATCAACGTCGAATCCACGGAAGAAAATCGCCGCGTCTTCCGCTCGTTATTACTCACCACGCCCGGCCTGGGCGAATTTGTCAGCGGCGTGATTTTGTTTGAAGAAACCCTGGGGCAAAAAACCGATAGCGGCAAACCACTGCCGGAAGTCTCGGCCGAACAGGGCGTCGTGCCCGGCATCAAGGTGGATAAAGGCACGCTGTCTTTGGCCAATGCCGGAGGGGATGTCATCACCCAGGGCTTGGACGGATTGGCGGAGCGCCTGGCGGTATATAAACAGCAGGGCGCGCGATTCGCAAAATGGCGGGAAGTTTATAGCATCAGCCCGCATAATCCGACCCAGCTGGGCATAGACGCCAATGCCGAGGTATTGGCGCGTTACGCGGCTATTTGCCAAGAGCTGGGCATAGTGCCGATAGTCGAGCCGGAAGTATTGCTGGACGGCGACCATAGCATCGAGCGCTGTTTTGAAGTGACGGAAGCCGTGCAGCGGGCGGTGTTTCACGCCCTCTACAGGCATGGCGTACAACTGGAGTATATGCTGCTCAAGCCCAGCATGGTCGTGCCGGGTAAAGACGCGACGCGCAAGGCCGGTACGGCCGAAATCGCCGAAAAAACCCTGGCCCAATTGCGGCGTTCAGTGCCGGCGGCGACGCCGGGCGTCAATTTCCTGTCCGGCGGCCAATCGCCCGAGGAAGCCACGCTAAACCTGAACGCCATCAACGCCCTGGCCGGCAATGCGCCCTGGGAGTTGAGTTTTTCCTACGGCCGCGCCTTGCAGCAGCCGGTGCTGCAAGCCTGGTCGGGAAAGGCGGAGAATACAAAATCCGCGCAAAACGCGCTGTATAAACGGGCAAAACTGAACGGCGCCGCACGTTATGGTCGTTACACGGCTGAAATGGAGGTAGAATAAACTTTTTACCGTTGGGAAACGCGCCATGCAGACAACCAAGAAGGTCGGAACTATCGGCGAATATCTGCTCAAGCGCCTCTATGAACTAGGCGTCGCGCATGTTTTTGGCGTACCGGGAGATTACATACTTGGCTTTTATGATCTGATGGTCAAAAGCCCTGTGCAGCACATAGGCACGACGCGCGAGGATACCGCCGCATTCGCGGCGGACGGTTACGCCCGCTGCCTGGGCATGGGGGCGCTTGCGGTTACCTATGGCGTCGGCGCCTTGAATACCGTCAACGCCGTCGCCGGCGCTTACGCCGAGTCCTCGCCGGTGGTCGTTATCAGCGGCGCTCCGGGCGTACGCGAACAACGCGACGACCCGTTGCTGCATCACCGTTTCGGCCCTTTCACGTTTCAGCGCGAGATTTTCGAACGCATTACCTGCGCGTGCGTCGTGCTAGACGATCCCGTCATCGCCTTCCGGCAGATCGACCATGCCTTGGCGGCGGCGCGCCGCTATTGTAAACCCGTCTACATAGAAATACCGCGCGATATGGTCTTTGCTGAAGGCTATCCCATGCCGGATAGAGAGTTTGAGCCGTTCGTCCGCGATGAGACCGCTTTATCCGAAGCGATAGCCGAGACCCGCGAGCTGATCGCCCGGTCGGTTTCGCCGATGATTATCGCCGGCGTTGAGCTGCACCGGCGCGGGCTGCAGGGCGCCCTGGTCAAGCTGGTCGAGCATGTGGGCTGGCCGGTGGTCGCGACGTTGACCGGCAAGTCGGTGATAGCCGAGCGCCATCCCGCTTATTACGGCATTTACGAAGGGGCCATGAGCGCCGAACCGGTGCGTTACATGGTCGAACAATCCGATTTATTCCTGATGCTGGGCGTCACTTTAAACGATATAGATTCCGGCATTTATACCGCGAAACTTGATCCTCAGCTTATGATCCGCGCCTCACTGGACGAGGTGATCATCAGCGCCCACCGCTATTCCAAGATAGGATTGGCGGATTTTTTAACGGCTTTTGTCGGCGCCGTCAAAGCCGGGAGCCAAAAATCTTCGGATCGGCCGGCGATCTTGGAGGCCGCCGCGTTTCCCGAGCCTGAGCGGCCGATAACCACGGCCCGTTTGATCGGGCGGCTCAACCGGGCGCTTACCCCAGATATGATACTGGTTTGCGACGTAGGCGATTGCTTGTTTGCGGCCATCGATTTACGCGTGCACGAACAGAGCGAATTTTTCGCGTCCAGTTTTTATACGACCATGGGATTTGCCGTGCCGGCCGCGTTGGGCGCGCAAATCGCCCGGCCCGACCATCGCGTGCTGATACTGGTCGGCGATGGCGCGTTTCAGATGACCGGCACAGAGCTTTCGACCTATGCCCGTCTTGGCCTGAATCCGATTGTTATCGTATTCAACAACTGCGGCTACAGCACCGAACGCTGCATTCTGGAAGGGCCTTTCAACGATATCGGGCTGTGGCGTTTCGATAAACTGGGTGAAGTGTTCGGCCCTTTAAGCGGTTACGATGTGCAAACCGAACAGGAATTTGAACAGGCGCTCGGCAAGGCTCTTAACAACCGGAGCGCGCCCAGCATACTTAACGTTCATCTGGCCCGCGACGATGCGTCAGCGGCCATGAAACGTCTCGGCGAGCACTTGAAATCCAAGCTTAACGCCGGCGGTCATACTTAAATACGAAACCTGGCCTATTTATTACGGTAGACGCTAACTTCAGTTTCGCCTTTTTGGAACCTGCCGTATAAAAATAGTCTAACAGAAAATTAGTAAGCTCAAGATTCGCCCGTCAATATAACAATTAGGGGACTATCATGACTACACACGACATTGATTACGGCGCCGTCATTCAGGTGCTGAACAACATCCTGGAATCCGAACTGGCTGGCGTGGTGCGCTACACGCATTACGCCTTGATGGTGTTCGGCTATAACCGGATTCCGATTGTCGCCTGGATGCGCGCCCAGGCCACCGAGTCTTTGCTGCACGCCAATGAGGCGGGAGAAATGGTTACTCATTTGGGCGGCCATCCTTCGTTGGGTATCGGCGAGTTGCTGGAATCGCATCATCACGATATCGGCAGCATACTCAAAGAATCGCTGAAACATGAATCCCTGGCCCTGGCCGAATACCACCACTTGTTGGAGCTGGTAAACGGCCGTAGCGTTCTGTTGGAGGAATATGCCCGCCGCATGTGCGCTTTGGAGGAAACGCATGTCGGCGAAGTGCGTAAAATGCTGGCTAAACCGGACGAATAGTCCGGGCGCTCCGGATCTAATCATCCCGCTTGGTTGCGCTAACCTGTTATGGAGATTAAGCCATGAACAACACAATGCTATCGGAAACGCCCGGCGCACAATCGGTCTGTCTGGTTTGCGGGTACAATATGATAGGCGAGACGCCGGATGTTTGCCCGTTTTGCGGCGCCCATCACGATCATTTTATGGCTTGGGACGAGGTTGAGAAGACCTATCGGGTCACCGGCCTGGCGATCAACGACTATGTCGGTCAACTGCTTTCCGTACCTAAACTCGGCTTGGAGCATGCGGCCTATCGCGTCACCACGGACAACGGCGCGGTATGGATCGATTCGCCGTCGGCCTTTAACCGCGATCTGGCGCCGGTGCGGGCGATCTTGTTCACGCATCATCATTTCATGGGGGCCTGCAATCAATATCGCCGCCTGTGGAGCTCGCAAGTATACTTGCATGCGCTCGACGCTAAACACCAACTAGCGGCCGCCTTCGATATCGACCACCGTTTTGGCGCGGATTTCGTCTATGACGGCATACAAGGCTTTCACATCGGCGGCCACACACCGGGCTTTACCTTTTACATCTACCGGGAAGTGCTGTTTATCTGCGATTATGTGTTTTTAACCGAACAAGGCATGCGTTTCAATCCCTACGGCCCGGAGTCGGAAACCCGGCAGTGCGCGCGGCGCATCCATGAAATCGTTAACGGTAAAACACTGCATACGGTATGCGGCTACAACTATGTGACCGATTTCGCCGACTGGCTGCCGGCATTCGAACATTTGTTGTATCAGCACTAAGGTCAACGAGCTCCGCACCTAACGCCATAATCATCCTCAGGCCTGCTTTTTTTGGCAGCCGTTAAAAATCAAAATCGTACGGCTTATTAGTTTAAAATGGACGCTTTTTACTAAACTTCTGTTTGCCAGTCGCCGGATCAGAGAATTTATTTTTGGAGAAAAAAGTGCGTTTTGTTTTAAGCTTGCTAGGAATTGCAGCGTGTTTGATGCCTAATTTAGGATTTGCCGGGGAAGAAACAGCGAATCAGCCATTGGCGCGGATGGATTTGACGCATCATTGGGCGGGCTATTTATCCGTTATTGTGATGATAGGGGCTTATATCGCGGCGATGTTCGAAGAAGCTACCGAACTGCGTAAATCCAAACCCATGTTGTTAGCGGCGGCCTTGGTCTGGTTTTTCATCGTTGTCGCCTACCAACAGCAAGGTAACGATCAGAACGCCGTCGCCGCGTTTAGGAGCAATTTGCAAAGTTATATCGAGTTATTATTGTTCATCATGGTGTCGATGACTTATTTGAACGCCATGGAGGACATGCGTATTTTTGACGCCTTGAAAGCATGGCTGGTTCGCAAACACATGAGTTACCGGCAATTATTCTGGATCACCGGTTGGCTGGTGTTTTTTCTCTCCAGCGTCATCAACGGCCTGACCTCCGGTTTGCTGATGGGAGCGGTGGTGGTGGCCGTTGGTAAAAACAGCCCGCGCTTTGTCTCCTTGGCCTGTATCAACATTATTG
>JBEKBU010000199.1:0-7990 GCA_050015235.1 Methylomonas sp. | reverse complement strand
GCTTTTACGCGGCCGTGATATTTAAAACCAGAACGGTCAAACGCAACCTCGGTAACGCCAGCTGCTAGCGCCTTTTGCGCAATAGTTTTACCTACTTCAATCGCCGCGGATATATTACTGGTGTTTTTGACAGCGCTTCTCACATCGGTTTGCACTGTCGAAGCCGAGGCGAGCGTACTTTTACCGTCCGCACTTAAAACTTGGGCATAGATATGCTGCGAGGTACGATGCACAGTAAGACGGTTAACATCCAGCTTTTTAATCTTACTACGTATTTTTAATGCTCTTTTCAATCTTGTCGACTTTTTATCCATCGTTTTACCTATTTCTTCTTAGCTTCTTTTCTAGCCACATATTCGTCAGCAATTCTCACGCCTTTACCTTTATAAGGCTCCGGCGGACGCAACGCCCTAATCTCGGAAGCAACTTGCCCGACTTTTTGCTTGTCGCTACCCTTAATCAGCAACTCGGTTTGTATCGGAACTTCAATAGTTATACCTTCCGGAACCGGGTATTCTACCGGATTCGAATAACCAAGCGCCAATGTCAGCAAGTTATCCTTGATCTGTGCTCTGTATCCCACGCCGACTAAAAGCATTTTTTTAACAAAACCTTCAGATACGCCTTTCACCAAATTATTTATGGAGGCTCGCGCCGTACCGGCAAGCGCTTTCGAGTTATAAATACTTTCATTCCATTTTATTTTGATTAAATCGCTTCCAATATCCAGCTCCAGACATTCCGCCAAACCAAACGTATGTTGGCCCAGCTTGCCTTTCACAAGTAAGGAATTTCCATCCACGCTAATTTGTACGCCCGCGGGAATAGAAATTGGAGCATTCGCTACTCTTGACATAATAACTCCTTAAACTTAACTTACCGTACAAATGACTTCGCCGCCATGCCCAATTGCACGCGCGGCGCGATCCGTCATTACGCCATTCGAGGTCGAAACAATGGCAATGCCTAAACCGCCCAATACTTTAGGCAATTCGTCTTTTGATTTATATATTCTTAAACCTGGCCGGCTGATGCGCTTTACGTTTTCAATTACCGGAACGCCATTGAAATATTTCAACTCAACTGTCATTTCCAAATGATTACCGTTAGACTCAACTTTGTAATCGGCTATATAACCTTCTTCCTTCAATACCTTAGCAATGGCGGTTTTGAGCTTGGATGAAGGGATTTTCACATTTTTTTTACCCGCAGATTGACCGTTTCTTATTCTGGTCAACATATCTGCTATTGGATCGGTCATGCTCATAATTAATTCTCCAGAAACATTAAAACCTGAGGTTACCAGCTAGCTTTCGATAAACCGGGAACATCGCCACGCATGGTCGCTTCCCTAAGCTTATTCCGGCTAAGACCGAATTTTCTGTAATAACCATGCGGACGACCGGTTAACTTGCATCGATTACGCAATCGGGTTCTACTGGAGTCTCTCGGCAGTTTTTGTAACTGAAGTTGAGCTTTCTCTTTTTGCTCGTCTGTCGAATTTGGCGATCTAACCAATTCTTTTAATGCTTGTCTTTTTGCATCAAACTTTTTTATTAAATTCGCGCGTTTAACGTCGCGCGCAATCATAGATTTCTTTGCCATATTATTCGCCCTTAGTTTTTAAATGGAAAATTGAACAGTTTCAACAAAGCCAAACCTTCTTCATCGGTTTGCGCCGTTGTTGTGATACAAATGTCCATACCACGAAGAGCGTCAATTTTATCGTAATCTATCTCTGGGAATATGATTTGTTCCTTTATTCCTAACGAGTAATTACCCCGTCCATCAAAACTTTTAGAGCTCATACCGCGAAAATCGCGGATACGGGGGATAGAAATCGTAATCAACCGGTCAAAAAATTCATACATTTTAGGGCCGCGCAAAGTAACTTTACAGCCTATAGGCATATCGTCACGTATTTTAAAACCGGCTATCGATTTTCTCGCCAACGTAACAACTGCTTTTTGACCGGAAATTTTTTCCATATCGGAAACCGCGGATTGCATGACTTTTTTATCCGCAATCGCTCCGCCTACCCCCATGTTCAGGGTTATTTTGGTAATTTTCGGCACTTGCATAACTGTTTTATAACCAAATTGCTCAAGTAATGCCGGTATGATTTCTTCTTTATATTTTTTTTCTAATCTAGCCATAACCTTCACCTATAAACCAACAATATCGTTAGTTGATTTAAAAAATCTGACTTTTTTATCATTGATAATTCTAAATCCAACCCGATCGGCTTTCTTTGTTTTAGGATTAAATAACGCTACATTAGAAATATCGATAGGCATTTCTTTTTCTGTAATACCACCGGATACGCCAACATTAGGATTAGCCTTTTGGTGTTTTTTAACTTTATTAATGCCGTTGACGATTAATTTGTTATTGTCCAGAATTTTTTCAACTTTCCCTTGTTTACCTTTATCCTTACCAACAATAACGACGACTTCATCACCTTGTTTAATTTTATTCATTTTAGCGCCTCCCTATAATACTTCGGGCGCAAGAGAAATAATTTTCATAAATTTATCTCCCCGTAATTCACGTGTAACCGGCCCAAAAATACGCGTGCCGATTGGTTGTAATTGGTTATTTAAAATAACTGCCGCATTGCCGTCAAATCGGATTATTGAGCCATCCGAACGTCTGACTCCTTTCCGAGTCCGAACCACCAGGGCGTTATATACGTCGCCTTTTTTTACCCTGGTTCTGGGCATGGCATCTTTAATACTGACTTTGATGATGTCGCCGATTCCGGCGTAACGCCGGTGAGACCCACCCAATACTTTGATACACATGACCTTTTTTGCACCGCTGTTATCGGCGACGTCAAGGCTAGTTTGCATCTGAATCATTTTGAATTCCCAACTTGTCTATCGATTAATTATTTATTTGAAGCTTCAATAACTTCAACTAATTTAAATGTTTTGTGTCTAGATATAGGCCGGCACGAGGTAATAGACACAATATCCCCTTCCTGGCATTGATTATTTTCATCGTGGACCAGAAACTTGGTCGATCTTTTAATGTATTTTCCATATACGGGATGTTTAACCAATCTTTCCACTAAAACCGCCGCGGTTTTATTCATTTTCGTACTTACTACGCGGCCAGTTACAGTACGGATTTTTGCTTCGTTCGTATTCATAACTTAACCTCTCGATATTTCAGAAAGTACAGTATTGATACGGGCGATATTCCGTCTCACCTGCTTAACCTGACTGGATTTTGCGAGTTGACCGCTGCCTTTTTGCATTCTTAAATTAAATTGCTCGCGGCTTAAATCCACAAGAGAAGCGTTTAATTCATCTTTGGTTTTTTTACGTAGTTCGTTTGCTTTCATTACAATATAGTCCGTGCGGAAAATGTAGTTTTAACAGGTAATTTTGCTGCTGCTAATTCAAAAGCTTCACGGGCTATTTCCTCTGACACGCCTTCAATTTCGAACAGCATAGTGCCGGGCTTTATTTGCGCAACCCAGTATTCGACGCTACCTTTACCTTTACCCATACGCACTTCTAACGGTTTCTTGGTTATAGGTTTGTCAGGAAATATTCTGATCCATATTTTTCCGCCCCGCTTTACGTGCCGGCTTATCGCCCTACGCGCCGCTTCGATTTGCCGGGCAGTCATTCTACCACGGCTGATAGATTTTAATCCATACTCACCAAAGCTCACCGAGGAACCGCGCAAAGCAGTACCGTTGTTTCTGCCGGTGTGTTGTTTACGAAATTTTGTTCTTTTTGGCTGAAGCATTTAATTACCCCTGCAACTATTTCTTTGATTCTGAATTCAACGAGGCGGTATGCGCATCCATATCGAAAACCTCACCTTTGAAAATCCAGACTTTAATGCCTATGATACCATAGGTCGTTTTCGCTTCCGCCGTACCGTAGTCAATATCGGCGCGTAATGTATGCAATGGCACTCTACCCTCCCGATACCATTCCGTCCGGGCAATTTCAGCGCCATTCAAACGTCCGGCTACGGTAATTTTGATACCTTCGGCGCCCAAACGCATAGTGTTCGTAACCGCGCGCTTCATGGCCCTACGATACATGATACGTTTTTCTAATTGCTGAGCGATGCTTTCAGCAACCAAATATGCATCAAGTTCAGGTTTGCGGATTTCTTCAACATTAAGTTGTACCGGAACCCCCATCATAGTAGAAATATCTTGTCTTAAAACGTCTATATCCTCGCCTTTTTTACCGATCACTATACCGGGTCTGGCAGTATGAACGGTGATGTTGGCGTTGTTAGCAGGCCGGTTTATCTGAACACGGCTCACCGACGCATGCGCTAACTTCTTTTTAATATATTCTCGAACTTTCAGATCCTGTAAGAGAAGCACCGGGTAATTCTGGCTATTTGCATACCACCTGGAAGTCCAATCTTTAACTATCCCTAGACGTATGCCGGTGGGATGAACTTTTTGACCCATTTTCTACCTCGATTATTTTTCTGCTACTTTAACTGTTATATGACAAGTTCTTTTAAGAATATGATTCGCACGGCCTTTTGCTCTTGCGCTGACTCTTTTCATCACCGCGCCTTCGTTAACAAAGACAGTCGAGACATGTAACTCGTCAACGTCCGCGCTCTCGTTATGCTCAGCATTTGCAATCGCCGATTCAAGTATTTTTTTAAATATACCGGCCGCTTTTTTCGAACTGAAAGTTAACAAGTTAAGCGCTTTTTCAACCGGTAAACCGCGAATTTGATCACCGACTAATCGGGCTTTTTGTGCTGATAAAGGCGCATTACTTAATTTGGCTGAAACTTCCATATCAACTCCTTACTTTGATTTTTTATCGACAATATGGCCTTTATAAGTCCGGGTTGGAGAAAACTCTCCCAACTTATGACCGACCATGTTTTCAGAAATCAAAACCGGAACATGCTGTTTACCGTTATGCACAGCTATGGTTAAGCCCAACATATCAGGACTGATCATCGATCTTCTCGACCAAGTTTTAATTGGTTTCCGATTATTTGTTCTCACTGCTTCTTCAACCTTTTTCAGCAGATGATGATCAATAAATGGACCTTTTTTAATTGAACGCGGCACGATTACTACCTCTTATTTTTGCTTACGGCGTCTGACGATCATATTGTCAGTACGCTTGTTTTTGCGTGTTTTATAACCCTTGGTTGGAGTACCCCAAGGAGATACGGGATGTCTACCGCCTGAAGTACGACCTTCCCCCCCACCATGCGGATGATCCACCGGATTCATGGCCACCCCGCGAACGGTTGGTCTGACGCCGCGCCAACGCGTGGCTCCCGCCTTACCTAACGAAATAAGATTATGCTCTGAATTCGATACTTCGCCAACCACGCCTTTACAATCGGACATGACTTTTCTCATTTCTCCGGAACGCAGACGTATCGTTACATAAGCGCCATCCTTCGCAACCAACTGCACTGAAGTTCCGGCGCTTCTAGCTAATTGAGCGCCTTTACCGGGCTTAAGCTCAACACAATGAATAGTCGTGCCTAAAGGCATATTGCGCAAAGGCATGCAATTCCCTGGTTTCACCGGAGTCGTTTCGGAACTGAGAAGTTCTTGACCAACCTCTACATTTTTCGGCGCGATAATATATTTTCGCTCGCCATCTTTAAATAGCAGCAGAGCAATATTCGCCGTCCGGTTAGGATCGTATTCGATTCTTTCAACAATCGCCGGAATGTCGGTTTTATCACGTTTAAAATCTACGATTCGGTAGAATTTTTTGTGTCCGCCGCCGATATGCCGGGTTGTAATTCTACCGCTATTATTCCGGCCGCCGCTGTTATGTTTTTTTTCTAGTAGTTGTGCAAATGGCTTACCCTTATGCAAATCATTATTTTGTACACGCACTACAAACCGGGAACCCGGAGACGTCGGTTTAGATTTTAGAATAGCCATGCTTTTCTACCGCTCCTATTGATCTTTAATTACGCTGTTGCAAACTCAATACTGTGTCCGGACTGTAATTTCACATAGGCTTTCTTCCAGTCAGAACGCTTTCCTAATGAACGTCCGAATCGTTTGATCTTACCTTTAACATTAAGAACACGAACGGATTCCACTTCTACTTTAAACATCAACTCAACTGCTTTCTTAATTTGTAACTTCGTTGCAGACTGTGTCACCCTAAAAACATATTGATTGCTATGATCCGTCGCATTCGCAGTCTTTTCGGTAATAATCGGAGCCTGCAAAACGTTTGCGAGTTTTATTTGTTCGATACTCATGCTAAACGCTCCTCAATCTGTTTCAATGCCGTCGTTGTTGCAATAACTTTATCCGCATACACCAATGAAACCGGATCAATACTGCTAGGTGTAAGTACAGCAACATTGGGCAAGTTTCTGGCCGCAAGAAATAAATTTTCGTTTATTTCTTCCGCAACGATTAACAAACGCTCCACATTCAAACCCTTAATTTTTGCTAAAAGTTCTTTTGTCTTGGGCTGACTTGGAATAATATCGTTGCATACGGCTATCCGGTCTTGGCGTAACAGCTCCGAGAAAATTGAACGTATCCCGGTTCTATACATTTTTTTGTTCAACTTCTGATCATATGATCGCGGTTGCGCGGCAAAGGAAACGCCGCCTGTACGCCATATCGGCCCGCGGGTGGAGCCGGCGCGCGCGCGTCCAGTGCCTTTTTGTCTAAAAGGCTTTGCCCCGCCGCCGCTTACAGCCGCGCGATTTTTCTGCGCCTTGGTTCCGGCTCTGGCGGTTGCAAGATATTTAGTTACCAATTGGTGTACTAAAGTTTCATTATACGCCTGACCAAAAACAGCCTCTGAAACATTAAGCGGTAAAGCAGAATCTTGATTACCGATTGCAGGTACTTGCAAACTCATAATTTAACCTTTTTTTGACTTTTTTACTGCTGGAGTAATGATTACGTCGCCGCCTTTAGCGCCCGGAACAGCTCCTTTAATTAAAATCAAGCTTCTTTCCGCGTCAACCGAATGGATGGTCAAATTCTGCACGGTTGTTTTAACCGCGCCCATATGTCCGCACATTTTTTTACCTTTGAATACACGGCCCGGCGTCTGATTCATACCGTTTGAACCGGGAACCCTATGCGAACGGGAATTACCGTGCGTAGCGTCCTGGGTTCTAAAATTATATCGTTTAACCGTACCGGCAAAACCTTTACCAATGCTGGTTCCGCAAACATCAACCACTTGTCCGGCTTCAAAAACATTGACATTCAATTCGGAACCGGCAGATAGCTCAAGAACTTCATCTTCGTTTATTCTGAATTCCCATAAGCCGCGGCCGGCCGTCACATTTGCCCCAGCATAATGACCAGCCATGGCTTTATTAACTTTTGAAGATTTCTTATCGCCGGCAGCTACCTGTATTGCCCGGTAACCATCATTTTCAACCGTTTTAACCTGAATGACCCGGTTTGAGTCAACCTGTAAAACAGTTACCGGCACTGAAGCGCCATCTTCACAAAAAATTCGGGTCATACCACATTTACGACCGACTAGACCTAATGACATCCGCCTATCCCTCTAAAATATAACTAACTCTTATTTAAGCTTGATTTGAACATCAACCCCGGCCGCCAGATCCAATTTCATTAAGGCATCTACGGTTTTATCGGTTGGTTCGACAATATCAAGCAATCTTTTATAAGTTCTTAATTCGTACTGATCTCGAGCATCTTTGTTAGCATGCGGCGATATCAGAATCGTAAAACGTTCTTTCCGGGTCGGCAAAGGAATCGGGCCTTTTACTTGAGCGCCGGTTCGCTTTGCGGTTTCAACTATTTCACCCGCTGACTGATCGATCAATTTATGATCGAATGCTTTTAATTGAATACGAATAGTCTGATTTGCCATTTTGTTTACTCAATTATGGATGCAACAACACCGGCGCCCACGGTACGGCCGCCTTCTCGAATAGCAAAACGCAATCCTTCCTCCATCGCGATCGGCGATATCAGTTTTACCGTCACGGCTATATTATCGCC
>JBEKBU010000198.1:0-10320 GCA_050015235.1 Methylomonas sp. | reverse complement strand
CCATTTTTTTACATTATGTCCACTCTATCAACCTTTCCAACCGTACTGCGCCAATTACTCCGCACACACCAGGCTTTTTTATCTTATGCGGCCAAGCATGTTCACCCGCTTGATTTAACATTACCGCAATATGATGTAATTATTACTTTAGGCAATACCCCCGGTATGCAGCCCAAAAAGTTGGGTGAAGAGACTTTGATTACCAAAGGAACGTTAACAGGCGTTGTAAGTCGTTTGGAAGATAAAGGGCTAGTGGAGCGGCTGGCCTCCAAAAAAGACGGTCGCCGCCAAATCATCCGCTTAACCGAAGCGGGACGCGCCATATACGAACAAACTTTCCTTGAGCATTTGCAGTTTATCAATCGCTTATTCGATGATTATGCGCCAGAGGAGGTCACAATGCTGGAGGCCGATTTGGTGCGGCTGCAGCAAGCGGTCATTAAGGCTCGAGGCGATGGCGTTGAAGAACCTGTCCATGAGTTGTTGGGGGAGGGCGTATAGAATGGTCATTCGTCCGGTTTTCACTAGTAGGCTAAGAGTATGATATCCATACCTTGGTTAGGCAAAATGGGATTTTTGGCGGTTGCCGTTGTTTTCTTGACAGCTTGCGATCCTATGCTGAGTCTTGAGGGTTCATTCTGGCCAGCCTGGATCATCTGCATTCTTGCTGGGCTTGCGATCAGTATGCTGTTGATGTGGCAATTAGTGCGTCACCGCCTGGCGCCCCATCTTGGGCCGCCGCTGTTGATCGCCCCCAGTCTGTGGGCCTTATGCACTTTTGTAATATGGTTGTTGTTTTACTCTACATAAACTCAGGCCTAGTTCCCCCATGGAAAACAGTCAAGTCGATAGCCCTGCTATAAATTTTAAACGGCGCATACTGCTTGGACGCGGCCTCGGTATTCTGATCGTGTTGGGCGCAATGGCGACCGGTTCCCTGGTTTGGCGCATAAACTATCAGAATCCCCGCACCAACGACGCAATGGTGCGGGCGAACATCGTCGGCATCGCTCCGGAAGTCAGCGGCCGTATCGTCGACTTGCCCGTCGAGGACAATCAGTACGTTAAACAAGGTGAATTGCTGTATGTTATCGATCCGCGGCCTTACCAGGCCAAGCTTGACGAGGCTAGGGCAAATTTACTGATCGCGGAAAAAGAAGTGGATTCGCGGCGCGCCTCCAGCGGTTCCGCCGAAATAGCCATAGAACGCCTGAAGCACCAACGCGCCGCCGCGAGCGCCGAGGTAAGCAGGATTGAAGCGGAAGACGAGTATCTGCATAACTATCTGGAGCGCCTTGAGCCATTGGCCAAAAAACAATACGTCACCGCGGATCAGCTTAAGCAGGCTCACTCCAGGTATACAGCTTCACGCGCGGCGTTGGCGGATGCGCGGGCCAAGGAACTCTCGGCCCTTAGCGCGATTGATGAAGCCAAAAGCGACAGCCGCCGCGCCGTATCGTTGATTGCTCAAGTCGGCAATGTGAATGCCCGCATCGAAGCGGCCAAAGCCGCGGTTACCGCCGCCGAACTCGATCTGGAATTCTGTTATGTACGAGCGCCTTTTAACGCCTATGTCAGCAACCTGAATACACGCGAAGGCGAATACGCCAAGGCCGGAGCGCAAATGTTCGCTTTGGTCGATGACCGCCATTGGTATGTGATTGCCAGTTTCAAGGAAACCTATCTCAAATCCATCAAACCCGGCAATGAAGCCGAGGTATTTCTGGTAGGTTATCCGGGCAAACGATACCAGGGCGTGGTGACCGGTATCGGCTGGGCCAATTCACCCGATAATATCAAGCAACAGGGCGTACTTCCGGAGGTACAGCGTACCCTCAACTGGGTGGTGCTGGCATCCCGTTTTCCGGTGCGGATAGAGGTTAAGGAGCGCGACCCGGAGCATCCGCTACGGATGGGCATGACCGCTTTTGTCACCGTTCTGGATCGCCCCGCCGATGACAAATCAGGGGGAGGGGCTGTCGGCGCGGAGGGTGCTGATAAGGCCTTGTCGACGCAATGATACACGGCGACAGCGGGCGCACGCCGGCAGCGCGCCTTAGCCATGGCGGATTTTGGTTTGGAGCCAGCCTGACGCAATTCCTCAAGGCTGAGCTCAGAGATTTTCCGGAGCGGCGAGTAGCAGCGCTCCGCTTGTTCATTGTGGCGCTATCCATCGCCATGGTTAGCCAAACCCTGCACGTGCCGCCGTTGGGGGCGATTGCGTTGCTGGTGTGCTTGAGTTACGACGCCTATGCGAATGCGGGGCAATCGCTGATGTTCGGACTGCGCCAGCTAGGTTATCTTATCGTTACGACTATGGTGTCGGTGTTTACGCTGATGTTTGCCGGCAACGATGCCTGGATGTTATTAAGCTTGTCTTTCATCATACTGGCCTTAGCCTTGTTTCATGCTCGCCTGATTGCTTGGCCTACCGGCATCGCCCTATGGTATTCGGTGGCGGTGCTGTATACCCCAAGCAACCCCGAGGCAGGAGTTTACAACGCCTTGTGGACTGTTCCGCTGATTGGCGTACTGGCGCTAGGTTCCTGGACTATAGTGCATCTAACCATCAAACCGCAAGACCCGCTGAAACTGCTGCTGGCCAGCATTGCGGCGCAACTGGCGGCCGTGGAGTATATTTTCAGCGTGCGTTTGGCCGATAGCGGTTTGCCTAGGCCGGACGTATTGATACATCCTGGCGTCGGCGGCTTCGGCAAACTACTGGCCTTGTTGGCGAACGCGGAATTAATTCATCCCGCCATGCAAAAGCGCCATGAAACTTATCTGTTGCTGCTGCTGGAAATAGATGGCTTGCGCCAGCTGACTGATTGGCTCGACGAAGTTTTGGCCGCGGAGTATCGCGCCCAGCCGATGAGTCAGGAAAAGTTAATCGTCTATTTGGCCCTGCGGGGCGCCTGCGCCTTGCTAAGGTTGGGCGTGGCGGAGTCTCGCGATGTTTCCGGGCAAATAAATCTGTTGTTGACCGACGAAGTGCTGCATAGTTATTCCGGAGAAACCAATCCATCGCTTTTAACCGCCCTGTGGCGCGCACTGCAGAGTATTGCCGGCTTAATGCATGACTTACATCAACCGATTGCTCCGCCTGACTCTAATAACTTGGAAGAGGAAACCGACGGTAACGAAGCGCATCAATGGTTTCCGGCCTGGTTCGGCTATGAGTTTTGGGCGACGCGCGCCGATAGCTTGCAATATGGGATTAAATTTTCCCTGGGCGCGATACTTTGCATGCTGGTTGTGGAAGGCCTTGGCTGGCCGGATATCAATACCGCTATTCCGACCTGTCTGGTTGCGGCGCAAACCAGTCTCGGCGCAGACTACCGAATATCGATTTTGCGTTTATCGGGCGCAACTCTTGGCGGACTCTGCGCCTACTTTTATGTGCTTGTGTTCCAGTCTCAGCTCGATACAGTCGTTGGCTTTGCGCTGGCCACCACCCCGTTTTGGGCCATTGCCGCCTGGATTACCGCCGGCAGCGAACGTATCGCCTACCTGGGTAGGCAACTCGGTTTTTCGTTCGCGCTATTTGTATTGCATGATTACGGAGCGGTCACCGATCTCTATCTGCCGCGAGACCGGGTTATCGGTATTTTGCTTGGCCTGATCGTCATGGGGATACTCGACTATGCACTTTGGCCCAGGCGTTCGATTGCGCTTGCGCGCCACCATAGCGTGTCGGCATTGCGCACACTTGCCAAGTTCACGGTCCGGCCGCCGGATATTAGTCATCTGCTTCAATATACCTTGCCGTTGCGCTTGTCGGCGGAAAAAGATCTGGCGGTAGCGCATGACTTAATTGCCCACGCCGTGTTGGAGCCGGATGCGAGGTTGGTTAAAAAAGTTCACGAAAGGGCCGCGCTCAGGGCGGTTATCAAAGACGCCAGCCATTTGTCAGGCTTGCTACAGGTTAGAAAACGATATCGCTTGCTGAGCGGCCAGCAATTCAGCAGTTTTCCGGATGAACTGCAACAACATAGCCGTGCTTTCGATGCGTCGCTGGCAACCGCCCTGGAGTATTCGGCGCTGCTGTTGGAAGGCGAACGGCAGGCGAGTCGCACAGAGATTGCCGATAAGCAATTGCGTCTGAAACAAAGCTACATCGAACACCTAGGTATCGACAGCTTGCCGGACGATTTGGCCATGGAATGGGAGCTGCGGTTTATGCTGGATCAGCAAATCGTGGAACTGATAAAGACGATCGAAAAAACAGCCCTGGATTCCGTACCGTCTCATTTAAAATCAGCTCCGACTTTTGATTAGTTTATCACCTTCTTAGCAATCGCCCAGGTTCAGTTCCAACATCCCAACATTTAAATGTAGTAATGATGGAACTGACCCTATATTCGCTAGTAATGATGGAACTGATCCTATATTCGCTGACAAATCTAACATTTGCTAATTTTTAGCAAGTAGTCAAATTATTAGTCTCATGCGCCGCGAACAAAGAAAGTCGCCCCAACATCGCTATAAATTTCGTCATGTTTGCTTCCGGCGGGCGCTAATTGATAGTCGCCGGCGCGGAGCAGGGCGTCATCCATGAATATGTCGCCTTCCAGCACCATATATTCTTGTTCCAGACTATGGGTAAGATTATGCAGTTTGGCGCCGGCTTGAAAACGATAAAAAAACGAAGTTCTTTCGCCGTCACTCCAGAGCTGTTTCCTAAATACGCCTTCAGTTACAGGCGCCCACACGTCTTTTTCATTTGCATAAATGGTTTGAGAGCGGTTTTTCTTGCCGAACGGCAGCAAACCGCCGAGCACTTCCAATAATACGCCGGAAGTATCGCCCAGCGATGTGCCGCGCAGATAGGCCAGCGCCCCCTGTTGCGATTGAATAGGGGCGTGGCGGCTGCCGGCGGGGGAGACTTGATAATCCAATCGGCCGAGCTGGAGTTCCGCCATTTGCAAATCTCCGCTTAACACGATACCTTCTTCCAGCCAATTATGCCGGTGCGCCGGTAAGCTGGCGCCGGGAGCAAACTCTATTAAGACCGAACCGCCTTGCAGACCGCGCCACAGCTGTTTAACACGGATGCCGGGCTTGAGCGTTCGCCACGCGCCATGCCTTGCGCGCACGTTCAGAAAGCCGGATTTTTGGGCGATGCTTGCCGCCGCCCGGCCCATGAGCGCCTGCCGCATAGCGGTCTGTCGGCCGGAATCGACCGGGAGTGGCGATATGTCTTCTAAAAATAGACTATTGAGCTCGTCTAATTCAGATTGTGCGGATTCGTGCATAAATTTAAACTCTCTAACAAATGTTTTCCGGGCTCAGGCCAATTGCTGCTGTAGCGTCTGCAGGGCGCGGCGAATATGCGATTTTACGGTGCCCAAAGGCAAACCGCTGCTTACGGCGATTTCTTCGTGGCTTAAGCCGCGAAAAAAAGCCAATGACACCAGTTGCCGAGCGATAGGATCAAGTGACGCTAATACCGTTTGTAATTGCCGGCCTTGTTCAACCGCCGCCAACAAGTTTGGGGGCGCGCCGTCTTCGGGCGCGGCGATTAATGCTAATGTTTCCGGCTCAAGTTCGCATTCGTCCGCTTCGATTTCGCGTAATGCGTCCAGCGCCCGGCTGCGGGCGATGGTCATCACCCATGCTTTTACCGAACCCCTAGCCGGATCGAATCTGGGCGCCTGCCGCCATACTTGCCAGAAGGTATCTTGCGCCACTTCCTCCGCCAAGGCTGTCCGTTTGGTAATCCGCAAACTTAGCCCATAAACTTGATGGACCAGATTGTCATAGAGCAAACCCAGCGCGTTTTGATCGCCATCCACCATGCCTGCTATCCAATCCTGGAGTAAACGTTCATCGGCCGGGTTGCGCCGAGGATTTTGCGCTTCTAGGTTTTCTTGGCAATATGCGTCATTGTCCTCTGGCGTGTCTGTCATTATATTTAAACCTTACCCTTTATATGCTATACGCGGAAAATAAAGGATTGGATGAGGGAAACGTTCATAATAGCAGCTTAGAGCGTAGGTATTTGTACGTATTGCCATTCCGAACAAAACATTAAAAAATCATCATTATATAAGCTGAGCGTTGGAGTTCCGGATTTCAATCAGCAGAAGCTTGTATGTAATCAGTAACGACTATGGAAGTACTAATTTATTAAACCTTGCCGATAACTGACAACATTTTTTGAATTATCTGCATCCACTCGAAAGTTTGTTCCGTATACAAAATACAGCCAGCACTTGGCTGTTTTCAACAATTTTAAGGAGTCGAAGCTATGAAAAAAAAACATAACAATTTTAAGCGAACGCTAAGCCTCGTATGCGCCCTATTACTGATGCCGGCAATGGCTGACGCCGCCAATCACCGGGAAGCGCCGCTGACCGCGCTAGACACCAAGGCCGACATTACCGATTGGTTCGTGTTTGTCAGTTACGACGATCCCACCAAGCTAACCATGATATTAAATGTCGATCCGTTATTGGAGCCTAGTAACGGCCCGAATTATTTTCCGTTCGACAATGAAATCCTCTACGAAATGAAAGTCGATAACGATTTCGATGCGGTTCCGGAGGTTACTTTGCAATTCCGCTTTAAGACGGAATACCGTTTGCCTAGCGTATTTACCGGAATTGTCGGCAGCGGCGACGGTAGCAACGCACCGTCCAATTCGCCCAATCAGAACAAATATCCGACCGGTTCTTTAATTGTTCCGCCCGCGGTAACGGCGCTTGATGGCGCCGGCTCCGAAGGGCTGGGTTTAAGGCAAAGCTATACGGTAACGATGATAAAAAGCATGGGTTCCAGTCAGCAAGTAACCGAACTTAGCTCCGGGCAAACGCTCTATGCCGTTCCTTCGAATGTCGGCCCACGCACTATGCCAAATTACGATAGTTTGGCGATGCAGGGGATTTATAGTCTGGGCAACGGCGTTAAAGTTTTTGCCGGCACCGTTGACGACCCGTTTTATATCGATTTAGGCGCGAGTTTCGATACCCTGAATTTTCGAGCCTCGGCTTATGGCTCCGGCATCCCCGGCGTATTTACCGACACACAATATAATGCCGACGGTACAAACTTTTCCGCCGATGATGTTTCCGGTTTTAACGTGAACTCCATTGCCGTTGAATTGCCGATATCGTTATTAACGCAAGACGGTAAGCAGCATAGCGCCGGCGACGCCTTGGCTGTATTGGGCGCTTACGCCACTACTTCCAGGCCATGCGTTAAGGACTGCGTCAATAGATACGGGGTAAGCAGCCAATATGTGCAGATTCAGCGCATGGGAAATCCATTGATCAATGAACTGATAATCGGCACCGGCGACAAAAATAAATTCAGCATGAGCGACCCGGTAAATGATAGCCAATTCACTAATTACTTGCTTGATCCATACTTAGCGCGGGTAATTAACTCTCTGTACGGCGGCGCCGTAACCATCCCGCCGGCGCCCAGACTTGATTTAGCGCCGTTGGTGTATTACGCCGCGCCGATTTGTCCAGGCTGTTCCACCAAGCAACAGGGGCCGGTCGCCGATTTATTGAGGATTAATACCGGCATTCCGCCCACGCCGCAAAATGCGCGCAAACGCATGGGATTTTTGGCGGGCGACAACGCCGGTTTTCCGAACGGCCGCCGCGTATCCGACGATGTGACCGATATTGCCGCGCAGGCGGTGGCTGGGGTATTAAATCCGGCGTTCAATATCTTTCCAAATAATCGCATAGCCGATGGCGTTAACGGCAACGACAGGATTTATCAGGAGACGTTTCCGTATGTCGCCTTTGCGAATAGCGGCCGGCAAAGCCGCCATATCGATCCGGGCGAAGCGGGCTGTTACGATCCGACCAATATTTTAAACTTGATCAATTGCCCAATCGACTAGTGCGGGGGAGGGCGGGTTTAGCGCCAATGCCGTTAAGTTAAGCTAGGGACTGCCCCCTCTCCCTCCGGCCTCTCCCGGAGGGAGAGGGGACGACTTGTCGCTTAACTTAACGGGAATGGTTTTACCGCTCGCCCCTAGATTCCGGGAGGCGTATATCATGAAATACTTTTTATTATACCTAGGGTTGCTCTGTGCGATTAAAGCCGATTTGGCCATTGCCCAACCTTATTATCCGCGGCATGATAACGAAATATTGGAAACATTACCGGCGCAAGGCAAAACCTGGCTGGAGATTCGCGCGTTACGCGACCGGGTGGCGTCAGCTCCGAACGATTTGCAGGCTGCCTTGACATTGGTTAAGCGCTACATTGAACTAGGCCGGGCGGAATTCGACCCGCGTTATTATGGCTATGCGGAAGCGGTTTTAACGCCTTGGCTGAAAACTTCGCGCCCGAATCCCGAGGCGCTTATACTTCGAGCCACTTTATATCAAAACCGGCATGAATTTCCGGCCGCGCTGGAAACCTTGAACGCCGCCTTGGCGCAACAACCCCGTCTGGCGCAAGCCTGGCTAACCCGTGCAGTCATCCAGGAGGTACAAGGGCAGTATGCCGCTGCCTTAAACAGCTGCCTGCCGTTGCTTAAATTGGCGCCGCCGCTCACCGCTAAAGTCTGTATTGACTCGGCGCTAAGCCTTTCCGGACAGATAGACGCCGCCTATCAACAACTGATGCAAACTATACAGCTCGCGGAATCGGAACCGGCGCAGGATAAACAATGGGCTTTGACTACCCTGGCGGAAATAGCCGAACGGAAAGGCGACATGGATGCGGCTGAACAGCATTATCAGCGGGCTTTGCAACTCGAACAACGCAATGGCTATTTATTGGCGACCTATGCCGATTTTTTGCTGGATAGGCAACGCAATGCCGAAGTCGTCAAACTCTTGCAAAACGAAATTCGCGTCGACGGTTTGTTACTACGGCTAACGATGGCCGAACAGCGATTAAACATGCCGGCGGCAGATGCGCATATTATGGCTTTGAAAGCTCGTTTCGCAGCTAACCGGATGCGCGGCGACGCCGTTCATCAGGGTGACGAAGCCCGTTTTCTGTTGCACGTCTTAAATACGCCTGACGCGGCGTTGGAACTGGCGCTCGCCAATTGGTCGGTACAACACGAGCCGAGAGATTCCAGAATATTATTGGAAGCGGCGTTTGCGGCCGGCAAACAAGGCAAAGCTCAACCCACACTGGATTTTCTGTCCCATTCAGGGCAACAAGATGTCCGCTTAGCGCCATTAATCAAGCAATGTCAAGGAGGTGTATCATGAAAAGCTTATTATTGGTTTTAGTGTTTAGTTTAAGTTTTAACGCCCAAGCGCACAAACCCAGCGACAGTTATCTGGCGCTGACGGTTGACGGCCGACAACTGCACGGCCAGTGGGACATCGCTTTGCGAGATTTGGAATACGCTATCGGATTGGACGCCGACAACGATGGCGCGATCACCTGGCTGGAATTGCGCGAGCGGCGGACGGACGTATTCGCTTATGCCTTAAATCGTTTATCAATCTCGGCTAATCAACAGACTTGCGCGTTGACGCCTAGCGATATTATGGCTGATGAACACAGCGATGGACATTATGCGGTTTTAATTTTTCAGGGCGTTTGTTTGGCGGAAATTAAGCAGCTAGCGGTTAACTATCGCTTGTTTTTCGACCTCGATCCGCAGCATCGCGGTTTATTGAAATTAACCGATGGAGCTCATACCGACACCGCCATTTTTAGTCCGGAGCATGTCGACTTGGCGTTCACCTTGAATTCACCGGATCGGCCGATTCAGGAATTATTTAATTTTGCTTATGAGGGGGTAGGGCATATCTGGGCCGGTTTCGATCATCTTTTGTTCCTGCTCAGTCTGATCTTGCCGGCGGCGCTGGTGAGAAAAAACGCCGGCTGGCAACCCAAGCCACGGTTATCCCTGGTGTTTTGGGATGTCTTCAAGGTAGTGACGGCTTTTACGCTGGCGCATTCCATCACGCTCAGCTTAACGGCCTTGCAATTTATCGCCTTACCAAGCCGGTGGATAGAATCGGCTATCGCCGCATCAGTGCTGTTTGCGGCGCTGAACAATATTTATCCGCGTTTTATCGATCGCCGCGCCTGGTTTGCGTTCGGTTTCGGCTTGATTCACGGCATGGGCATAGCCGGCGTTTTGCTGGATATGGGCTTAGCCGACGGCCAGCGGGTTTTATCGCTGTTGGGCTTTAATTTGGGCGTCGAAGCAGGACAGTTAGCGGTTGTCAGCGTGGCGCTGCCTTTAATAGCCTGGCTTAGCCGGTATCGGTATTATCCGATACTCGTTCTGAAATCCGGTTCCATAGCGATTGCCGGAATTGCCTTAGTGTGGTTGGCGGAGCGGAGTTTGGATTTTCAAATTAATATTTTCTAAGCCAACAT
>JBEKBU010000197.1:0-8059 GCA_050015235.1 Methylomonas sp. | reverse complement strand
ACGCGGGATTCTTCCTCATCATTGGGCAGGGGGAAAGAATTTAGAAACGGATTTAGTTTTGGAGTAAGCCATAGCTTTTTCGTGATGGGTTTCGGCTTTCGCCTCTACCCATCCTACGCGCTGACCCCGTTGCTCCCTCTGTTAAAACAAGTGAATACACGAAGTTAGTATTGGTTGTGCTGAATTATGGGTTAATTTGATTGGTAACTAAAATGTAGTAATGTTGGAACTGACCCCGTTGCTCTTCCATTCTTAGCCCGTGTAGTCGGCCCCGATTAACGAAATGAAATAGGGGGAAGGAACCTCCTGTTGAATGCGATGAAACAATCGTGATCGATGCGTAATCCGGTAAGCCTTAATGCCCGCTCTAGCTACGCATAAGCTCGCTAGCTTTGATCAGTCCTGTCCAGGATGTGTATGGTGGTACAGAATGGCTCAGCTTTCTATAAACATACTCTTCAATTAGCCATATGATGGTATTTGCACAAAGAAGGGCATCATTTACCACAGACCTCCCAGAATTTGAGTCTGTGAAGTGTGCTACACCTTTATTTATAGCAAACAAACTACGTTGGCAAGCATTTTCAATGTCATTTGGTAAACCAGTTGGGGACGAACGAAGTTGAGCAAGTGTCAACTGATCCAATTTTAGTTTGACGATACTGAAATCATCGTTCTTACCTGGCCTCTTAATTTCTTCAAGTTGTCCCGTGTTTTTGGCTAAATTGAAACCTAAGAAATTTAAAAGTTGACGACAGTGAATAAGCCCCGTTTCCATTAAAGGGTTGGTTAATTGCCTAACATCAGTTAGCTCAATTTTTGTGCTGGCATCGGAAGTTTTGGTTATGTCCCATTTGTCCGATAACTGCTTTTTTAAGAGTTCCTCAGATGCCCAGCAGAGTCCATCAAGTTGCGTAAGGCGATAAGGGATATGCTCATTAAGCATATCATTCTTGAGCTTTTCATTAAGTATACTGATCATATTTTTAGCCTACCGTAATTACGGAAAAAAATCCAGCGCATCAAAACAAGTCTAATGATGCACTGGATGATTGAGTAGGATTTAAATAAAACCTAAACCAGCAAACCCTGCAGCAAGCTGTTCAATTTATGCACGAACGCGGACGGGTCGTCCAGTTGGCCGCCTTCGCTGAGTATCGCCTGATCGAACAGGATATGAGTGATGTCGGCGAAGCGGGCGTCGTCCTGTTCATTTTTCAGCGCTTTGACCAAACCGTGGTCGGGATTGACCTCAAAGACCGGTTTTGTCCCGCCCATGCCCATCATGTTCAAGGATTGGCCGGCTTCCTTCATAATGCGCTCCATGTTCAAACTCATGTCGTAAGCGCCGGTGACCAGGCAGGCCGGGGAATCGGTCAGACGGTGGCTGAGGCGGACTTCGCTGACTTTGTCGTTCAACACTTCCCGCATTTGTTTGATTACCGTTTCGTAGTCCTTGCCGACTTCTTCCTGATGCTGTTTTTCCTCTTCGCTATCGAATTTTTCCAGATCCAGCTCGCCTTTGGCGATGGATTGCAAATGCTTGTCGTTGTAATCGGTCAGGCTGGACACCAGCCATTCGTCGATACGGTCGGAAAGCAACAGGACTTCAATGCCTTTTTTGCGGAAAATCTCCAGATGCGGACTGTTTTTCGCGGCCGCGAAACTATCGGCGGTGACATAATAAATTTTATCCTGGCCTTCCTTCATGCGGCCGATGTAATCGTCCAGCGATACGTTCTGGGTTTTGTTATCGGTATGGGTTGAGGAAAAACGCAATAATTTGGCTACCCGCTCCTTGTTTTTATGTTCTTCGATCGGCCCTTCCTTCATGACGTTACCGAACTGCTCCCAGAATGTCCGGTATTTTTCGCTGTCGGTTTCCGCCAGATTTTCCAGCATAGACAATACTTTTTTAACCGCCCCGGCTTTGATGTTGCTGATTTGTTTGCTCTGTTGCAGGATTTCCCGCGAAACGTTCAGCGGCAGCGAGTCGGCGTCGATTACGCCGCGGATAAAGCGCAGATAGCGCGGCATCAGCTGCTCGGCGTCGTCGGTGATGAATATTTTGCGGATATAGAGTTTAACGCCGTGTTTGGCGTCCCTATCCCATAGGTCGAACGGCGCCCGGCTTGGGACGTATAATAGTAGATTGTACTCGGTCGTGCCTTCCACTTTGCTGTGGATATGGGTCAACGGCTCCTGAAAATCGTGGGCGACATGTTTGTAGAATTCGTTATAAGCTTCCTCGCTGATGTCGTCCTTGGATTTGGTCCACAGCGCGGAAGCGCTATTCACGGTTTCATCTTCACGGCTGGCCGGGCTGGTTTCGTTGCCTTCCTCGTCCTGCTCGGCCGGAATATCCTTGCTCATGATAATGGGCAGGGAAATATGATCGGAGAATTTTTTGATAATGCCGCGCAAGCGCCAGGCGTTTAGAAACTCTTCTTCGCCTTCCTTGATATGCAGGGTAATTTCCGTGCCTCTGGCCGGTTTATCGATGGTTTCTATCGTATAATCGCCCTCGCCGGCGGATTCCCAGCGCACGCCTTCGTTTTCCGGCGCGCCGGCTTTGCGGGTGGTTAGCGTCACTTTGTCGGCGACTATGAAGGCCGAGTAAAAACCGACCCCGAACTGGCCGATTAATTCGCTGTCCTTGGCCTGATCGCCGGTCAGCCGATCGAAAAATTGTTTGGTGCCGGATTTGGCGATGGTGCCGATGTGCTCTTGGACTTCGGCGCGCGACATGCCGATGCCGTTATCGGCGACCGTAATGGTTTTTTTGTTTTCGTCAAAATCCACGCGGATTTTTAACTCGCTGTCGCCCTCGTACAGGTGATCGCCGCCTAACGCCTCGAAACGGAGTTTATCCGCGGCGTCGGAGGCGTTGGAGATCAGCTCCCGCAAGAAAATCTCCTTGTTGCTATACAAGGAGTGGATCATTAAATGCAACAAATGCTTGACTTCGGTTTGGAAGCCCAGCGTTTCTTTTTTTGCTTCAACAGTCATGTTCATACTCATTCAAGTTAAGGCCGGATAAAATTAATGGACTTTGCAAACTTGGGGGTAGATGGCTGGAATTTCAAGTGCGGAAATTTAAACTTAGGCGTTATATTGATATTCGTCGTTAATTTTTCTAAGCGTTTGCGAAGCGGCCAGGAAATCGAACTCCTGCAGATGCTTGTCCAACGTATCCAGCAATGAGCGCGGGATGCGATTCGCCAACATAGCGTACAAGGCCTGTAATTGCGCATCGCTTGGAACTTCATGCTTGTTTAGCGCCTGGCTTAAATTGATGATGGCTTCCGTGATCTGGCTCGGCTCCGCCGCCATTGTCACCACGAGCGGCTCCGTCGCCAAGACATAACGGCGTATGGCCGTCACGGCTTCCTTAAGATGTTGAGCGAACCGGGCGTTCGACTCCGGCGCGTTCATCGTTCTAATCTCGTCTTTTAATTTTTGGGCGGCGGCGGCTAAATCGGCGGCGCCGAGATGGGCGGCGGCGCCTGTCAGTCTATGCAGTAGACTGGCGGCTTTGTCTGGCTGGTCATTAGCCAGAAATGTGCCGACTTCTTCGGCGGCGGCGGCGTAATTGTCCGCAAAACTAAGTAACAGCTTATTCAATAATCGTTCGTCGCCGCGCAAACGCGTCAGCGTTTCCGGCACGTTAAACAGCGGCGCCAACGCGGTCAGGGCCGGGGAAATTTCAGAGCCGCCGTCATTATCCGTGGCGGCGTTTAACGGTTTTTCATCCGTCTGTACCGGTAAAACAACCGTTTCGTATTCGGTTTTAACGTTGTTTTCCGCGTGTTCTCCCTTTACGCTTATTGTATTAACCGGTGTCAGGGGCTCGCGGTCGGTAAAAGTTTGCACTTGGGACGGAACGCCGATTTCCGGCAACAATTTCTCGACTTGTAGACGCTGGGATTGGATACGCTGGGTTAGATCGTACAACGTCACTAGAATTAAATGCGCGCCCGAAAAATCGATGGGGCTAAGCGCGGCTTCCAAGGTAATTTCCCTGCCGTTTTTATGGATCGCGCTAAGCTTGAGAGTGGCGGACGGCGTTTCCGCTTTTGCGGAAAGGAGTGCCTCCGCCAAGTATTTTTTACGATTTTCACGGAAAAGTTCCGGTATAAAAACGCCTAATTCCTTGCCAAGCAATTCGTATGACGGGTAACCGAACAATTTCTCGGTTTGCCGGTTGAGCATGACAATTTCGTTTTGCGCATTCAATATCAGTAAAGGAATCGGCGCCGAATGCATAATCGTCTGTAAATAGTATTCATTCCGAATTTGATCGAAAATTTCGCGATGAATTTTGATATAGCCTTGTACTTCGCCGTGTTGGTCGTGAACAGGCGAGACGATGACATCCATAAAGACCTTCGAGCCGTCTTTTTTTATCCGCCAGCCGGGATTTTCAAAAACGCCTTCCTGACGGGCCAGTTTGAGAGTGTTGGCCGGTAATCCCGATTTGATATCTTCCGTCATATAAAAACTGGCGTGCGATTGACCGAGTATTTCCTTATCCGTAAACCCAAGAAGATTTTCGGCGCCCTTATTCCAGGATGAAACCCGCCCGTTTTTGTCCAGTTTAAACGAGGCGACGCCCTCGGTATGATTCGCCAGCAGCTTTAGCCACTCCCGGTCGCGTTTCAGCCGATTAGAAATCTGAAAATAATTTTTCCGATGTTTGTGAAATGCTTCGGAAATAAAAATGACGGTAATTTCCGTCGCGCAGAAAGAAAGATTTGACCAGACCGTAAAGCTATCGAAACTCCAGATAAATTCACCGTATGGCGGCGTCCATAGATAAGTCGCCATGACGGCGCTGAGCGCAATGGCGAAAAATCCCGGACCGGCGCCGGCAAAAAAAATCGCCAACGTTACCGCGGGGTAAAATGTCAGGAAGGGCATGCCGGCTTCTATAGGCGCCAATAATATCCGAGCCAGTAGCGCGATTAAACATAACCCCAACCCTAGAAAATAACCGATTGGGCCGCGCTGTACGTTGGAAGATAGCAAGCGTATGTATATATGCGCGGATTTAGCGGGTTTTTTAGACATGGCGCCGGGATTAAAAAAAACGAAGTTTTAACATTCTAATATAAGAAGCAAGTCAGTATCCATAGTATAGTCCAGCAATTTAAAACGTCCGCCACTTAAGTTTACCGCCATGAACGGGAGCCATCGGGGGGCCTGATCCAATGGTGACGCCGATAACCGCTATATAGTTCACAATCCAGTAAATTTAACCGCTTAGGCTTGGGGCCGGACAGTTTCCTTTTTTAAGAAAACTGCTAGGCTTAAACCAAATCCGGAAATTCGATTTGGGACCAAGAGTGGAAGAAGACATAACAACCGATTTATACGTATTAGAGAGCCATCTGGATGGAATGCTGAATCGAGTGCAGCTGAATAGCGATATTTTATACCGTTTGCAAAATTTTGAAAGGCTGCTGCTAAGCTTGAATTCTCTAGCTGAAATGATCGATTTTATTTTACGCGACACTAAACACTTGTTGAATCTCGATGTGATCGGTTTGTGCCTGGTCGATCCGAAAGCGGAAATAGCTCAATACCTGGAGGACGACAATTACGATTATAAAGCCGTAGATTCGTTGTTTTTGGTCGCCGACGATATAAGTTTACAAACCAAACTGGGTAAACCGATTCGTCCTTTTTTGGGAATATACGAGGCCGAAAGCTGGGACGGTTTTTTTCCGGAGTTAGCGTTAAAGCCGTCTTCCGTAGTGATTGCGCCGTTGCTGCGCCGAGGTAAATGCATAGGCTCGCTTAATCTCGGCAGCTATGCGGAAAACCGTTTTTCGCAAAAAATGGCGACCGATTTTATTCAGCATGTGGCGGCCGTTATCGGCATTTGCCTGGAAAATAATTTAAACTTTGAAACGTTACGCCATACCAGTTTGATCGATCCGTTAACCGGGCTGAATAACCGCCGGTTTTTAGAACAGCGTCTGAGCGAGGAATTGGATCGCGGCCGCCGGAATCGAACGGCGCTTTCCTGTTTATTTTTGGATATCGATTATTTTAAGCGCATAAATGACGGTTATGGACATCAGGCCGGTGATCACGTGCTGGCGCAAGTCGGATTAATCAGTAAAAAATTCCTGCGCAGTAACGATGTGTTAGCGCGTTATGGCGGCGAAGAATTTGTCGCATTGTTATGCGAATGCGATGAAAAAACCGCCCAGGATATCGCCGAACGCATCCGCGCCAATATCGCGGCATTACACCCGGAGTATTGCGGTGTAAGCATTGCTGTGACGGTTTCCATCGGCGTCGCTTGTTGCCGTCCGGATCTGGCGGCTAAAGCCGGTATGACGAATTTGGCGGCGGAACTGATAAAAACCGCCGATACGGCTCTGTATGCCGCTAAACGTAATGGCAGAAACCGGGTTGAAAGCGGCGGAATGCTGCCGGTCAGGCAAAAAATGGTTGGCGGGTTATAGCCCGCCAGGGTTACAATTTAACACCGTTCATAATGGAGGGATGAGTATGCGTTACGATCACAATAATCGCCGGCCGCATGCGGCCTGGGCTCCGGCTTTTCTTATGCCTGTCGTGACTCTGGCGGCGCTTTGGTGGGCGGCCGATGAATTTTTGCCCGCTCGGCAAACGCCTACCGTCATCACAATCATGCAGACGGCGGCCGCTTCGCTGATCGATGCGGAGGATCGGAATTCCGCCGTGAACGCCGATGGCGAGGTCGTTTTAAAAGCGGACAGGCTAGGCCATTTCCGCGGCAAATTGCAGATTAACGACGTTTCGTTGCCCTTTATGATCGATACCGGCGCCACTAAAACCTCGATTCCTTACGAAATGGCCATTGCCGCCGGATTGCCTTTCGGCAAGTCGATAAAAACCATGACCGCCGGCGGCCAAGTGGTCGATCAGCTTACCCGCATAAAAAGCTTGAGGCTGGGCAATGTGGAAATTACCAATCTGGATGCGAATATTAACCAGCATCTGGCCGAAGTATTGATCGGTATGAATACCTTAAAGCTGTTCAATATGACGCAAAGCGACGGTACGCTCAGGTTGTCGGCGAATAAACCCGCGCCCGCCGCTACCGTGCTGAACGCCACGCCCGCCGGCGAAACGCCGGCCGATATCATGGAGCCGGAACAACTGGTTAAAAAACCGCTGGCGTTAAAGAAAACCGTCAGCTGCGATAGCAATAAAGTCTGCCGGACTATTTATAGCGATCATTAAATACCCCGTCCCGCGCGGCCTTTCCAGTCGCGAACGATGCGCCGCCCGTTGGTTGGCGCATCCTAACGTAGGCATCAATTTTTTTAATAAGTAATCACTTCGGCGCCTTTACCGACTAATACGACGTCCGCGCCGCGTAAGGCGAACAAGCCGACCGTCACTACGCCGGGAATATTGTTAATGGTTTTTTCCATTTCAATGGGATCCGGAATATTCAGATTATGCACGTCCAGAATCTCGCAGGCGTTGTCGGTAATGCAATTTTCCCGCAGCACCGGCTGCCCGCCCAGTTTGACCAGTTGTCTGGCGACGTAACTGCGCGCCAGCGGCAATACTTCAACCGGCAGCGGAAATCTACCCAATATGTCGACGCATTTGGTTTCGTCGACGATACAAATGAATTTACGGCTGGCGGCGGCGATAATTTTTTCCCGGGTAAGGGCGCCGCCGCCGCCTTTGATCATTTTTTTGTGGGGCGTTACTTCATCCGCGCCGTCCACATAAACGTCCAGGTCGCCGGTATGATTCAATTCCAACACTGGAATGCCGATTTTTTTTAAATGTTCGGTGGTTTTTACCGAACTGGAAACCGCGCCTTCAATATCGGCCTTGAAATTGCAATCGGCCAGCAAATTAATTAAATGCGTGACCGTGGAGCCGGTACCCACGCCAATGACGGGAATATCCTTCAGGTATTTCAGGGCGGCTTGGGCAACTTGTTTTTTTAATTCGTCTTGAGTCATTGTTATAGTCCCGATGGTTTGTTCTTGTGGAAAACAGGCGCGGCTATAGTCCGGCCATAGTGTGGGATAATAACCGA
>JBEKBU010000196.1:0-8082 GCA_050015235.1 Methylomonas sp. | reverse complement strand
GCACAGTTTTATCGGCAAAGCCGACAGCCGGAAAATGCCCAAGCTGCAAGATTTGCCCGCTTACTCCAAATTGGTTTCCGGCGAATTGAACGCGGATTTAAGCATCAATATTCTTGATCAAGCCCGCGATGAGATCGAGCATGTCAGAAAATTGCTGCAATAAGTTATGCGGTAATTATCATTTTACGGCTTCGACATAGCGCTAAATTCGTTAAGCTTTTGCTATAATTCCGCTCCTCTGTTTCTGATCGGCCGGCAAGGACAACGAATTGAAAAAAATTATAGGCATCGCGGCGCCCGCAAGGTCGGGTAAGGATACGGTCGCCGCCGTGCTGCTGCGGCATCCGCATGTGGCCGCCTATGCGCTTGCCGATCCATTAAAGATAGGTTGCCAAGCATTGTTCGGACTTAGCGACGCGGAAACCTGGCAAGACGCCGCCAAGGAAAACGCCATCCCGCTCTGGGCGCATTCGCCCCGGCAATTCTTTCAGCATGTCGGCACCGATTGGATGCGCGCTTACAATCCGGAACACTGGTTGCTACGGGCGGAACTGGCGATCAATCCGCCCGCCTATCGCCGCTGCCGCCAACCTTGTTCCGCGCGGTTACATGAAGCTAACGCGCCGTTCAAACTCGCCGCTCAAGCTTTTTTCGAGCTCTCCGGCCGGCAGACCTGGGATCCGGAGGCCGCTACCATTATGGATAATTATTGGAATCTGACGCCGCTGCAGATGTTTACATTGATCGAATCCTTAGCGCTGAGGGATTTTCCGGATTATTACCGGCGCCGCGCCGAACGGCCCGTCGTCATGCCCAGCCGCGGCGCAGCCGTTTTGGACGGCGCCGAAGTCATCATCATAAAAGACATTCGTTTTGAAAACGAAGCGGATTTCCTGCGCCGGCATAACGGCGTCATTTGGCACATCGTGCGCGATAAAGCCGAAAAGGTTAACGCTCATGCTTCCGAACAAGGCATACAAATGGCCGCCCATGATGTCGTCATCCCAAACAACGGCACGCTCGCCGACTTGATCGACTGCGTAAAGCGGGAATGGTTAAACCTTAAAATGTAAAGTTTATTGTCGCTATTCACTAAGTAACTAAACTTTAAAAAGCTTGCCGTAAACCGACCACCTTGGCTTTTGGCGCCGGAGCGCCTGCCGGCCAAACCTCCGCCAGACGCTCCGGCGCCAAAAGCCGGGTAGCTGACGCTATCTTTAACTTTGCTGAATAGTTACCAGTGTTCTAAAAAATTCATAACCTAAACGCGAGACGCCAAAACCCCAGCCATCTAACCCGGCTAAACGCTATCCATTCAGCATAGATAAGGAGTTTCGAACAAAACTTCCGCGCGGTTGTTGAGTCCGCCGCCTGTCAGGCGGCGGACTCTATTTACGTATGGCGATTTAAGGCTTGCTTCGTTGTTGACGCTTTCGGACCATGCTTCGATCATCATTGATCCGCGGCGTCATTGTACGGATACTGATCCCAAGCTTCAACGCCGTTAACATCGGGAAGAACCGGAGCGCCGGGCGCAACCGGGCTGACAGTCAATGTGCCGTAGTTATCCGGATTGGAGTATCCTTCCCAAAAAACATTGTATCCATCGTTCAGACCGGTAGTATCAATCGTGATGCGGCAAAGCGTTACCCCCACCAGACGATCTTTAACAAATGTCGTACGTCCGTTATCGCCGTCATCACGGTGGGTTTTAGAGCGTTGCCACCATTTATCGACCGGATAACCCAATTTGGAGACCGATTGCACCCCCCAGTCGATGACATTGTAGTAATCAGGATTGGTGGGGTCTGTGACATTGCCCATATAGAAGTCTTTAATCACATCGCCTGTATAGGTATCAGGCAGACCATTGATTCCGATTAGGTTAGTCGTTGCGAAATTACCTACCAATATATTATCGAAATTATTGTACACATAGTTTGAACTAAAAGACCTGATGGCGGTGCCATTAAAACTGCCGACTTGCGCTAAGCTTACGGCAATTTGTTTACCGCGGCCGATCGATTCGGGCTGCACATTCGCAACGAGTCCAAACTCAGGAACATTACTGCCGACTGTAACGATATCGATTAAATTATTAGTGGGGTTATTCAGCGAACCGTCGGCATAAATACTGACAGAGTAGGATAGCGGCGTACATGTGGTGGCGTGGATTTGAGCCTCCACCACTTGCATGACGCCTTCAAACAATGCAAAAGCCGTTCGTTCCGCATCGCTTAGCGCAACGACGGTTACAAGTAAATTAGGCGACGCGGGGCCATTGGCGTAAATGCCTGGAGCAGCCGGGGCCTCCGCCGGCGTGGCCGTCGTTGCGTTAACCGTGTTCGAAAGCACGGCTAAAAAGCCGGCCGATAGTGCTGTTATTTTTATGTTCATAATAAAACTCTTCAAAAATTTTCCGAAATTATCTATCATAAACGTCATGATTTTTTAAAACATACCAAAGAAATATGACAAGCACTTCCGGTTATCGGTTTGACGATCAATGGATGTTAATATAATAATTTCATCCCGTTTATTTCCTGGACTTTCTACGCCAGGAGTTACAAAGCCAATTAACGCCGAATCCTTCCGCTAAACCGCGGTGGGGACACTAACTACCTACCCGGCTCCATTTATAAGACGTAGGGTATCGCGCTTCCATCCGAAGAAAACTCTAGGTTGCCCGGAGAAGTTTAGGTAAAATGATGCTTCAATCCGGCGGCTGCGTTTTCGGCAAAGTTTGCGCCGCTAAGCGTCATGGCTATTACGTCGAGCCATGTGCTATTTACATTCAAATATTAACCCGAGCAGGCGTTAAAACCGCCATTGCCGTAGCCTTACAGTCATCTTCCGGACGCCGCCGACTCCGTTAACGGATAAGTTGGGCGCATAACGACCGGCATTACCTGACTCAAGCCTGATTTTCTGTTGGTTTTTTAAAAGAACCGTCCGGCTTATGCCGAACGGTTTTAGTTACAGCTTACGATTTAACCAGATTAAACCATAATGTTTCTGCTACACGGTCTCTGAGATCACGTATTATAAGCTATACGGAGATTGATCCCAAGCTTCAGTGCCGGTTGAATCAGGCAGAACAGGAGCGCTAGGCGCGATCGGGCTGATGGTCAAAACGCCGGTGTTGTCTGGATTGATAGCGCCTTCCCAGAACAAGCTGAAACCATCATTCGTACCAGTGGTATCGATGCTGATACGGCATGAGGTAGCGCCTACCAGACGGTCTTTAACGAATGTAGTACGTCCGTTGGTGCCGTCATCGCGATGGCTTTTGGAACGTTGCCACCATTTTTCAACCGGATAGCCCAATTTAGACACTGCTTGCAAACCCCAATCAATGATGTTGTAGTAATCAGGATTGGTAGGGTCGGTAACATTGCCCATGTAGAAGTCTTTAATTACGTCGCCGGTATAGGTATCTGGCAAGCCGTTTATGCCTCTCAGGATGGTTTGAGCGTTATTGCCAACCAACAGGTTATCGATGTTGTTGTAAACATACGTTGAACCGAAAGAGGAAATCAGGCTGCCGTTGAAAGCACCGCCGGAAACGGACGATACATTGATTTGTTGTCCGCGTGAAACCGATTCAGGTTGCACAGACGCGGTTAAACCGAACTCAACGGTAGAACTGCCGGGCGCCATGACATTAACATAGTTAGTGCTTGGGCTATTCAAGGCGCCGTCGGCATATACACTGATGTTATATGTGTTAGGAGCGCATGAAGAAGCGTGGATTTGAGCTTCAACAACTTGCAAAACGCCTTCGTACAAAGCATATGCGCTTCTTTCCGCTTCGCTTAAGCTAACGGTAGTCAGATTAGGCGATGTAGGGCCACTAGCATACATGGTGGGGGCAGCAGGCGCTTCCGCCAATTGTGCGCTAGCCGCGGTTGAAAGCGCGACCAAGATACCTGCGGATATTGCTGTTATTTTTGTGTTCATAAGATATTACTCCTTAAATTTAAGATTACCTTTAACGTGTCACGATTTATTTAAAGCCACCAATGGGACATGACAACCACACTGGTTATATCGGTTTGATGATCCGGGGATCATCAAACCAAAATTAAGTATCAACTCTTTTGATTCCTGGACTTTCCAATACGGGAGGCCGCAAAGCCGATTAACGCCGTACCCATCATCCATCCGGTAGCGGGAATGGGCGTCGTCGCCCCGGATCCGCTTGAGGTAGAGGTATACTCCACTTGCATGAGAAAACCACCGGCGCCTGGTGCGGGAGAGCCATCATATAAGATTTGATCCGGCTGATGCGCAATATTATTGAATCCACTTTGTCCGTTCTGCCACCAATCAACTTCTTGCGTGCTGCCGTTGCTAAGCACCACCCAGTAATTTGCGTTAGGCGCAAGGGTAAGCGTGCTAGTTGAGGTAAATTCTTCGAGGGTATTTGAAGTAAAAATAGTGGTCGGATTGCTCATGGTGAGAAACTGCGTACCCAGCGCACCGTTGACATCGGTGTATATCTGCACTTCAAGGCCGGAGAGAAACGGCGCCGAGATGCCCGGTATATTTGGCGCGGTGATATCCAACGCAACGCTCGCCACTGAACAGCTTATGGAAGAGCAAGGGGTACCGCTTGTTGTAAATTCATTGGCGAGCGCATCGCCATTGTTTAAGGATTGCCCAGGCGAACCAGGATATCCGGTTAGTTCCGGGCTACCGTTTGGATAGGTAGATGTATAGGTAAAATTATCGTACAAACTACCCGTGGTGCCGGCAAACCCCGTGTTGCTCAGCATCATGGTAATAATCGCGCCTAGTTTTTGATACAATTTCATGCTATTTTTCTCCACATATTAAGCTGAATGGATGCGACTTTTTTATCGTTGCCTGTCTCGCACTTTTTTTAAAAAAATTGGCGGCGTTGGGGACGCCCTCATGGCCGGCTAAACCATAGCCTGCCGCGGCAAACGCCGCATCGGCGTTAAATACGGTTGTTTCGAGCGGCGCACAGTACGCCGACAGGCTCATTCCGTAATGCATAAGGCCCCTCTTCACTTTTCGTAATTTAATATTCGAAGGTGGTCGCCCGCCTTCGCCTAAATAGTTTCCGCCTTAAATTTTATGGATGCGGAAAAGAAAAATCCGGTAATCCGTGCGGCACGAATCCTGTTACTTTCTTATTCACTATTTTTTTCTAATTGTTTATTTAAACTTACCTTTTTCATTTTCATTTTGTGAATTTCAGAGCAATTTTGAATCGAAAGTAGTCAATTGTCAATTGTACTTCACACTTTTTATCATAAAAGTATTAAAAAAAAATGAAAATAGGCTACCGGAAAAGCGCTTTGAATATCGCCGGTTTCATCTAGGGTCAGTTGCTTAATATAAATGACAGGGTTATTGCAAGCGCGCAAAAAACCGAGCGGCCAGTCTCGATCCGGATTTCGATTCGAATCGAGACTGGCCGCTTAGTTGTAAAACCGGTTAATCAAGCGCCTTTCCGTCCAGCATATATTAATTCATCCCCCGCGTTTCAAAAGGCTGAAACCTATATAATCATACTCTTGAATCTTCGCGGCTCGCTACGGCCCATTCCAGTGAATAAACTTCCGTGATAGACGGATCGGGCGCGTTCAAAATCGCAATTTTGCTTAACATCCGTTTAAATCCGTACATAGTCCGGAACGAATACGCTTATTATTTCCGTATTTCCCATAAGCTTCAGCAAACAATTTTCACTTTCTTCACATGCCGCAACTCAAAATATTTAGCATTCGAATGATTATCCTTTAATAATATTCCGAGCTTCAATTGGTACGAATACGTAAGTAATACTACCAACCTAACGGTGGCGTCTCCATCAACGCCGTTAAATTAAACGACAAGTCGTTGCCTCTCCAGGAGGGCTAAACAACTTCATGGTCTGGATAAACTTAGAAGTTTTAAAAAAAATATTATTAAAAACCATGACTTAACCCATCCACCACAGGAACAACGCCGTTAAGTTAAGCGATTACCGATATTCTTTGGGAGGCATGCCGGGTTTGGAGGGCTACGGGGTTATCACTTAACTTAACGGCGTCGCCCGGAGGGAGAGGGTACTGGAGCCTTGATTTCAATGCGGTTTCGCGGCTTATTTTAAATCTGTTGGCGGCCGTGCAGCCAGTCGCGCGCGCCCAGGCCCGCGCACAAGCCGGTGGCGAAGCAGGCGGTCAGCAAATAGCCGCCGGTCGGCGCTTCCCAATCAAGCATCTCGCCGGCGGCGAAAACGCCGGGCAAAGCAGTGAGCATGAGATTTTCATCGAGGCTGCTAAAGCGTACGCCGCCGGCGGTGCTGATCGCTTCAGAGATGGGGCGCGGCGCCAGCACCGTGATCGGCAAGGCCTTGATCGTCCTCGCCAGCGTGGCGGCGTCGGCCAGCTGTTCCTTACCGAGCGCCTCATGCAGCAAGGCCGCCTTGACGCCGGTAACGCCAACGCTGCTCCGCAAATGGCTGGATAGCGACCGGGAGCCGCGCCGCCGGCCGAGCGCGGCCAAAACGCCGCCGGCGTCGCGCCCTGGCGCCAAATCAAGCGTGAAGGTCGCGCTGCCGTGGATATTCAAATACTCGCGCAGCCGCCCTGAAAACGCGTAAATCAGGCTGCCTTCCACGCCATAAGCGCTAATCGCCATTTCGCCTTGCCTTTGCTCGGTGCGGCCCCGCGCGTCGGTAAAAGTCAGCGCCACCGATTTGAGCGGCGCTCCGGCGAATTTGGCGCGCAAATGCGGGCTCCACGCCACCTCGAAACCGCAATTGGCGCTTTGTAACGGCGCAATTTCAACGCCAAAAGCCTGCAACCACTGCGCCCAGGCGCCGTCCGACCCCAGTTGCGGCCAACTGGCGCCGCCCAAAGCCAACACGGTCGCCCGCGGCTTGATTGCTATGACGCCGCCATGCGGAGTAGCCAGCCGCAAACCGCCATCCGCGTCCCAGCCTAGCCAGCGATGACGCGCATGCAGGCGGACGCCGGCGCCGCGCAAACGATGCAGCCAGGCCCTTAACAGCGGCGCGGCCTTCATCCGGGCGGGAAATACCCGGCCCGAGCTGCCGACAAACGTCTCGACGCCCAACCCTGCGGCCCATGAGCGCAAAGCGCTCGGCGGCAACCGGTCGAGAAAGGCTTGTAAATAGGGCTGACGATCGCCGTAGCGGGCGCAGAAGGCGTCGAAGGGTTCGCTGTGGGTGATATTCAAACCGCCGACGCCGGCCAGCAAAAACTTGCGGCCGAACGACGGCATGGCGTCGTAAACGTCGACCCGCACGCCGGCGAGATTAAGCGCTTCGGCAGCCATCAGCCCGGCCGGCCCGCCGCCGATAACAACAGCTTCCGGAGTAGCGCGATCATTGCTTGCCGATGCTATTTTCATTTTGGACGCTTCAATTTGACGGGATCGATGGCGAATCGGAATACTTTTTTAGCATGCCATCCGCCCGCCGCCGCGACTAATCCCGAGGGGCGCAAAAGCCGCCGTCCTGGAGAAGCCCGGTCATTTTAGCGGACGGTAACGGTCTGCTAAAATAATAGCCTTGTATAAAATCGCAATTACATTTCAAAAGAAAGTCCAGTTGCGCTTTATTTTCAACACCCTCGGCGACCACTTCCTTATTCATGTTGTGCCCGAGCATAATGATGGAATGTACGATATTGGCGTTATCCGGATTACAATCCAGCCATTCGAAAAAAGACTTGTCTATTTTCAATTGATCGATGGGAAAATTCTTCAGCATGCTCAGCGACGAGTAGCCGGTGCCAAAATCGTCAATGGAAATTTTTACCCCAAGTCCTCTAATCTCCCAGAGTATTTTCGCAAATTTATCCGGATTTTTTATCATCAGGCTTTCGGTGATTTCGCATTTTAATAACGAGGCGTCGACATGATTAAGCTGTAATGCCCGCTCTATTTTATTGCAAAATTCATTTTGGGCGAATTGCCGGGTGGAAACGTTTACCGCGATGCTGATTTCCGGCAGGCCCTGTATTTGCCAAAGCTTTATTTGTTTGCAAACGGCTTGTAATACCCAATCGCCTATGGGATTGATCAAGCCGGTTTTTTCGGCCA
>JBEKBU010000195.1:0-8117 GCA_050015235.1 Methylomonas sp. | reverse complement strand
GGCCATACGCAATTGATAACTGTCTTTTCCCGCCCGATCAATTTCAAAATCATGATGGCTGCCTTTAATAACGCCTATTTGCAAACCACGTTTCTTAAGCATGGGTATGACGCCTGTAAGCAGAGTGGTTTTACCTGTACCGCTATAAGCGGCGAAACCCAGTATGGGTGGCAGTTTTTCAGGCATGACGGCGGTTGCGAAACGTAAATGTTAAAACTACGCCCCATTATACAAGGATGCGCGATAAGCTGATATAACATGGAGCTTAATTTCATCCATGCTGTCGAATTGCTTGCCGTATGCGTTCGCTTCCGCCTTTAAAAAGGGGACTGAAAAATCGCGCTTGGCCTTTGAATATTTACGGAGTTTTAAGTGATACGCATTTATTTATTAGTGCTGCTGTTGATCATGCTAGGGTTCGTCTGGGCGTTACCCCGGTTGAAAAAAATGCCGCGCGAACAAATCAACCGCTTAATTAGAAAACTGGCGGTTTACCTAGGGGTGTTTTTGCTAATTTTGCTGACGCTGACCGGGCGCTTAAACTGGTTATTTACCCTGGTTGGCGTTGTAATAGCCGCTCTATTCCGTTTCGCTCCAATAATAATAAATTATGCGCCGCAAATGCATAAACTGTGGACTCTATTCCAATTTAAAAAAAATGGCCGCCAAAAAACTTCAGATAATTTTCATTCGACCGAAATAACTAAAGCGGAAGCGCTAGAAATTCTAGGGCTTAAGCCCGGAGCCAGCAAGGCCGAAATTATTGCCGCACATCGCAAACTGATTTCCCGCCTGCATCCGGATAAGGGTGGTTCGGATTATTTGGCGGCCCAGATCAATTTGGCTAAAAAGATATTATTAAACTCTTAAAGAGAAATGGAATTTCTAGTCAAATTCCTCTGGAAAACTTGGGCTATACTCACATCGGCAACACGGCATGCCCAATATTTACCAGGCCCCGTGAAGTATTGATACGTATGCTCTTATCCGCTTCATTCCGGGTATATGACTTTTGATAACTTAGATAAGATTTCGAAAAAAGTGAAATCGCCCGCAAAAATTCTAAGTAGTATCAATTGCTAACATGTACAAATTAAAGCTAAACTGTAACTGTATTTACTTACAGGCTGTTAAATTTAATAATGTGTTTTAGCGCACAAATTTTAAAGAAATTTTGCCCGATATTGCACATATATTTACACCGATTTCGGTTAAAGTTAACAATGAATTAACAGTCTAAATTCGGTCTGATATTGCGAACTCATAACCCGGAGACTACTTATTATGATGGAAGAAATGCTAAATGTAGTAAAAGAGCTGGATGTACCAGATTTAATATGTTTTGAGGATATTGATGAAATTGATATATCCGATCTAGATATTAACGATACTCCGGAAGTATTTAAGTTAGTAGATATTGATAACTCGGATTCTCAAAATGATACTCATTTTGATGCAACGCGGGCCTATTTAAATGATCTTAGCAAATCGCAGTTATTAACCGCGGATGAAGAAAAGATCTATGGCAAACGTGCTTTAAACGGAGATAAAGCCGCTCGTAAAATTATGATAGAAAGTAATTTACGTTTAGTTGTTAAAATATCCAGACGTTACTTAAATCGTGGTTTGCCTTTATTGGATTTAATAGAAGAAGGTAACCTAGGATTAATAAGAGCGGTTGAAAAATTTGATCCTGATCGCGGTTTCAGATTTTCGACTTATGCTACCTGGTGGATAAGACAGACTATCGAAAGAGCCATCATGAATCAGACGCGCACAATCCGTCTGCCCATTCATGTCGTCAAAGAGATGAATGTCTATCTGAAAGCGCAACGTAATCTGGCGCAACAACTCGATCACGATCCTACAGTGGAGGATATCGCCCGCCATCTGAATAAACCGGTAGCCACCGTGAGTAAAATGCTTAAACTCAACGAGCGGGTGAGTTCGGTAGATATCACGACCGGAAAAGATTCCGATAAACCGCTGCTGGAAACAATTTCCGAGGAAGAAAGCCAGTCACCGCTGGAAAAGCTGCAAGACTCCGTTATCCAGAAAAATTTGTCCTACTGGTTATATCAGTTAGCTGACAAACAACGGGACGTTATCTGCCGCCGCTACGGTTTATGCGGTTATGAAAACGAAACTTTGGAGCAAGTGGCTTGGGAATTAGGGGTTACCAGAGAGCGGGTCAGACAAATCCAAATGGATGGACTGAAACGCTTAAAAGAAATTCTGGAAAGTAACGGTTACACTTACGAATCTATTTTCGATTAATCAATAGCGGCTTAGCACAGGTATCGCACATCAAATTCCGGTAATACGGATTTTAATGTGCGAAAACTGGTCAGCTCAATCGGTTTCAAACGGCTAACGATTTTGCTCCCTGACTTCAAATTCGATTTTCCAGTGCTGGAAAGAATTACGGCGCGATACGGCTCTTAATTCCAAAGTGCCCACTTCGGTAATAGCGGCGGACAGGTGTACCGGCACAACGTCGCCGGCTTGCTGACCCTCTTCCGGCAGGCTGATTTCAATCTCATCCAATTCCTCCAGTTCATCTCCACGCCAAGATTCCAGGCGGCTGCCGGCTTGATCAGAGCGCCGGGTTTTAGACGCAAAAAAACGGAACCTGACCGGCTCGCCGATAATCAATCCGAATTCATCATTAGGCAAGGATAGTTCGCTACCTTCCTCCATACCAAACGGGGCAATGCATAACGCCTCAATTTCCGGGGACAACCCGGGTACGGCGGGCATGGCGCTTTCCACCCCCACATAATAGGCGGCGGCGGTACCGCCTTTAATGCGTACGCCTTTACCCTTACGCACATAACCATAATACGCCGCGCCGCGCGCAACCGCCAGATCCAGATCCGCGCCCGGCAAAATACGCGCCGGCGGCGCTTGTTCGGCTTGCAACCATTGATTCAGCACGGTTAACAGCCGTTCGGCTAAAATGTCCGCTTTTAGGACGCCGCCATTCAATAAAACTCCGCTAGGATGCAGAAACGCCGCCTGTTCGGGCAAGTTAATTTGTTTAAATTCCGCCGCGGCGGGTAATTGTTTAGACAAAAACGCCGCCAGATGGCGGGTAATGCCGGCGTCCTGGGCATAGGGCAGGCCGGCGCTACGTAAACCGCTACGCAGCCTGTTCAGCGGTTTATCGTGGATGCCGGCAAACGGGAAAAAACCATCCACCAATACCCGGTTAAGTTCTTCACGGCTCAATTCGCTACGCAGGCCGCCGCCGATTAACGATGAGCCTCGGCTGCTGATAAGCAACGGCAAGGAGGTTAATTCCGGCTGGTTAAATAATTTCTCCTTGGCTTCCCGGCAGGCGTGCGTTAAAGCTTGCAGCTGCCAATTTTCCAGACGCTTGCCGCCGTCTTGCTCCAGCTTGGCTTTTACCGTGTAGGCTAACGCCAAGTCCATGTTATCGCCGCCGAGCAGGATATGGTCGCCCACCGCTACCCGTGTTAATTGCAGATTGCCCTGTTCCTCCGTAACCGCGATCAAGGATAAATCGGTGGTGCCGCCGCCTATATCCACCACAAGAATGACATCGCCGACATTGACTTGCTTACGCCAATCGTTCCGGCTTTTCTCAATCCAGCTATACAAAGCGGCCTGCGGTTCTTCCAGCAATACCGCCCGTTGGATACCGGCCGCATGCGCCGCTTCTATCGTTAACTCCCTGGCCGCCGGATCGAAAGAGGCTGGCACGGTAATGGTAACCTCCTGATCCTGCAAAGGATATTCAGGAAATTGATGATTCCAGGCCGCGCATAAATGCCGCAGATAGGCTTGACTGGCCTGAAACGGCGATACCCGCTGAACATCCTCCGGAGCTTCGGCTGGAAGTATCGCTTGTTTGCAATCCACGCCGGCGTGGCATAGCCAGCTTTTAGCGCTGGATACCAATCTAATCGGGGTTTTTGCGCCTAAATTACGGGCAATCTCCCCGACCAGATGCTCGGCTTGTCCCCACGGCAACGCGCCGGCGCCTTCCGGAATTTCGGCGCCATGCGGCATGTACATGAAAGAAGGCAATTGCGCCCTCTCTTCCAGCGCGCCGAGGTCGGTTAACTGCGGTATCGCAAATACCGCGAGCTCCGGATGATCGGCATCATCTCTTTCCAAGTCCAAATAGGAAAATACGCAATGCGTAGTCCCGAGATCGATGCCGATTGAATAGCGCAAGCGGCTACTCATAACTCCACCTCGGCAGGGGCAATGATTTTAGGATTATATCCGCCTGTGAGTTTGGGCAAATGTAACGCCGTGACTTGCCAGCCCTTATGAATCAAAATGCCGGTAAAAGGCGCGGCGCCGGTTATGTTTCCGGTCAAACGGAAGGCGTTAGCGTCAAAACCTGAATTCAACGTAATACGTTGGCCTTCCTGTTCCTGACTGACCGGAGCCAAAGTAAAATGATCGCGCAGGGTTTTCGCGCAGCCTTGATGGACTATCCGCGCCGCCGAGCCGATATCGGCATCGCTGAAACCATCCATGTTTTCCTGGATAAAATCGATAAAGCGCGCTTCTTTTTGTAACAGACTCAGCAACAGCAAGGCGGCGTCATCGCCGGTTTCTTTTAAAATGACCGGTTCCGGCGCCGGCGCTTGCACAATTTTTTCCACCTCGACGATCTTCTCGACTTCGACAATTTTTTCGACTATTTGCGGTTCAGGCGCCGCTACGGGCCCGGCTTTCCGGTGTTGACAGCGGCGCGCCGCCAGCAGCGCCAAAATAAGGACGGCGATCAACAGAACGGCTAATACCGCCGCACTACCCGCTAAACAGACATGCCATAAATCAAAAGTTGTGGGGCGCAAAGATAAATCAATGGTGTAAGTATTCATGAATAGCCTAAAAACTGAATTAATGAACCGCGATGGGGCTTGCTTGTTGGAGTATCCGATACCAAAACATTTAACTGTCCCTGTTCAAAAGTTTGTGCAACGATGACTATCAAGGTTGGCCGGACTTTTTAGCTGCTTCGGCATACATCAATTCCTGCAACACATTGCGGGTGACCTGAATCCGCATTTTTTTCAATTGCCGGTCGGCTATGGCGCCCGGCACGCCGGCTTCGGTATACGCGGTACGGATTTCACCAAGCACCGGCTCGCATTCCTTGATAACGGCATCGGTTGCGTGGCGGCTTTCGAGATTGGCGGCATTGGGTTTGCGCATGGCGTCTATCGCGCATTTTTTGTAATTATATTGAGCTTTCTGGATTTTCTGAATCACAGCATCGCTCAGAGTCGTATTTTGCCACTGTTCATTGTCCGTTTTCGTTTCCGTTTTTTCTTCGGCGCAGGCCAAACCGGAAACAATCCACAACATCAAAAATAAAACCGCTTTCATGGTAAAACTCCACAGACAAAATTACTTATGGATTTTACCCGATGCGGCATTGAAAGAACAATGCAAGATTTTTTGGGCGTATAAGCGAAGCGCCATCCGCCGATAAGATTTAAACAAGCTGTCAAACTTTAAATTAGGCGTATGGCGCTTCGCTTATACGCCCTACGCGGGCTCTTTTTAAATACAATACAAACTCAATCCTTTAAGCACCAAATTTTCATCCAGACTATATGCGCTACGCAGTTGCGCCGCAACCGGCGCCGCATCGCCGCCTGTGAGAATAAGCGGATACGGTTCGGGTAAACGCGGCAACAGCGCTTCTATCATACCGACGGCCGCATGCAATACGCCGCTGTCGATAGCCGCGCTGGTGCTATCGGCCAAGCCATAACCATGCGCCAACCCGTCAAATTGCAAAGCCGAGGTATTCGCCAGTAGCGCTTTTTTCATCAATTGCAGGCCAGGACAAATCAAGCCGCCTAAATGCCTGCCTTCGCCAGTAAGTACATCCACGGTAATTGCGGTGCCGCAATCCATAATACAATGCGGCCCCGGATAGAATTTCCGAACCGCCAGCAAGGCCAGCCAGCGGTCTATGCCCAGCGCGTCCGGCTGTTTATAGGCGTTAATGACGCCGAACGCCGAAGCGCGGGCAATAGGCTGTATTAGCTCAACTTGCGGCCATAATTGCCGGGCAAGGCCGATGACTTCCTCTTTCAGCGTCTCCGCCCCAACCGAGGCGACGCAAAATGTCCGCGGAATAGGTAAATGCCGCCAATCGGTTCGTAATTGCCGCCAAATATCCCGCGCCCGGTAAGGCAAGGCGCTTCCGGCGCGGAATTGTCCTTCCTGTACGACGGCCCACTTTAATCGGGTATTGCCGATATCGACCAATATATTCATAACGTTCTAAAACTGACTTCACCGGCGGCGAAACCGCGTTGCTGGCCGTCATCGGTATTAAGCAGCAAAAGACCGTTGTCATCTATGCCGGCGACTATGCCGCTATAACACTGCTCGGCAATGTATAAATCCGCGGCCTTGCCTTGCATACAGTCATATAGACGCCATTCGGCGGCGTATTTCGGCATTTCATGGGCTTTAAACTCGGCAAGTAGCGGCAGCAAATGATTTAACAGCAAGGCGATCAGTTCATTGCGCCTTTGGTAAGCGGCTTTTCCTAGTATCCCAGCCATGTCGGCGCAGGGCTGGTCTATACAGGCCAAATCCTGGGCCGACAAATAAAAATTAAGCCCCAGGCCGATGACCGCATGGCAAGGCCCGCCTGACTCGCCCACGACTTCAACCAAAATTCCGCCAAGTTTGCGCTGCCGCCAATAAATATCATTCGGCCATTTGAGTCCGCACTCTTTGACGCCCAAGTCCCGCAACGCCTTTATCACGGCGACGCCTAAGGCTAAACTGAGTCCGGCTATTGCCGCTGGACTGTCATGATACCGCCATAGGATGGATAGATAAATGTTTTGCCCGAACGGCGACAGCCATTGCCTTCCGCGCCGGCCTCTCCCCGCGGACTGAAATTCGCAAATACATGCATGTCCAGAAACGCCGCCGAGACGTGCGCGATCCAGTAAATAATTGTTGGTGGAGTCCAGGGCGTCATGAACGTCCAGAGCGGCCAGCAGGGATTTTGGATACGGCCGCAGAGCGCCGGTGATGAGTTCGCCATCCAGTAATTGCATGGCTTGAGACAATTTGTAGCCTTTGCCCGACACCGCGTTTAATTCAATACCCAGAGCCGCCAGGCTCCGCAATTGCTTCCAGACCGCCGCACGGCTAACGCCGGCGGCATTCGCCAATTGCGTGCCGGAGTGAAATTGCCCGTCCGCCAGTAAAGCCAGCAAATGTTTTAGCGTGGAAGAAATCAGCATCAGCCGACTATCTCCGCATTAATGTTCGTATCTGTCGCGCAATTGTTGCAATTGTTTTTTAACCACATGTTTTATCAATAACTCTCTATCATCTTCTTGAATATTGATATATTCGACGCAAATGGCGTAAGGCTGCTCCGGATTATCCTCGGAAATATCCCGGCATTGCACCACGCGGGCAAAAACGACGATTACCGACATACAGGAAGTCAGCAACATTCTCATCTCAAGTAACTCGCCGGGTTTGATTTCCGTTTCGCTGCTAAAAGCCAAGCCGGTAGCGCTCATGACCACTTGCCGGGTATCGTGTTCGAAAAAAGCCTGTTCCTTTATACTCAGCGCCTGGGCGATCAAGTTGATTTTGGTATCCATGATTTTCAGAAACTCGGCAAATTCCGGATCCTTGCGCTCCAAACGGGCGAATAAAGCGCGCGAATCTTGATTTAAAATCTCTATAGCCGAATTAAGCGAACAATTACTAAGTACATCGCTACTTATGTGGCTGAATTTGTTCAGCGTACCATGATCAATGATTTTAAAATGCAGATTAATGGTATCGTCCACCCGGAAATAGCGCCTTTTCTCTTCAATTTCATCCGCCATGCTAAATTGCCTCCACTTCGATTCTAAAATTGTGTTACATCGTATTTCGACGGATATCCTTAATAAGCAATTACCGGCTAATTCAGCTAAAATCCCGCGCCATGAAATATGATGTCCAATCTTTATAGTTTATACTATAAGTTTATAAAATTCCGGCCAGTACGCTTTTAGCCGATATAAAGAATTGCCCCTATATGAGCGACCCGCTGATCATACGCGCCACGCAAAATTGGCTGACGGCTTTTATTA
>JBEKBU010000194.1:0-8121 GCA_050015235.1 Methylomonas sp. | reverse complement strand
ATATTGAGGTGGAAATACATCGACGCGGGTGGCGAGGATCTGTCCCAGCTTGATAAAGGTCGGACCCAATTCTTCCAGCGCTCGACGGATACGTTGCGGAGTTTCGAGTTTTATATATTCATTGGCGTACTCCCAATGCAATACTCTGCCAGCTTTTTCCAATATGCCGCCTATCCCCAAAGACCGGACGAAGCCGCCGAATCCATATCGGATCAATATTGAGGCAATATCATAAACTCTGCTTAAATCTTTGGTTGTATGTAAAATTTCCCATAACATAGTCTGTCTGGACGTTTTATTTTTTGGAATGGGATGTTTTAAGACTGTCCGCGATTCCCGATAAAATACCGCTGCCCAATTCCGCTAAAGTGATAGTTGCGCCAACGGCGCCGGAAATAACCGTTTCTTTACCCAAATGAGGTAGCTTTTTCAATTTTTCCAGCGCGGTTAAGGCTTGTTTGCCGACAACTGTTCCGCTATGCCTGGAATGCGCGATAAAGTCGCGGGCAATCTCCGAAATAAGCTGATTACCCTCGGCAAGTTTCTCAAAGGAATTCAAAAAAACGTTTTCCATGTTTTCCAGGTCGTTGGACGCGCCCTGAAGCTCGTGTTGAGAATAGTCGTTGACTTTAGACGCCGCCTCTTCAATAGCCAGTTTCCAGGCTTCGACAGCAACGGCTAACGCATCGTCCAAAGCCGAAACCGCTTGCCCGAATATTTCCCTGGCATGTACGCTTTGCGAATTGACGCCAGTATTGATGCCCTTACTAACCGCTTCCGCCACGTTTTTGATATTTTCCATATCCAGTTGCCGATCGGTCAAAGCTTTGAGGGTAATTGTTTTAATTTTTTGATGAATATCGGAGCCGGATTGGACCGACTCCCGGATTTCATCTTCAACTGCTTGGAGTTGGTTTGTTTCTGACATAGCCGCTCTCCTAATATTTTGTTCAAAAATGAAATGCAACGGCAAGTTTGCCCTGAAAAATGGCGAGGACTTAAATTTATTAAATCGATTTAAGAAAGCATCTTCCATAAAAAACTGAAGACTGCATTTATTCTATTAAGTTTCGTGTAATTATTGGCGCTGTTTCTAATGTAAGCGGTAGATGATGCTACTCCGATTTTGCGGACGCTTCGCCGTTTCCTATGGCATCCGGATTATTTATGAACTTTTCACGAAGCCAAAAGTCGATTTTTCGTTATATCAAATAAAAATTATTACTAACAGAGGGGTATATCATGAAAAGAATTTATTTTTTAGTTCCTGATATTGCTACTACCCATAAAATTGTCGATGAGCTTCGCTCGGAAGGCATAGATGATTTTCATATACATATATTAGCCAAAAGGGATACGCCGCTTGAGGATATGCGGGAAGCAGGCGTAACCATTAAAACGGATTTTATTCCGGCGCTTGAGCGGGGCGTCGCTTTAGGCGGTACGACAGGATTGTTGGCGGGATTGGTCGGTTTGCGGTTTGCCGGTTTTGCCATTGCCGGGGGGCCGATACTCGGCGTGATCATGGCGGGCGCCACTATCGGCTCGCTGATGGGCGGATTGGCGGGATTGAGTGTCGGCAATACTAGATTAAAAAGGTTCGAACAGGCCATTGAGCAAGGAGAGCTATTGGTGTTGCTCGACATACCTAAAGATAGGATAGAGGCTATCACCCAATTGATAACAAAACATCATCCGGAGGCGACCTTTGAAGGCATAGAACCTGTTCTTCCGCCATCCTATTGAGTTGGTATGCGCCAGACCTGAGAATTCCGTTTTTCTCCATCGTGGTGATGGGTATGGGCTTACTTCATTAGCAAGAACCGTGCCCACCCGCATGGATTCATGTATCCGGCGTAAGGTCGTTTTTTATAATAATGGGGCCTGCCCCCATATTCCTATAGGTAATAGTACCAATTGACCTTGAGAACATTATGGAGCATAAAGTCTAAGATTTTTTAAATTTTGAACGGGTTTGCTTTATGAAATTTGGAAAACCGGTTAGCACATTCACCATAATGCTCGGGCTAGTTGCGGCGCCGTTAGGTTACGCTGACACAAGCGGCATCGATATAATTGATCCTGTTTTTGAAATAAATCTCGGCTTCAATAATGCAAACTGTATAAGCGGTAGTTGTTCGATATGGAGTGTAGGCGCACCCATCCCTGATTGGAATTCAAGCGCCTTTTACGGTCAGGGGTTTATAACTGGCTATGATGGAAGTCCACCAGCTTTTGACTGCAACTTTCTAGCTTATAATGAAGGAGGGCGTATATGGCAAAACGTTGGCGACGCACTGGATGCGGGCAAGACCTTGACCATTTTACTCAGTTCCGCGGGACAACAGGCTGATATTGATAATGTACGCCCCGATAACTTGACCGCCGTACTACTACCAAGCGCAGTCTGGATGTTCTTAGCAGGATTTGTTGGATTGTTGGCGTTAAAACGCCGTAAATAATAAAATGCCACTACCGCTGAGCTAAGCCGTAATTCGCATAATAAGCCGCCAAATCCTCAATCTCCTGATCGCTCAAAGGTTCGGAAACGCCGTTCATAAACGGATGGCTGCGATTGCCGTCGCGGAAATCGCGTAATTTCTGCGCTAAATAGCCTTGTTTCTGGCCTATGATCTTAGGCATCATAAACTCAACCTTTACGTTCTTCGGCCCGTGGCAGCCGCCGCAGGTATAGTAAGCCGTCGACTCGGTTCTGGCGGCGGGGGATTGGGTTGCAAAAACCGAACAGCCCGGCAAGTTCAAAACGGCAACAGCCAAGGCGGCGATCAAACATGTGCGTAACACGGTCATCATACTCATACTCCGCTTACCAGATAGACGAGGGTAAATGCGCATAAAATCCGGCGAAATCGAAAATTTCCCCATTAGTCCATTGGCCGGCAAGATCCTCGTGCCCTTCGCATTTATCGCCTTGTTCGCGGCAGCCGGCCAACCAGCCGCACAAATACATTGAGTCTTGCCCGGCCAAATTCGGAATTTTGCCGGAAACGCCGACCCCGTCCGCGCCGTGGCAACCGCTGCATTGCTCGTCGGCTTGTTTCCGGATGTCGCTATCGGCATCGCCTTTATGTCCGGCGTGGGCGCCAGAATCCGAGCCGTGCATCATATTATGGCCGGCATCGGCCGGGCATGCCCCGGAATGCGCGGGCTCAGCGGGCGATAAGCCGGAAAAGCCGAACAGACACAACATGCCGGCGTTTATGAAGAGGCGCTTGGTTTTAGAAATACGTTTCATCATCATTCTTATCAGAACATCAAATTGCCGACAAAGTACAGCGTATTGTTGGCTTCCGGGCTTCTGCCGTTGCCGTCGTAATTGGTATAGCCGCCGTTGAACTGCGTATAAGCCGTGTACTGCAAGGATAAACGCAAATTGATTAAGGGGTCCGTGCCGAATTTGCCTTTACCGAACGGTATATAATCGGCTTGAAACATCAATGAGTTGGTATTAGGCGAACCGTTGGCGCTGCCGGTTATCGGGTTTGCGGAGCCGCCATAACCCAGTGCGCCGTTATACAGGGCCATGTCCGCGCTACCGGCCATATTATTCCAGCCCACCGTTAAATTATAGGTTTGCCGATACGTCCACATAGCCATCACCATGTAACTGTTCAAATAATTATAGGAATTGCTGCCATATAATTGCTGGCTGGCGCCCATGTGCATTTCGTCCCTAGTATAGCGGGCCATCAGCATCAACATGTTGTCGTCGTCCATCATATACCAATAATTCGCGTCGACATTGTATTCCTGATAAGAATCCGTCCCGGAACCGCGCGCGTAATAGGGGATAACCTTGGCCATCAGCCCGAACGTACCGATCATCATCGTGTGCGGGCCGCTACGGTTTTGTAAAAACATCCGCCAATAAGGCGCGCCGCCATCCAGCAAGCCGGCTTGCGGAGACGCGCTTTGCGAACCCAGCCCCCAAACGCCCAAACCTTGAGCCATGTAGCGGGACTGCGAGGCGTAAGCGCCCCCTTCCAGATATAAATGATTGTTGATCATGGTGTAGACGGTGCCGCCGGCCAAATTAGCCCAACCGACAAAATTTTGCATCCACGGTTTAGCGGCCGGCATAACGGCTACCGCCGACATATTGTAGGGATACATCCAGGCGTAAGATGTCATCCAAAAATCCGACATGCCGGGATAATTGTTCAAGGTTACGCCGTAATTGACATGATTGCCCTGCCAGGAAAAATAATTGGCGAAGCGGATATCCGCCATCGTCAGGCTAACCGTGCCGGCGACTTGCGGATTGACGTTCAATTGCATATATGCGCCTAATTTTTCGGCGACGCGGCCGGTATAAAACAGCGACGTCCAGTCGTTCACCGCGTTGTTATTGGGTCGCGATTTAGGATAATATTGCCCGGCGGGTACGTCTTTTTGGGTATTGGTAATGGAGCCCACAACTTCCAATGCAAAAGGATTAATGACGTCGGGCAATTGATTGGCGTGTCCGGCCACGTAACCGTCCAGCTTGAACTTTTGCCCGTACTGCGTCAACCAAGGGCCGTAACTTTGCATATGGCAAGCCGCGCAGGGTTCGCCGGTCTGTCTTGAGAACGCCGTGGTCGCAAACGCGGCCCGAAACGGAAATAACGAAAGTACGGCTGCCGCGATAAGCAAACAGCTAAGGCTTTTTTGCGCCTTGATTAATTTTAATAAGACCATGCGGAACTGCACGCAATTTAAGTAAAACAGTTATCCCGGCATATTGCATGCCATGTCGAATGGAGTTAAGAAAAAACCTCGCCTAAGATATGGGCGCGCACAATTATTTAGCGCCCAAGCTATGCCGCATTTAATTAAACTATGTTATATGACGCAGTATAAGTGCGTTATATAACACACTTACCGCAACCTAAGCATGTTGCCGCATAGCGGCGGCGAAGCTCTCCACCCTAAGAATTGCCGTCAATTTAATCGTTTAACTAAAATTAATGTATAAAAAACAAATAAATATATTAGTTTAACCGTAAAACGGCTAGCGCTCATGCAATAATGATTTTATTTGAGGAAGTTCATGAAAAATTTTCAAATTCAAATAAACCGGACTTAAAATTAATTGAACTATGTTATATCACACAAAACATCCAGGCTAATTCGACTGGCTCGGTCACGCCGCTCTAGCCGGCATGTTTTATAAACGGCTTTGTTATCAATTAGATGCAAGCCTTATTTGTTTCCGAATCCAAACGAGGATAAGAAATCCGCAAAAGCGGCCCCCATCGGCAACGAATCCTTGAAAGACCACAGCCAAAACGTCAGCATGCTCACTAACAAGAATAGCGCAACCAGCGGGTATTGTCTGGTAATAGATTGATTATCTTCTACTTTTTTTCTGCCGTCTATCATGGCCAGCACCAGGTTTTCTCCGTGCAAGCGGCTACTGATCAATACGCCGGCAATGTGTATAAAAACAGTCAGCAACATGATAAATGAAACGGTTTCATGGAGTTCTTCCAACCAATCGCCCGGCGCATCCTCATAAACCAACCAGCCGGAAACCGCGCTGACTAAGCCTAGCAGCAACAAAATCGCAATAGCCAGAGCGCCCGCCGGATTATGGCCGGCATAATGAATCGGCCGCCGCCGGATTAAACTGGCGATATAATCGCTTACTGCCGCCGGGCCGGTCACAAACTGGGTAAAACGCGCATAGCGGCCCCCAACCAGCCCCCATACCAAACGGAAAACGATCAGCCCCAACAAGGTGTAACCGAATGTTATATGCAGCAAAGCCCAGCGTTCGCTTTCACCCGTGACATAAGCCCCGAAGAAATTAAGCGCCAGCGCCCAATGAAAAACACGTGTGGGCAGATCCCATATCGGAACGCGTAAAGCCATGTTATTTTAAGATTTTTGCGATAATAAAAAAGTCAGCAAGTCGCCTTTTTCTTCAGCCGAGCATTCCCGGTTAACGACATCCTTGCAATTGCGTTTGAACCACTTTTCGATTTTCGCGGCGTTGGTAAAGCGCTCCGGATTGCTAACCGGCGCTAACGGCTCTATGGGTTTATGCGTCACTACATGTTGGCCGTGATTACAAGGATTCTCCGTATGGCAGCTCGAGCAGCTCCAGTCGCCGCCATGTTGCGCCTTAAAGAACTGCTTGCCCCGGTCGGCGTTAAATCCGGAAAAACCCGGATTATCATGTTTAGCCTGCTCGTTAAAAATAACCAGAAAATCCTGCGCATGTTCAGCCCAAGCAGGCGCGGCGATAACCCAACACATCAGGAAACCTATGCCAAAACGTTTCATTGTGAACCTTCGTAATTTATAGCCATACAAACAGAACGTGAATCGCGATGATGCGAAAAAAATTCCGTCCTCTAATCATCTGGCAAGCATAATATATGCCAATTGCCATAACAGCTGCAAAGTCCCGGGAATTTTTGCGCTATGACATAAGATGGCCTATTTACCGTCTTGTTAGCGTAACGGTGCGTCCATTGGACTTTTTTGGATACGTTAACTTGGGCGTCATACCCTGACAACTTCCCTCAATAATGAAGTGGCGTAACTGCCGGCAGGCAAACTAAAGCGTAGTAGTAAAGTTGTTTCGCTATTAAACCGCCATTCCAGATTGTCCGCATTCACCCTTAAAGCGCGCCGGGCTTTTTCCATTCCGCTTGCAACTAAACTATCGGCTAACTCTTGATGGCCATCGATAACCTTTTGTTCATAAGCAAGCGCATCCGCCGACGCGTCATCTTCGCCTTTGCCCCATAATACGCCGGTGGGGTGTATGGTTTTGCTTTCAAGCCGCTGGAGAATTTCGGCGTCTATCATCCGCGATTTGAAACAACTGTTCGAGCAGTCGAACATAAAGGTGTCGCCAGCAAGTGCTTGGTTCCAGGTTCCGGCGGCGACTCGTCCGCTAAGTATCATATTGAATAGATACGAGCGTGCGGCGGATAAATACAGGCTGCGTTGTTCGCGTTTAACTTTTTCGCCTCTAAACATAGCCAAGGCTTTGTTGACGTTTTGCCCCTGATTGCCAAAGCGCTGTTCGCCGTAGTAGTTGGCGACGCCGCCGGATTTGATAAGCTCTAATTGGACGAAGGCGTTGGCCCGATCGCCTTGCCAGTCGCGGATAGCGATCTCGAAATCGTTCCCCGACAACGCGCCGCGTTTTAATTTTCGGGCATGGCGTATCGTGTGCAGGACTTTGATATTGCCGGTTTCTAAAGCTGTCCAGTCAGGATCGATTTTGCCGGGCAACCAAACGCTGAACCATTGCGTGGCGACGGCATGGCGGTCTTTTAGCCCGGCATAGCCGATATCGCGCTGCCGCACGTTGGCGAATTTTGCAATTTGCCTGGCGACATATTCAGTGTTTTCGCCGGTTTTGACTATCTGTAAAAATACATGTTCGCCAGCGCCGGATGGTTCGAAAGCAAGGTTTTCATGAACGATAAAGTCTTCAGGTACGGTACGGATTTTACCGGCTCCCGAGGGCGAACCGTAAGCATAAGGCCAAACCGGAATTTCAATTTTCATATGTTGATAGCTGTTTTCAAAAGCAGAATAGCTGACGCTAGCTTAAAATTAGCTGAATAGTTACGTTTAGTTTTTAGCATAACGACAGTAGGCGGTTTTTTACTCCGCCAATCACTTATTTCTCTCGTAATATCATTTCGCATTCTGCTGGCAAGGGCGGCGGAGGCTCGGGTTTGGATTTTGCCGGTTGCCTTGCTTCCGCTGAAAACCACCAGTTCAGGCTGGCGTCGCAACCATCGCCCGCGGGTATATGCTCTTGGCTTTCGCAGCGCGGGTTATTCGGCGGGCATTGCAATCGCACATGAAAATGGTCGTCATGTTTCCACCAAGGCCGGATCTTACGCAGCCATACCGCCGATTCGGGCGATTTTCTTTCGCATAGCGCCAGTTTGATGCCGGGATGTACAAATATGCGATCGACTTCCGGTTGGCGTGCGGCGGTTTCCAGGATTTTCGCGTGCGCGGGCGACCACTGCCGGTAGTCCACGGCATAAGCTTGCATATCGACCACCGGCGTAGCGTTCCAGGTTTCCCGTTCGTAGTCGGTCAAAATATGCCGATCGGCTTGCTCGGAGAGCAAAAACCAGA
>JBEKBU010000193.1:0-8215 GCA_050015235.1 Methylomonas sp. | reverse complement strand
CCCAGGCATGTATTAGGCGGCATAGGCATTGTTTTCGACAGTGAGCCGCAATTCAAGGCGATGCTGGCGGATGTGCTGCCGCGCGATACGGACGGCAATTTCCTGGCGGGTAGTTTTGCCGTGTTTGCCGATCGCAAGAAAACCATCATAGCAACGGCCAACCATCCTGAACTGAAAGCGGGCGATAGCTTGGACATGGAGGCGCGCTTTTTCGAAATGAAAAACGGTCAGCGCAGTTCAAACGTCGCGCGATACGGCGGTATCAATTACGTGCTCGGCGTCGCCGCATCGCAAGGTTACCGTGAGTATAAAACCTGCGATAATTATAGCAATGATGTTTTGGCGTTTGTATTTATACCTTTTTGAGCATACTGGAAACCGCTGCCGTAAATGGCGGCGCCGGCGTATTGCCGTACCCATTCAAATCCTCCTATAAGTATCCGGTAGGTTAGGGGATAACCTAAATGCCGTTTAGTTAAGCGACAAGCCGTCCCCTCTCCCGGAGGGAGAGGGAGCTGTCCCTAGCTTAACTAAACGGCATTGGGGATACCCTCTGCGCTAATTATTTCGTTGAAGTAGGAAGCTCCGGAAATAGGTAAGAAAAGAATTTTAAATATGATTTTATTCGAAATTACATTCAAATATTATCGTTTTCTTTTATTATAATCTCATCGTTAATATGTTCATATCCTAATTAATCAATGGATATGAATATGTCGAAAATTTACAACCACTCAAAAACAGCAACAGGCTTCGCCCTGCTTTCTGTTTCGCTACTGGCGCAAGCCACCGACGGTTATTTCGAAAACGCCTACGGCTCCCGCAGTAAAGGTTTGGCGGGCGCCGATGTCGCGTTTTCGCAGGACGCCATTTCCGCCGCGCTGAATCCGGCGGGATTGGCTTATGTCGGTAACCGTCTGGACATTGAAGGGGAATTCTTTAGTCCGCTCCGCAACTACAGCGCAACCGGCGGGCAGGGCGGGTTTCAACTGACCGACGGAACTTTTCAAAGCAACAAGAATTATTATCTTATCCCAACTTTGGGTTGGAGCCACAAGCTGGACGATACGCAAACAGTCGGTCTGGCTCTGTACGGAAATGGCGGCATGACTACCGATTATGCTCATGTTAGCAATCCGAACGGCAGCTCCGGCGTATTTTATAGCGGCCGGACGGGCGTGGACATGGCGCAGGGTTTTCTGGAGGCGACTTACGCGCGGTCTTTCGACAATGGACGTTTCGCTTTAGGCGCCTCGCCTATTTTAGCAGTCGAGTATTTCGAAGCGCAGGGTTTAAGTTCTTTCGCGAGTTATTCCAGTAATCCCAGCCGATTGTCGAACAACGGCCGCGAATATTCGTTTGGCGTTGGCTACAAAGTCGGCGGCCAGGCTGAACTGCTGCCCGGCGTCCGATTAGGCGTAGCCTATAAAAGCCGGACTTATATGTCGCAGCTTAAGGATTACTCCGGCCTGTTCACCGGACAGGGCGGTTTCGATATTCCGTCCAGTCTGGATACCGGTCTTTCCTGGGTGTTAACCGATTCCGTCACCACTGCGTTCGATGTGCAGCAAATTTTCTACAGTGAGGTTAACTCGGTGGGAAATCCCTTTCAATCCTTGTTATCGGGCGCCCAACTTGGGGCCGGTAACGGGCCTGGTTTCGGTTGGAAGGACATGACGATTTACAAATTCGGCGGCCAATGGAAACAAAGCGATGAATTGACTTTGCGCGCCGGTTTCAGCTACGGGCATCAACCGATTCCGAGTTCTCAAGTTCTATTCAATATCCTGGCTCCGGCCGTACAGGATTGGCATATCGACGGCGGCTTCAGTTATAAACTACCTAACCAGGACGAAGTGAGTTTTGCCTTTATGTATTCGCCGCCCGGCTATGTGTCAGGCCCCAATCCGCTTTCTCCCGGTCAAAACATTGCGTTATCCATGACGCAATATTCTTTGACCCTGGGCTGGTCGCGGCGCTTTTGATATTAAAGGTAACTATTTAGCAAATTTTAAGCTAACGTCGGCTATTCGGCTTTTGGCGTCTGGCGGAGGACTCTGGTGAATGCATCCGTGTAGCTTTTGCCCGGCCTCCATGCCGGTCAAACCTCTGCCAGGCGCTCCGGCCCCAAAAGCCAAGGTGGTCAGCCATCGGCAATCTAGTTACCAGGTAAATAGTTACAATGAGTATTCCAGGATGAAAGGGTACCTCGAAAAACCTGCCTTTGATGCTTCGGCAGGCTCGGCATGAACGGATAAGCCATTAATTACTATAGGAAACAGTTCGCACTGAGCTTGTCGAAGTGTGGTTTTTCGAGGTTCCCGAAAGATACCCTTGATAACAAGGGTATCTTTCATCCTGATCAATAGCCGAAAGGTTGTTGCAAAAGCTAGCAAGAATTGATGATTTTTTTCCGGCTGGCACGATAAGCGATAAAACCCGAAGCAAACAAATAGACTGAGCCCGGTAAAGGAACCGCTGCTACCGAATAGCTGGCGACCTGTCCAAAATCTGTTGAATTAGTTGCGTTGCTATATTGATCGATACCTAAAAACGCGGGGCCGTTGACGCCGTCTCCGCCACTGAATGAAAGCTGGATAGATTGCCCGTTCAAATCGCCAGTCAATTGGTAGGTCAAATCACTTGGCGCAAGCCCCGAATAGGCGTAAGTAGCGGGAAAATCGGACTGAAAACCCTGCGTTCCGTTGAAATAATCCTGTTGTTGCTGACCGGCCGCGATATTAGCCACTGACCATTGATTGTTCCAGCCGTAATCGACGGTAGTCGGGTCAGAACTCCCCGTGACGGTGAACTGCAGATTAGATAAATTATAAGCAGTGTTATCTTGTATTATGAAATACGAATTGTTGCTGCTTGCATTGTAACCGGCGAATACATCGATGGAATCGGCGTATACATTTGATACGCTAGCCAAAAATATGGCCAGCGACCAAAATAGGCCGAAGCGGTTGAGACGTAATTTAAACATATAATTTCTCCATTAAAAAAATCAATCGGTTTTGAATACTGGCGGCTTTAATTAGAAAGGCCGAAGAAACCTGAATCAGCGGAATCGTTGACTAAAATCCTATGCAGATTTGCGCCGCTAGCGACAGAGCTGTTTCCTCTGTAAACTCTCAAACCTTGAATCGCCGGGTCAATTTGCTGATTAATAATCAGATCGGCAACGGATAAACCGAGGGTTTGGCCCTGAAAATTGTCGTTGCCAAAATGCACGCCCAGATACAGGCGGCTTTCTCCGTTTTCCAACTGCAATTGGCTGAAGCTGGAAACGCCGCGGGTTGTCGCATTCTGTCCGTTAATCGGCGTCTGTAGCTGGCCCGTGCCGTTATTTGTGCCGATTAACCAGGGAATGCTGGTCAAGGTAACCGGAGTATTGGCCGGAACGATGCTATCGGTGTTAAAAAAAGCTCGGAGTATCTCGGCGCCCGCCGCGACAGTCGCACTATGTCCGGCAGGGCTGGAAGGATGCGCGGGCGTAACGCCAAGCGGCTGCCAAGCGTAACTGGCGACGTCGCCGTTAGCATCCGCATTGATGGCGGTTATCGGACGCCAGAAATCCAGGTCGTATTTTGCCTGCCAGGTGGCTATGCGGGCGTCGGCCAAAGCATTATCCAAAGCCGCGAAAAGCTGGGCGTTTTTATTTAGGCTTAAACCTTGAGCGGCTGAAGCCAAGCGGGCGGCTTCATTGATATGAAGCTCGGCATCCTGCTTATAATAAAGAGCCTGTAACAGTTGATCATTCGTGCGGCTGCCGGGATTAGCGGAATTTTCACCGTGAGTCTGAACAAAATTCAATTCCTGTAAGTATTCGGCGCCGCCGACTTCCAGGGCTGGCGGCACAGCCGCAACCAATTGCTGTTTTTCCAGTGGGCTCAGGCTAAACGGCGTGACGTTTTTCCAATTGAAGTCGATGGCGGCGGCGGCTTGAATATTGCCGTTTACGTCAAATCCGGTTGGGGCGCCGGTCACTGGATCGATTACGCCGGCGGCGCCGTTGTTCGGACGCCATAAGCCGACGCCGGGATTACCGGTAGCGTTGGAAACAACGGCATTTGTAGAACTGACGGACAAGTTGGTCGACGGCGTATAGGTGGTTCTGATTTGCGAACTATCGGCCGATCTCGCCGCCAATGCAGCTGCTGCCGCGGCTTGGCCGACGGCGACGCCGGGGTCGTTGCTGCTGGCGTTCAGAGCGGACAAATCGCTGGCAAGTTGCGTGTCTAGCCAAGTTAGAGTGGCCGGCCAGGTTCCGGTGCTCGGCAAAGCGCCTTTCAGCACATCATGCGCTGCTTGCGCGGCGGCGACCGATGCGGAAACCGATGTCAAGCCGCTTAGCGTTGTAGTATTAGAATAATAATAGCTATTGTTGCTGAACTGATTGATGGCGTTCACCGCATCGAAAACCGCTCTGGCTTCGATGGCTTCAATTCGGGTAGCAACATTGGAGTTTAGGGCATTACCAGCATTTCCGGTAGTTAGCGAAGTTGCCGCTTTTGTCGCCAGAACGCTGTAATAATTCCAATTGGTGATTTCGTCGGCAAACGTCGGGGATGTCGAAAAGCAAATCGCTACAGACAAAGCAGTCTTGGTTTGGCGGAAAGATTTCTTAAGCTTAAAGTTTTTCATTTGATGACCTCAATTAATTAAAAAAACATCTTTAAAGAAAACCTTGGCGGTGATGGATAACGCCACTCCATGTTTTGCAAAAAAATCGGGAGTAACACCTTTCCAAGTGTTTCATGGAGAATAAAGCAGTTTAAATGCCAATATCATAAGATATTGATTATTAATAACTAATTAAGTGTGATTATCGAATATGCTGCTTGTTTGCAAACAGCGTTTGCTGATGGCCTGATTTTTGGCAACCATAGAGAGCAACAAGTTATAAAACTCGTTCTCAGGCTAAGGCATAGGCCAGGATATATGAGACAATAAACGAAATTCATCGTCTCAAATAAACCCATTCTTTTTGCATGAAGATTTTTTAAGTAATCCTGAATGAAAAAACTGGTAATTTATAATCACGGCAAGGACAGCATCCCCTGGGGGGAAAAACCGCTGGCGCTTGCCGAAATCGCCCGGCAACAGGGTTTTGAATTTTTAAGTCCGGACTATCAGGCCGGCAATGATCCTCAGTGGCGGGTAAAACAACTGTTGGCGATGGATATATCGGGATACGATAGGCTTGTGCTCGCCGGTTCCAGCATGGGTGGGTATGTGGCGACGGTTGCTTCGGAAGTTTTAAAACCGCAAGGTTTATTTTTAATTGCTCCGGCATTTTATTTGCCGGGTTACGAACGGACGGAGTTCAACCCGCCTACCTATAACATCGAGGTTTTTCACGGCTGGCGAGACGATGTCGTACCTCCGGAAAACGCATATCGATTTTGCCGTGCGCATCATGCCCGCTTACATATGTTGGACGCCGATCACCGTTTGCTGAGTATTTTGCCTATTATAGCGGCGTCCTTCGATCAATTTCTCAGGCGTTGCGCCGGTCCCCCCTGAACTGTGGTTATGTGCGACATTACTTGATGATTTTTGCGGATAAAAACAGCTGTAACGGGTTATCGGGAGCTGACTGGAAACCAAAGCGCCGATAGAAACCCGCTGCATGTTCGTCTAATGCATCAACAAATAGAGCTATACCACCAGCTTCGGTGTATATACGCCGAGCACGGGTCAATGCGTCTATCAGTAACAACTCACCTAAACCCTTGCGCTGAAACTGTTTATCAACAGCAAGACGTCCAAGCCGCACGCCGGGTATACGAGTTGGAAGATTTTTTCGCATAGCTTCGGGTAAATGACGGTTTTCAATTTCAGCAAGGGTTAACGCAGAATAACCGCAAATGCGATCAGGCGTTTGTTCGTGGATTGCAACGAAAGTTTTTGATAAACCTTTTTCCTGATGTTGACCGGCGATCTTAGCTAGCCAATCGTTCAATTCTGGACGACCGCAGTTGAAAATCCGTCTATCATGGTTCCCAGCTAAAGGTACTACCCGCATCGTCTCGTTTTGCGCTTTGATAACGATCCATAGCCTGTTTCAATTTAGCATTGGGTTACGGCGGATTTTCAGTCAGATCAAGCAGCCAGCTCCAATCTCTAGGCGACAAACGAATCATTTCTTCTTTTTCAATAACGGCATGAGCTTCCTTTATAGCCGACTGCACGAGAAACTGATTCACAGTAGCTCCAGTCAATTCAGCAGCTCGGCGCAATGTCTCATAAACCTCATGAGGGACTCGTGCGCCGATACGGTCTTGTTTAGCGTTAATGGCTCCCATGATAGCTCCTTTAACTTAATCTAAAGATAAAGTATATAACTGTCGCCAAAATGACGCCAGAAAATTATACAAGAAAAAACAAACCCAGCAAATCCAAATGATTTATGATGTTATTTTCGTCGAAAAAAGAGGGGATGTTATGACCAGCGATAGACGTTCTCAACTAGCGCGAACACTTTTATCCTGCCTTGCCGCCGTCCTGTTTTTTACCTGTCAGCCATTGGCTGCAAAGTCAAATCTACCTGCGTGGGATAGCTTTGTCGGTCAATTTATCGAAAGTTACTTCAGTTTGCATCCATCTTTCGCAATCAATGCCGGCCGGCATGAGTTTGACGGTAAAATAGCCGACTGGAGCCACGCCGGTTTGGGCAAACAAAAGCAATGGCTTGAATCCGAACGGCAATCGGCTGAACGCTACCGCATTTCGGAATTGAACGAAACCGAACGTTTCGAGCATCAGTATCTGCTCGCGGTGATCAATGAGCAGCTGTTTTGGCTTGAGTCCGTACAAGCACCGTTTAAAAACCCGATATTCTATTCCCATGCGCTCGATCCCAGCATTTATGTGACGCGGCCTTATCTGCCGGTTGAAGAGCGGCTGCGGGCTTTCATCGAATATGCGCAAAACGTTCCAAAAGCGGCCGCGCAAATCCGCGCCAATCTAAAGCCGCCTTTTCCGCTCACTTATATCGACCTGGGAAAAACGATTTTTGGAGGCCTGGCAAAATATTATGAAACCGACGCCAAGGCGGCTTTTGCCCAAGTGGCTGATCCCAAGTTGCGGAAACAATACGACATCGCCATTCCCTTGGCGGTTAAAGCCATGCGCGATCTGGCGGCATGGATGGAGCAGCAACGCCCTAACGCGACCGCCGATTTTGCCTTGGGCGCCGTCCGCTTCCGGGAAATGCTCAAAGCGACCGAGGGAGTAGACCTGCCTTTGGATGTTCTGGAAAAAGCCGGCCGGGATGACATGCAACGTAATCTGACCGAACTTGACGAGGCCTGTAAGCAATACGCCCAGAATGAATCGACGGCGGCCTGCGTTGCGAAAGTCGAATCTCACAAGCCGGCGGATGGGACTTTGGCGGAGGCCAGTCGGCAACTCAGCTTATTAAGAGCGTTCATAACCGAGAAAAACATCGTATCGATTCCTAGTCAAGAACTCGCCACCGTGGCTGAAAGCCCGCCATTCAAGCGTTGGAACTCGGCTTATATCGATGTTCCCGGGCCGTATGAACGGGGCTTAAAGTCGATCTATTATGTGGCGCCGCCTGATCCGGCCTGGAGCGCGGCGGAACAAGCCGCCTACCTGCCCAGCAAAGCCAATCTGCTTTTTATTTCCGCTCATGAAGTTTGGCCTGGGCATTTCTTGCAGCATTTGCACGCTAATCAGGCGCACTCGAAATTCGGCCAGTTATTCGGCAGTTACGCCTTTTCCGAAGGTTGGGCGCATTATTCGGAGGAATTGATGTGGGAAAGCGGCTTAAATGCCGGGGACGCTGAAACTCATATCGGCCAGTTGCTGAATGCTCTGTTACGAAATGTCCGGTTTCTTTCCGCTATCGGTCTACATACTCAGGGTATGAGTGTGGCGAATTCTGAAAAGATGTTTCGCGAACTGGCGTTCCGCGATGAGGGAAATGCGCGCCAACAGGCGGCGCGCGGCACTTTCGATCCGGGGTATTTAAATTATACCTTGGGTAAACTGATGATACGCAAACTGCGGGAGGATTGGACGGCTAGCCGCGGCGGACGCGATGCATGGAAATCATTCCACGATACGTTTCTGTCTTATGGCGCTCCACCGATACCTTTGGTTCGAAAAGCAATGTTGGGCGCTGATAGCGGTTCCGATTTGTAACTGCTGATTTACGAAACTTGCAGTTTTTCGAGGGTAG
>JBEKBU010000192.1:0-8302 GCA_050015235.1 Methylomonas sp. | reverse complement strand
AACTTTGATTACCGGGTGGATTTGTATGCACGCTTCCCCAGTATTGATTACCAATCATGCCGCGCAGTGAAATCTTTGGCCAAAAGTCTGCCCTAGCCTTCTTTACTTCCGCTTCGCGGGCGCGTAACTCGGCAAGCCGCGCCATCAAATCCGGATGTTGATCCAAAGCCTGATCGACAATCTTTTCGACCGACGCCTCCAATTCCGCCGGTATCGATAGTTTGCTCAAATCGGTCAGTTGCAAGGAATAAGCGGGCGAAACGCCAAGGTTCGCCATCAGCTCAACCCTTGCCTGGGTCACTGAGCCGCGCGCATTTTGCAGGTCGTAACTGGCTTTCGCCTGCTCCTGAATCGCCAACAACAAATCAGGTTTTGTCGCCAGACCTTTGTCGAGTTTGGCCCGGACCGAAGCGCTGTTGGACTTTGCGGACTCGAACGCCTGCTGCCCGGCGGTCACCTTGGCCAACGCGGCCTGATAGACAAAAAAACTACTGGTAACCCGATAGGCGATTTCCTGATGCTTGCGGTCAAAGGCGAAATTAGCCGCGCTCAAACGCTCCGCGCCGGCGTCCACTAAAGCTTCCCGGCGACCGAAATCGAACAGAGTCCATGCCAAATCCAAACTGCCAAAAGAAGAATAACCACGGCTGACTAAAGGACCGCCAGGGATAGGGAAACTGGTTTTGAAGGATTGCCCGAACGCCATTGCTGTCAAAGTTGGATACCACGCACTGCGATTCCGCTCAAGCCGAGCGGCGGCGGCTTTCGCTTCCTCCCAGCTAATTTTAGTTTCCGGATGAGTACGCAAGGCCAAATCGACCAGTGCGGGCAAATCGTAGCTTTGCTTTGTGTCGATTGCGTTATCTTCAGCCGGACGGCTGGATACGCCCGACGGCAGCGTGTTGCTATAACCTTGGTAATCGCGTGAATCAACAGCGAGCCGGGCAAGCGGCGGCGGATAATGATCTACTGGCGGCGCCTTGTCCGTCGGCATGCAGGCGTTCAACATCATCATTGTGGAAATAATCCAGCCGCAAAAGCCTCTTGGCAAACATGACAACAACGACACCTCGTTAAACAAGAAAAATAGATCAACAGTGAATTTGATCTTTGCACGTCACGATTAAAACGACCTTGCGTAATTGGAGCTCAAGTCGATCATCAAGCGTGGGTATAGGATAGCATCAATTAGTTTTAATTAGAACTAATATCGTTCTAATAAGAACAAAGTATATTTGAACTGCATCACACTTTCTTGCGCTTCCTAAAATTGATGAAGCGGAAGAAGAGGTAAAAGATGTAAGAAGAACTTGGTTATATGCGAGCAACTGTAACCTTGCTGTTGCAGCAGATCAAGGGCAAAGTCTTCAATTGCGGATTCGCTGAGTTTGGTCATTCCGTGGATTCCAATGTTTACCAGTCCACTACTTTCATATAGAAACTATTCACCCAGCGACTCAGCTTTCAAAAGCCGGGTAGCTGACGCAACCTAAAGTTCGCTGAATAACTACGAAAAATAATATTAAGAAAAGCCTTGACAACTTTTTAGGAAAACCAGAAATGGCGCGTATTCCAGAATCAGGGCGTATTGGATTGGAAGTGGGTTATCATTACGACATCGCTGGATAACCGCGAGACCGCTTGTGTTCCCTTATAACGTCATATGACTTTGGAAAACTGCTGCTGCTTTTGCGCCATATATTTATCGAAAACCATGCATATGTTGCGGATCAGCAAGCGGCCGGCCGGCAATACCCGGATGCCGTCCGCATTGATATCCAGCAGGCCGTCCGCCGCCATTTGCCGCAGATTTTCCAGTTCAGGAGAGAAATAAGCGCTGAAACTAATCGGGAATAGCGATTCGATGCGGCTAAAAGTCAACTCGAAATGGCAAATCAGCTGGGTGATGACCGCCCGGCGCAGTTTGTCGTCTTCATCCAGCGCCACGCCGCGGAACACCGGCAGTTTTCCGGCGGCGATCAACACATCGTATTCATCGAGCTCCTTGACGTTCTGAATATAGGCGTCCGCTACCCGGCCTATGGAGGTAATGCCCAGACCCACTAGGTCGCAGTCGGAATGCGTGGAATAGCCCTGAAAATTCCGGTATAGCTTGCCTTGCCGCTGCGCGATAGCCAGTTCGTCGTCCGGTTTGGCGAAATGATCCATGCCGATGTAGACATAGCCGGCTTCGGTCAGTTTGGCGCCTATCATTTGCAGAATTTCCAGCTTCAAAGCCGGGGCCGGCAAATCGTTTTCGTTGATCTGGCGCTGGGTTTTAAAGCGGGCCGGCATATGCGCATAATTGAAAATGGAGAAGCGCTCCGGCGCATAAACGAGAATTTCGTCCAGCGTCCGGGCAAAACTTTGTTCGGTTTGCAGCGGCAAACCGTAGATAAGGTCGATATTCGTCGAGCGGAACCTCTGTTCGCGCGCCGCCGTCAGCACCGCGAATGTCTGTTCGCGGCTTTGAATGCGGTTAACGGCTTTCTGCACGGCCGGATCGAAATCCTGCAAACCAAGGCTGATGCGGTTAAAACCCAGTTCCCGCAGTTGGGCGATGGTAGCGTCGTTGGTTTCCCGCGGATCGACTTCTATGGAATATTCGCCGCTGTCGTCGTCCAGCAAACGAAAATGCCGGCGGGTGGCCGTCATCAGCGCCTGCATTTGCGGATAACTCAAAAAAGTCGGCGTGCCGCCGCCCCAGTGCAATTGGTTAACTGGCCGGCTGTTATCGAACAAAGCGCCCTGCATGGCGATTTCCTTGACCAGATTGTCCAGATATGGCGCGGAATGGGCGCGGTTTTTGGTGATGATTTTGTTGCAGGCGCAGTAAAAACACACCGTATCGCAAAACGGAATATGAAAATACAGGGATAAAGGGCCGCCGGCGGCGTTGGATTTTTCTATCTGCCGGCGGTATTCGGCTTCGTTAAAGCCGGTATGCAATTCAAGAGCGGTGGGATAAGACGTATAACGCGGGCCGGATTTATCGTAACGGTGGATTAAATCCACGTCGAATTTAATAGATTGATCCATTAGCGCAGCTCCTGATTGATTAATACATCGACCGACTGCTGTTCGGCGGATAAGTTGAGTTCCGCCGAACCGGCAAAATCGCCCGGTTGCGGCATGGCGCCGCCGCTTTTGGAAACCCGCGCCATAATTTTTAATTGGTTAAAATCGCTTAAATGTAGATTAGGCTGCATAGCCATGCTATCGTTCAATTCCACCGTCAACGGCAGATCGGCCAGGCGCTTGCGGACGATGGCCAAAGGCATTTTCGGGCCGTTAAGGGCTTGCGCATAAATAAAAACCGTATCCTGTTGCCGCGCTTTGGCTTTGATGGCGGCGTCGATGGCGACGTTCACCAAAATACGCGCGTTAGCGGCCGGGGCGCCGTTGGTTTCAGCCGGTTTCACGCTAGCCGCCTCGGCCAGCATTTTCAGTATTTGCGCGCGGCCGGGCGAATCGGCCGGTAATTGCGCTAGTAATTTTTGCCAATATTGTATGGCCTCCGGCGTATTACCGGCCTGCGCCCTTGCTAAACCCGCCACCCATAGTACATTATTATTGTCGGGCGCCAGTTTTAAAGCTTTATCGATCAGCGCCACGGCCTCATCGGTCAGTATGCCGTTATTGTTCATGGCCAGACTATTCGCATAGTTCACCAATATCTCGACATTATCGGGCTGATATTGGTAAATTTTGGCGTAAACCTCGCCGGCGGCTGCGTAATTTTCTATAAACAGGTAAGAACGGCCTAGCGTTAACCAGCCCTGCACATCTTCCGGATTCTGTTTCAGGCGTTCAATGATTTGCGGGATCATGTCTTTGACATTGGCTAGATTCTTGTCGTTCTCCTGTTGAATTTCAGCTTTTTTTACCGCGTCCGGCTCACCCAGACGTAAATACAGCAACATGCTCAACACCGGAATAAACAACACAACCAACGGAATTACCCAGCGCCCGCCGCCAGAAACTTCCGACGGCGCGCCGGCGGTCAGTTCTTGGTTTAAATTGAGCTGCAGCTCCAGATATTGCGCATCGAACTGGTCTTTCGTCACTTCGCCGTTCCGCAACGCTTGCCGCAGTTCCACCAATTGCTGACGGGCGATTTTCAGATTACGGCGCTTGCCGTCTGCGCTAAGCGCCGGCTCCTTGCTAAACAGCGGTAACGTGACGATCAATACCGCGATAATCAGCATGACGCCGACTATGATCCAGAAAAGCGTATTCACAGTTCGTCACCTTTTTCCAGCAGCGCGCGCAGACGTTTTTGTTCGGCCTCGCTCAATACAACGGCGTCCGGTTTGAGGGCGCGGCGTTTGATGAAGAGGATAACCGTCAGCAAACCGGCCAGCAAAAACAGCAACGGCCCCAGCCATAATAACGCGGTTTTCAGATTGAAATCCGGCCGGTATAAGACAAAATCGCCGTAGCGGGCGGTCATAAAATCGGCGATCTGCTGCTTGGATTGGCCTTGCTCAACCATTTCATGAACTTGACGGCGTAAATCCTTAGCCAGATCGGCGTTGGAATCGGCTATGGTCTGATTTTGGCAGACCAGGCAGCGCAACTCCTTAATCAAATTTTGGTATATCTGTTCCTGTTCAGGCTGTTTAAATTCGTGGAACTCCACCACGGCCGCCGCCGAGCCGGAAAATAGCAGCAGCGCCGCGGCCAGTATTAATTTTGTTTTCATGCCGGTTCAGCTTGTAATTGTTCTATTAAAGGCAGAAAAATTTGCTCCAGATCCAGCGGTGAAACCGGGCCGGTATGCTTGTAACGGATCACGCCTTGCTTATCGATGACAAAAGTTTCCGGTACGCCGTAAACGCCGTAATCGATGCCGGTGCGGCCATCCCTGTCCATGATGCTGATCTGGTAAGGATTTCCATGCCGGCTTAACCATAAATTGGCGTCGTCCGATTCGTCCTTGTAATTCAGGCCGACGATAGGCAACAGATTCTGTTTAGCCAACTGCAACAGCACCGGATGTTCGTCGCGGCAGGATACGCACCAGGAAGCCCAGACGTTAATCAACCAAACCCGGCCTTTAAACTCGGTCTGCGTCAGCGACTTGGCCGGGCTGCCGAGCACCGGCAATGAAAAGGCCGGAGCCGGCTTGCCGATTAACGGCGAAGGAATTTCCTTGGGATTAAGTTTTAAACCCAGCGCTAGAAATACCGTCAGGCCGATAAACAACAACAAAGGCAATAAATATTTAAGCATGGGCCATGGTTTTTTGTTGCTCGCTCCGGTAACGGCGGTCGCATGCCGCCAGCAGGCCGCCCAAGGCCATCAATACGCCGCCCAGCCAGATCCAGCGGATAAAAGGCTTATAGTATATGCGCAAGCTCCAGGCGCCGTCATCGCCGAGCGGTTCGCCGATCGCCACAAACAAATCGCGGAATAGGCCGGCGTCTATGGCGGCCTCCGTCATCGGCATTTTCTGTACCCGGTAGACGCGTTTTTGCGGCCGCAGTTCCGCCAGCGGTTCGCCGTCGAGGCTAACGGTCAGATAACCTTGATCGGCCCGGTAGTTGGGGCCTTCCTGCTGTTGGACGCCGTGGAATTTAAACTCATAGCCGGCCAATTGCAACGATTCGCCCGGCGCGAGCTTGACATCGCGCTCCTGGCTGTACACCGATGTGAATGTAATGCCCATGACAAAGGCGGCGATACCCAGATGCGCAATAGTCATACCGTAAAACCCGGCCGGAATTTGCCGCAATTGCGTGAAGCTCAACTTGGGTAACCGGCGTCCGAAGGCGGCTAAACTCACGGCGGTTGTCCATAAAGCCAGCAGCGTACCGAACGCCGCCGCCCAGGAATAAAAAGGCATAAACAGCGGCAGCAGTAATCCGCATAGGATACAGGCTAACGCTATGCCTAACAGCCGGCGGCTGAGAGCCGCCAAATCATCGCTTTTCCAGCTCAAAAACGCGCCGAAACCGACTATAACCGCCAATGGCGCCATCAACGGTATAAACACCGCGTTAAAATAAGGCGGCCCGACCGATAACTTGCCCAACCCCAACGCATCTATTACTAGCGGATATAAAGTGCCGAGCAGAATGCTGGCGGCGGTAACGACTAATAATACGTTATTAATCAACAACGCCGTTTCCTTGGAGACGAGCTCGAACTTGGCGTGGCTCCGCACCTGCGGCGCGCGCACCGCGTACAACAACAGCGAACCGCCGACCACGATGGATAAAAACACCAAAATAAATACGCCGCGCGCCGGATCGCTGGCGAAAGCATGCACCGACGTCAATACGCCGGAGCGCACCAAAAAAGTACCCAGTAAACTTAACGAAAACGCAAAAATCGCCAACAGCACCGTCCAGGTTTTGAATACGCCGCGTTTCTCGGTGGCGGCCAGCGAGTGAGTCAAAGCAGTACCCACCAGCCAAGGCATGAACGAAGCGTTTTCCACCGGATCCCAAAACCACCAGCCGCCCCAGCCTAGTTCGTAATAAGCCCACCAGCTTCCCAACGTAATGCCTAACGTCAGAAACAGCCAAGCGACATTCGTCCAGGGGCGCGACCAGCGCGCCCAGGCGGCGTCTAACCGGCCTTCCAGCAACGCGGTGATCGAAAACGCGAACGCCACCGAAAAGCCGACATAACCCATATACAACATCGGCGGATGAACCGCCAGTCCGGGGTCCTGCAGCAACGGGTTCAAATCGCGCCCTTCAGCCGGGGCGGGAAATAAACGCGTAAACGGATTGGAGGTTATCAATAAAAAAAGTATGAAACCGATGCTGACCAGTCCCATGACGCCCAGGACGCGGGCGCGGGTCGTATCCGGGATAGCGCGGCTGAATGTTGCGACCAGCGCCGTCCAGATGGACAAGGTTAAACCCCACAGCAATAAAGAGCCTTCGTGGGCGCCCCAGACGCCGGAAACCAAATATAAAAACGGTAAGGCGGTATTGGAGTTTTGCGCCACATAAGCGACGCTGAAATCATGCACGATAAAACTATGCGTTAAAGCGGCGTAAGCCAGCCCCATGAACAAAAACTGCCCGTAAGCGGCGGGTTTGGCTACCGCTACCCAACCGCTGATGGCGCGGGACGCGCCGTAAATCGGCAGCGCCGATTGAATAATAGCCATGCATAAAGCCAGTATCAGCGCATAGTGGCCAAGTTCGGGTATCATTGCCGCTCCACGGTTTTCTTCAGACTGGCCGCTACTTCCGGAGGCATGTAGTTTTCATCGTGCTTAGCCAGCACTTCTTCCGCGACAAACACGCCGCGCCCATCCAGGCGGCCTTTTGCGACAATGCCCTGCCCTTCCCTGAATAAATCCGGCAGTATGCCGGTATACTCCACGGTGACTTCCCGATCGAAATCGCTGAGTTTAAAGCGCACCAGCAAATTATTTTCCGGACGCTCCACACTGCCTTTCACCACCATGCCGCCCAGCCTGAACGCGGCGTTGGCGGGCGCTTTTCCAGCCGCCACGTCGCTGGTGGAGAAAAAATACATCAAATTATCGTTAAAAGCCTGTAACGCAAAGGCCACGGCCATGCCTACGCCCAACAGCATAATACTTATCAACAGCAAACGTCGTTTTCGGATCGGTTTCATTATTTCATGCGTTTTTGTTTAACGGCCAAGCGGCGCAAAAATTGTTTGCGCAGCACCACGGGCCACAGCAAATTCGCCAGCAGCACCGCAAAAGTAATCCCGTATGCCGTCCATACATAAAAGGCGTAACCGCCCATCGCCAGAAAAGCTTCTATCGTCATGCCCGCCTCTCCAGCAGCGTTTTTACCCATTGCGCCCCGCTCTCCCGCTTCAAAAGTTCGAGTTTAGCATGCTGCAATACCGCCAGCAGATAATAAAATTTAAATGCAAAAGCCATGACCAGCAAGGGAATCAGCATGCTGACGTGTATCGAAGGCTTATCCATTTTGGTGACTGTCGGCCCTTGGTGCAACGTGTTCCACCATTCCACGGAATAATGAATGATAGGAATATTCACCACGCCGACCAACGCCAGGATAGATACCGAGCGCGCCGCCACGCGCTTGTCTTCGATCGCCGCGTAGAGGCTGATAACGCCCAAATATAAGAATAGTAGAATCAGCTCGGAAGTCAGGCGCGCATCCCACACCCACCATGCCCCCCACATCGGCTTGCCCCACAGCGAGCCGGTCGCCAGGGCGATAAACGTAAAACCGGCGCCTATCGGCGCGCTGCTGATCAGCATCACTTCCGCCAACTTCATGCGCCAGATCAGCGCAATACCGCCCATCACCGCCATCAGCACATAGATAAACAG
>JBEKBU010000191.1:0-8313 GCA_050015235.1 Methylomonas sp. | reverse complement strand
ATGCCTAAATGAAAACCTATTTTTTTTAACATAAAAACCTCCGGTTTTTAATTGTCAAGTAACAACGCACTTCGATTTTAATTCTAGGCTTACCTAAATTTACGATTCCGCGCCGTTGCTGGTTTCAGTGAAGGGAATAACAACAACCGTTTCGATATTACATTGGCGATAAAAAAATATCAACAGAAGTTGTAATTATTCAGCGAATTTAAAGCCAGCGTCAGCTACCCGGCTTTTGGCGCCGGAGCGCCTAGCAGAGTACGCCGTGAATACTTCCGTGTAGCTTTCGCCCGGCCTCCATGCCGGTCAAACCTCTGGTTAGGCGCTCCGGCGCCAAAAGCCAAGGCGGTCTGCTATCGGCGAGCTTTTGTAAGTTTAGCCGAAATGCCACCCGTTTATTTTGTATCTGCTGTTGACCAGAGAGACGCGGGATAAGCGGTTAACGCCACCGCGGCCAGTTGGTTGGAATTGTATTGTTGGGTCATTGGCGGTCATATAAAATAAATAACCGTAACAGAAGTAAAATTTATTATAATATGGCGGTTGAAACATAAAAAGCCTGTAACCGCTATAAATATTTGCCGAGAACCTTTTATATGAATAAAGTTAATATCGCCCTCATTCGACTGCTGCAATTTGTGGTTTTTACTCTGTTTACCTTTATTGTACTAACTTATTTTAGCGTTTTGATATTGCTGCCGCTGGATATCGTCGTACTAATTACAAAAGCGCTTAGCGTTATCGGCGTCGGTACTTTCTTCGGCGCAATTATTGCGGTTCCGGTGGTCGCCTATTTGGGCAAAACCATCTACTCTACCCCAGGGCTGATTCCCATGCTGATCGATAACGGCCTGGATTTGGCGCACACCGGCAAACAACGGGTTGATGCGTTTAATAAACTTGTGGCCGAGGCAAAATAATTCCCGGCGTCTTTAGGGGTTTGAAGTCCAATGGAACGATTATGCTGAGCTTCGCATAATCGTTCCATTGGACTTCAAACCCCATGCTGGCGTCGCCATTGTATAAGCAACATTACAGCCTGAAAACCGGCGCCTGCTTCGAATATGAAGACATCAAAATAGATACTTACCCGGTGCGTATCGACAATAATCGCGTTGCGGTCAGCATAGAGGCGAGTAACTCATGATCTGTACTATATATTAAACCTTCTTCAAGATTGCGACCCGAATTGAAAAAACTCCGCCGGCGGTTCTTTAAGTTTGTTTGACCGGTACAATATATGCGGACAACCTGAACCGCCCAGGTCGTTTTTATTGGTGCCGGCAATTTTGTTTACCGACTGCATCATTTTTTGAAAAACTTCCTCGCCTTCCGGTTCCGGGCCAGAGTCATCGACGCACTGGTACCATGCGACCCGTTCGGCCAGTTTATTATTGACCCAGTGTTCGGTATAGAAACCGTTCGATTTTTCGTTGGCGCCTAACGGTTTCGCGTTTTTTAAATTTGGGATTTCGTCAGAGGAATAAGTCCAATATTTCTCTCGCCAGCGCTCTTTGCCGGTTTTGGATACCAGTATCCACTCATAGCCGGTTGCGCCGCGAAAATAGCTGGTTTCAATACGAAACCAGCGATAATCCGGGCTCGCTTCAATATTAGACTCCACACCGGTTAAATTTACATCCATGTTGCCGCTACGCCACAAAGCCCGCCCTTTGTCGGCGAACAAAGCGCCGCCGCCGTTAAATGCGGCCATGATAAGCTTATCATTATCGATATATTGAAGCTGAGTAAATATGCCGAATGATTGTTGACGCCACAGTAACCGGCCATGCGGATCGGCCAGATAAAAATGCCCCGCCCCGGTACCGAAAGCAAGCCGGTCGCCACGCGTATTAAATGTCAACGTTTCCGGCGTCCCAACCGTTTTAAACGACTTCTTTTTACCGTTTTGGCTCAGCAGCCAAACATAGTGGTAATCCGCTCCGCCCGCTAATGCAACCCAGCGGCAATCAGGCCCCAAAGCAATGACGCCCGCGTCCGGATGCAAGTCATCCACAATCTGTAAATATGGGCTTACGGACTTTGGTTTTACACTCCACGCCAGTTTGCCGTCATCGGAACTGATTTCGTATGCGTCGCCCTTGGCTACAATCCGGCAGCGCGGTTTGGACTCCTGATCCGCATGTACATCAGTTAAGCCTATCCCTAAAAAAGCCAAAATCAGAAATACTTTTCTAAACGACATAAAGCGGCGGCCTCATAAATACAAACGGGTAGGATGCTGATAAAAAACACTGATTTAAGTTTAGCATTATTAGAAAATTAAACCGGCAATTAGGGCAAAATCGGCTTTTACGTTCAAGCTTTGAATTCCGCGTGGGCATTGCGTACCCACCCAACATCGTTGCATAATGAAATGCCGGCGGATTTAGTTGAAGAATCTTGTTAATTCGGAACTCTATTGTTCAGTTTAAATCAATATCTGTTCACCGAAGGGCAAAACTTTCAAAAGCTTACCGATAGCTGACCACATTGGCTCCGGCGCCGACAGCCGGGGTTGCCGACACTACCAATTTCTCGGTTATATAGCTTTAAAAGTATACCATGCCGATTGCTTGACCCTGAAGTTTACAAGTAGTTAGTCATTTTGAAATACATTGATGGGTTCTGGCTTCCGCCTTTACCCATCCTACACTGTTATACGTTTGTTTCAAGATGACTGACTACTAGACACAAGCGCGAGTGGGTAGCGAAAAAAGGCGGCAAAACAGCCTGTCAAGCTCCGCTCTCTCGTTCAAGCAAAGTTTTAGCCACTTTATCGCGCAAATACACCGGCAGCGCCTGATCGGCGGGCGCCGCCAGCCCCTGTTGAAAATAACTGGCGCCTAATTGGGCAACGACAGCGGCGCGTGGATAAATGATAGCCTGCGAGTCCGCTACTCTATGACCTAAAACCCGCCGCAAAACTTCGCCATGCGCGGCCCAGCCCGAACCGACGCCGAAACCCGGCGCATCGGGAAATCGGATTTGACTGGCGTCGGTAACCGTTTCATCCCCGATTAATTCCGCCAATCCTTGCGAATTTTGTTGGTATGTCGCCCAATAAATTTCGTTCATACGCGCATCCAGTGCGGTAAACGCCGTTCGCCATTCAGAATGGTTGTTAAAAAAATCCTGGGCGAGGGCCGCCAAAGCGGACACCGGCAATACCGGCAAATCCGCCCCGAAAGCAATACCCTGCGCCACCCCGGCGGCAATCCGCACGCCGGTAAAAGAACCTGGCCCACGGCCAAAAGCTATCGCATCCAGTTGTTGAGGTTTCAGCCCCGCCGCCGACATTAATTCATCCACCATGGGCAATATCAGTTTGCTGTGCGCCCGTGGCGTCAGTTCGAACTTTTCCTGACAGCCGCCATCTATCCACAGCGCCGCGGAGCAGGCGTCACCGGAGGTTTCCAGAGCCAAAATTTTCAATATTATTCCCTGCCGGAAAAAAATCGTTGCACGTCTTCCAGCTCTCGGCTGCGCTGCATGGCCGGCATGCTATCCAAAAACATTTGGCCGTAGGCGCGTTTTAAAAGTCTTGGATCGCACACCATCAGCACTCCTTTGTCATTGACGTCGCGGATGAGACGCCCTACCCCTTGCCGCAGCATGATAATGGCTGCCGGTAACTGATGCTCAAAAAAAGGATTGCGGCCTTGTTTCTCCAAGGCGCTCAAGCGGGCTTTCAACACCGGATCGCCAGGCGAAGCAAACGGTAATTTATCGATCACCACGCAAGATAAAGCGTCGCCTCTGACATCCACGCCCTCCCAGAAGCTGGCCGTGGCGAGCAATACGGCATGCCCCAACTCCTTAAACTGCTCCAGTAACGCCCCTTTAGAACGGCTACCCTGCACCAGCAACGGATAGTCGATTTTACCTTCCAATAATTTAGCGGCGCGTTGCAAGGCTTTATGGCTGGTAAACAGAAAAAAAGCCCGGCCGCGGCTGGCTTCCAAAACCGGCAAGACAAATTCAATGATTTTATCGGTAAACTCCGGATCGGCGGGTTGCGGCAAACCTTTGGGATGATAAAACAACGATTGATGTTGAAAATCGAACGGGCTTTCCCAACTTTCCGTCAGCGCCCCGCTTAATCCCAAGCTGTTCGAAAAATGCGTAAAATTATTGGCGACGCTCAAGGTTGCCGAAGTAAAAATCCAGGTGGCTTTATGCCGCTGCATAAAATGGCTGAATTCCCTAGCGATGTCCAACGGCGTCCGGCTGAGCGTAAAGGACTTACTGTAGGTTTCAAACCATTTAATCCATTCCCCATCCTGATCCGTCAGCAAGGTTTGCAATTGCAGCGTTAAAGTGTCGGAGCGTTCATAACAGGATTCCAGACCTTTACTGCGTATGGACGCCGGCTCCAGCAGTTCATGCAACCATTTTAATTGCGTTTGTAAGGCCGCGAGCGCCGCCGCGAGTTTCGGATTTTGTTCGATCTCCCGCCATTCTCCGCGGCGCAGTTCGACGCCGAACGCCAGCCGGGCGTCCCTGACTTCCCGCTGCAAATCCTCGCAGGCCGTGCGCAAATCCGGCATGTCCTTGGCGCCGGCGTAGAATTCCGCCAGCGTATCATCCGCTAACTCGTTCAGTTGCCTTCCGCTAACAGTAACGCCTAAAAAATTGGAAGCCACATCCGCCAACTGGTGCGCTTCATCGATAACGATTACTTCCGGCTCCGGCAATAATTCGCCGAATCCGGTTTGGCGGATAGACCAGTCGGCGCATAACAAATGATGGTTGACGACCACGATGTCCGCTTCCTGAGCCTGTTTCCGGGCTTTGTTCAAAAAACATTCGGCGTAATCGCGGCAATCCTGGCCAAGACAATTATCGGTGGTGGAGGTGGCGTGAAACCAGACCGGATCGCCATCCTGTACGTCGGCTACTTCGGAGACATCTCCGGCTTTAGTACGTTGCGACCAGGATTTGATTTGCGCCAGCGCCGCCGCTTCCTGCTGATTGTATCCAAAGGCGCTATTCATTGCCTGATCGAGCCGGTAAATGCAGACATAATTCGCCCGGCCTTTCAACAAGCTGGCTTTAAAATGCTTGTAAGGCAGCGCCTTGCGGATTAGCGGCAAATCTTTATTGAACAACTGATCTTGCAAATTTTTAGTGCCGGTGGAAACCAGTACTTTCTTGCCGGACAATATAGCCGGAATCAGGTAGGCGAAAGTTTTACCGGTGCCGGTGCCCGCCTCCGCAATCAGATTTTGCCGTGTGTCTAGGGCGTAAGCGATTTTTTCGGCCATCTCGATTTGAGCGGCGCGCGGACGATAGCCTTCGATTATTTCGGATAACGCGCCCGCGGCTCCGAATATATCGGCGACTTCGGTCACGGCGCCAGCTCCGGGCGGCTTAAATTCCCGCGCTTCTCCCGGCTGTCGAGTAATGTAAATTTATGGCGGGCGCCTTGGAAATCCATAGAATCCATAGGACTAGCGCAAGATTAACAGCCGCGTCATTAATGTCCGGAAAAACTTTCCGCTTTAGATACGGCTTCTTTAGCGGCTATAAAATTATGTTGCCTTTGCCGGGCTTCGGCGATTAACAGCCAGCTTTTACGTTTTAAATCGTGGTTATGGCCGGCAAGTAAAGCCGCTTTACCGGCTAATTCTTCAGCCAGTTGCGGCTTCGATTGCTGAAGCCGGAGCTGTGCGAGTTTGTAAGTGAGCGTGGGATTACGCGGATCGATGCGCAAGGCGCGTTCGGTCACCACAACCGCATTATCCAAATTGCCGCTGCTACGGCTGCGGTCGGCTTCCGTCAGCAACGCCAGAACGGCGGGCGGCGTTCCCGGCGGCGCGGCGGCGTCCTCGGTGACGATATTCAAAGCCGGCGGCGCTGGCGGCGGCGCGGGTTGCACAGGCGCAATCACGCCTGATTGCGGACCTACCGGCAGAGCCGGAGGCGTCGTTTCGACTCCCGCGCCGGGTATATGCGGCGTTGCCGGAGATTGCGGGGCCGGCGGCGCGGGAATGGATTGAACGTCAATAGGCGGCGACGGCTGAACGCTCTGCCCAGGTACGGTCGCTTCATCCTTAAAGTTGGTCTCGCCATTGTCGATTGCAAAGGTCGCCGGGCCGTAGGCAGGCTTTTTGACTGTTGCAGGCGCAGGCGGCTGAGTGGCCGGTTTAGGCGGTTTTTTCGCTTGGGTTTGTGGTGCGGGCGTAGGACCTTCGCCATTCGGATACATAGCGCATGCATTGAACAGCAGCAATGGCAATAAAGCCAGCAAAATTCGAGGTTTCATCAATAAGCTTTAATTTAAAACAGTTCAATATCATCTTCGTTATCAGCCGGTTTAGTTTCAGCCAGGGCAAGAGCCAATGCTTCCTGTATGCTTTTACCTCGGTGTATGGCGTCAAACATAATTTTCTCGCTCTCCATTGTATAATGACTGCGGATTTCCTGCTGAAAATTATGCCATTCCCACGGATTATATAGCCGCTGCGGGCTATCGATAATAGCCGTCAAACCTTGCAGGCCATTCGAGACATGCGTCAAACATTGCTGTAGACGGTCATAAAATTGAAAAGCGATAATCGAAGAAGCGATGTTTGTCTCGGTCGATTGACAGTGCTGCAATGCGATGTCACGCTGCTCGGAAGCCGGCATTTGCGCAAGGATACCGTGAATGGCGTTCAAATCCGCCACCATGCCGGAAAATGAGTCTGTTAATACATTGACGGACTCATCGCCGATTTTCATGGTGTTCTCAACCTGGACAACCGAAACAGCTAATAATTTGATGGTTTCCCTGACTTGGCTCCAATCCAAATCCGGCTGCGCCGATACTGAATGATTCATAACTCAAACATCCGATTAATGATTAATTATATCTGTTGCTAAGTTTAGCTGGTTGTTACAAGTTTCTCAATTTAAAGCAAAAGAAAATTAGGAAATTCTTAACTATGCATCATTAACCCATCCAGCAATTAGCCTTGAAACAGCGTTGCTGAATCCTGGAATCTAAAGCTATCACTTATCGATTTAATAATGGCGCGTGAATAATTTTTATGTTATGTTTTGGAACGAGAGAAAAAGCTAATACTTGTGACAGATGGTAATGGAGAGCCATTAGCGTTCATTTATCGGATAGCTAGACTGCATCTCTGAAATAATAAAAAGCGAGGATTTATTTATGAATTTTAAATTAAAAAGCACTTTATCCGCGCTGTTATTAGCGCTTATAAACACAGTACCCGTTTATGCGGTGGATTCGCTTCAAGTATACGACCTGACGGGCACAACCGATAACGGAGCCAGCGTTAGCGCTACCCTGACCTTTGACGCTACGACGGACGAATTCATAGCGCCTTCTTTCGCCTCGGTATCAAACGAGACCGGTATATATCACACATACACCGCATCGAATTGGAACGGCTCTTATCTCACCATCAATGACGCCGCCGTCACTCCGCCGGGAAGCCCGCTCTATGTTAATTTGGTGATGAACACTCTTAACCTTTACTTCCAATTTAATGATACAAGCGGAGTTCTTTCCGTAGCTAGCCCATCGGTCGTAGGCTATTACGACCTGAAGGATCCCTTTGTATCAACGACTTTGACAGCGGTTCCCGAGCCGGAAACCTTCACCATGTTCGCCATCGGTTTACTGGGTTTAGGTTTGGCGCATAGAAAAATGATTTAAGCATAAGCATAAGAGCAACCGTATAACATAAAGCCACCTTTCCATAGGTGGCTTTTTTATGCGCTACAACAAATTACAACCAAGGTAGCCAGAACATGACTGATCATAATCTGCTTACCATGATGGGATTAATTAACCAAAAGAACGGTTTGTCCAGCGATACCGACGTGTAAAAAATAATTTTTGTCTATCTATATGAATGCCCAAGATCCTTCATTCCAGGAGCAATCACTTTTCCAACAAGCCACCACTCTGCATCAAAGTGGACGGTTGACGGAAGCTGAGGCACTTTACAAAAAAATACTGTCAACCTCATCAAATAAGCCGCAATTGTTGGAGAGACTTGCAATTATTGCTATCCAGCAAGGCCTACATCAAAAAACATTAAACTATATTGATGAATTCCTAAAACTTCAACCGGCTCAACCTCAATTACTGTTTATACAAGGTGAGGCATATACCGGATTAGGAAGGGTTGCAGACGCCGTTGATAGTTATGACAAAGCCATAGGCTTAAAAAGTAATTATGCCGATGCTTGGTTGTTACGTTTCACGCTATTCAAGGGAATACGTCCCACCCTATATGAGGTAAGCCAGTGCACCTTGACCCACGCTATCCTGGGTGGTACGGCCACCTAAGAGAG
>JBEKBU010000190.1:0-8427 GCA_050015235.1 Methylomonas sp. | reverse complement strand
AGGCAGTCCTAAAATAATATATTTACACGAGGTCTATTAACAGTGACGGTTCTCATTTGGATTTAAATGTAGTAGTCCAGAACTTATCGAACTAATCTGACGGTTCCGGAAACAAGTACTACTAATTAGTTGTGTTAGTAATTTGAGAAGATCAACTAGGCGAGATAAGGATGTGCTGAACGAAGCGAAGCGCATCAGCATGGGTTTTGGGCTTCAATTACCGCGCTTCGCTACTGTTCAATACATACGCCACATTGTTAATTTTTATTTTTTAATAAATCCCTAATCTCGGCCAATAGCAATTCTTGTTTAGTCGGTTCAGGCGCTGGGGCGGCTGCTTCTGCTTTTTTGAGTTTATTAATCAGCTTTACCATAACAAAGATAGCCAGGGCAACGATGGTAAAATCAACAACGGTTTGTAAAAAATTGCCGTAGTTTAAAGTTACAGCCGCTACATCACCGGATTTTTCTTTTAAGGTAATCGCCAGTTTGCTGAAATCGACCCCACCGACCAATACTCCAATCGGCGGCATGATCAGATCCCCGACAAATGATGAAACAATTTTGCCGAAAGCCGCGCCAATAATGATACCCACCGCCATATCCACGACATTACCCTTGACCGCAAAATCTTTAAACTCTTGGATGATACTCATAGTTAAACCTCATTAATTTATTAAATGTTTATTTTACCCTAAACTTATAACTTTTTTGTTGTTATAATTCTACGCCTTGCAACCATATGCTAACATGGTTTATTCTAATCCAAGCATGTCCATCTAGGGCTTATTATGCCGGAATTCGATTGACCTGAACTCTCAACACTCTACCTGCTTGACTACTGATATTTACCTTCCTTGCAAATTATCCAGATTATGGATAAATTGCAGGGATATTGTATTAGGGAGGGGGTAAAAATCAAAAAACAATTCCTGGAATTACCTTCATGACACAGCGGCTTTACGACCTGAACGACGATTTTGCGGTTCCGATAGCCGATATAATCGGAAACGACTCACCGCCATCTTCAACTATTGTCAAACCTGCATGCTGTTTTTTACCTTCTCATGAGACAATAAATCAATCTTAACCGGTTTGATTTTCCAGATATCCTGGCAATATTCCTTGATGGTTCGATCGGAGGAGAACTTGCCGCTACGGGCGACATTTAGAATCGACATGCGGGTCCAGTGCTCCGTATCCAGATAGGCATGGTTGACTTGGTTTTGACAATCGAGAAACGACTGGAAATCGGCCATCAACATGTAAGGGTCGCTATGCAGTAGCGAGTTAACCAAAGGTTTGAACAGCTCTCGGTCGCCTCCCGAGAAATAACCGTCCGAAATCAGGTTTAACACCGCCTTCAATTCGGGGTTGGAGTGGTAGATATCCATAGGGTTGTAACCCTGGGATTTAAGCGTTTGCACTTCTTGCGCGTTCAAACCGAACAGAAAAAAATTTTCCGCGCCCACTTCTTCGCGTATCTCGATATTCGCGCCATCCAAGGTACCGATAGTTAGCGCGCCATTCATGCAGAATTTCATATTGCCGGTGCCTGACGCCTCTTTACCGGCTGTTGAAATTTGCTCCGAAAGATCGGCTACCGGATAAATTTTCTGCCCGGTTCTTACGTTAAAATTGGGTATAGAAATCACTTTAAGATTATCGCGTACGGCGGGGTCATGGTTTATGACCTCGCCTACGGCAGTGATGAGTTTGATGATCAGTTTGGCCATTTGATAGCCGGGAGCGGCTTTGCCGCCAAAAATGAAAGTCCGCGGCACGAAGTCCCGGTTTGGGTTGGACTTGATACGATGGTATAAGGAAATGATATGCAAAACGCTCAGATGTTGGCGTTTATATTCGTGGATACGTTTTACCTGCACCTCGAATAACGACTGTGGATCAATAATATAACCGGCGCTATGACGCAGATAGGATGCGAAATCCTCTTTGATGGATCGTTTTATATACCTCCACTCGGAGCGAAAAGATGAATCTTCGGCAAAAGGCTCTAGTTGTTTCAATTCACTCATTTCCTTTACCCAGTGTTCGCCTATTTTCTGGGATAAAAGCTTGGTGAGACGTGGATTGGACAACGCAAGCCAGCGCCTGGGGGTAATCCCGTTAGTCTTGTTACTGAATTTTTCCGGCCACAAGGTGTAAAAATCCGCCAGCACGTCTTTTTTAAGCAATTCGGTATGCAAGGCGGCGACGCCGTTGATGGCGTGGCTGCCGACGCTGGCTAAATGAGCCATGCGCACATAACGCTCACCGAATTCGTTGATCAAGGATAAGCGGGCCAGGCGCTCCGAGTCGCCCAAAAACCGGATTCTGACTTCATTTAGAAAACGGGCGTTAATCTCGTAGATAATTTCCAAATGTCTCGGCAAGATCCTGGCAAACAGAAGCAACGGCCATTGTTCAAGCGCTTCCGGCAGCAGGGTATGATTCGTATAGGCAAAGGTTTTTTGCGTAATCGACCAAGCCGGCTCCCAATCCATTAAATGTTCATCCAGCAGTAACCGCATCAGTTCGGGTATGGCGACCGCCGGATGGGTATCATTAAGCTGAATGGTAAATTTTTCGTGGAAATGCGTTAAGGGAATTTCCTGGACTTTCATAATGCGCAGCATGTCCTGTAACGAACAGGATACAAAAAAATACTGCTGCTGCAAACGTAATTCCTTGCCCTGAATTTGTTCGTCGTTGGGATAAAGTATCTTGGTGATATTTTCGGAGACCAGTTTTTTTTGTACGGCTCCGTAATAATCGCCACGGTTAAAGTTTCCAAGATCGAACGATTCGGCCGCCTCGGCTTTCCATAAGCGTAACGTGTTGGCGGTATTGTTTCGGTAACCGAGTATGGGAGTGTCGTAAGGCGTTCCCAAGATAGTCCATCCTGGAATCCAGCGTACCCGTTTGGTTTCGTTGACGTCGGCATAGGTTTCGGTATGTCCGCCCAGCTTGATTTCCACCGCCCATTCCGGCCGTTGAATTTCCCATGGATTCCCATAACGCAACCATTTGTCGGCCTTTTCCTCCTGCCAGCCGTTGACGATTTCCTGCGCAAAAATGCCGAATTCATAGCGGATGCCATAACCAAGGGTAGGAATTTCCAGGCTGGCCAGGGAATCCAGAAAGCAGGCGGCCAGCCTTCCCAGACCGCCGTTGCCTAGTCCCGGCTCCACTTCCTGCCATAACAATTCTTCATAAACTAGGCTTAGATCCGCCAAAGCTTCTCGTACCTGATCGGTAATACCCAGATTCAGCAGGTTATTGCCAAGATGCGGGCCAAGTAGAAACTCGGCGGAAAAATATACCGCCGTCCGGACTTTTTGGCGGGTATAGGTTTCCGCGGTGCTGATCCAGCGATGCAGCAAACGGTCCCGTACGGTGTAAGCCAGCGCTAAATAATAGTCGTGCTGCGTGGCTAATTCGGGGAATTTTGCCTGGACATAAAACAAATTATCCAAAAAAGATCGTTTTAAGGCTTCTTTAGACAAACCGGTATGACCATCTTCGTCAATTGTATTTTGGGTTGCGGTGCGGACTATTGCATTCATAATAAAGCTAAAAGGCTCAATAGAATATATTTAAAAAAGCAATTTTTGCGCCAATCAGTAAAATGAAGCAATTAGTTCAGTAACCGAGCAAATAGAATCTATAAATCAAAATGATTTAAATTTCAGGAAAAAAATAGTTAATTCCTGTATAGGGTTGGCGCCGCCGGGCCAGCGTGCGCAATGTTTCAAAATGGAGCAAATGTGCGCATGATTTTGGTGCAAGCGGGCATTCAGCGACTGTTAAGATAGCGTCAGCTACCCGGCTTTTGTCGCCGTAGCACCTGGCGGAGGGCGCTGTGAATACATCCGTGTAGCTTTCGCCCGGCCTCCATGCCGGTCAAACCTCTGCTGGGCGCTCCGGCGACAAAAGCCAAGGCTGTTAGCTATTGGCAAGCTTTTGAAGGTTAGTCACTCGGTGTATAGTTACGGGAACCTCGAAAAACCACGCTTCGACAAGCTCAGTGCGAACGGTGGTCTATAGTAATCAATAGTTTATCCGTTTGTGCCGAGCCTGCCGAAGCATCAAAGGCAGGTTTTTCGAGGTACCCTTGCAATGATTAATGTTGAACCCGTTCAATCTGTTATATTGATGAATTGACTCTAATGACGCTTTTCCTTATCTTATAAAGGATTAAAACGAATATTCTCAAGCGCGAGCGAACCCCAATGACTCTTCCAATTTAATTTTTGTAGTATCTGAAATGTGATTTACCTTCATCCGGACATTAATTCTTCTCTGTTTGCCGCCGAAGACAGCCGGCTTGAGTTTAAAATTCTCCTAAAACAGCAGGATGACTACCTGTTACATAAATTTGACCCACAGCTTTCGGTAAGTGAGTTACTCGAAGAAAAATCCGATTTTATCGATCAAATTCTCAGTTGCTGCTGCCAAAATTTTCTAGGCGTATACTCTTCGCAATTGGCGTTGTGCGCTGTTGGCGGTTATGGCAGAAGAGAATTATTCCCGCATTCGGATATCGATATTTTGCTTCTTTTTAATGTTGAAAAAACCGATGTGCTTGAAAAGGCTTTTGGAAACTTCCTTAGCTTCCTCTGGGATATTGGTTTAAAACCAGGACTTAGCGTACGTACAATCAAGGAATGCGTAGAATCCGCGCAACTTGACCAAACCGTCATGACCAGCCTCATGGAAATTAGGCTGATTCATGGCTCCACCATTCTTTTTGAAGCGCTCAAATCGGAAATCACTCCCGATAAAATCTGGCCGGCGGATCAATTTTTTATCGCGAAAATGCAAGAACAGCAAAGACGTTACACCAAATACGATGATACCGCCTATTATCTTGAGCCGAATATCAAGGAAGGCCCCGGCGGATTGCGCGACCTGCACGTCATTGCTTGGGTATTCAAACGCCAGTACGATACATCAACGCTTAAGGAGCTGGCTAAATTCGGTTTTCTGCCCGAAGAACTGGTTAAATACGGATTCCTGCCGGAATCCGAATATGCGGAACTGATTGCCTCGCTTGATGTGCTCTGGCGTATCCGCTACGCATTGCATCTTTTGACAAACCGCGCTGAAAACCGTTTGATCTTTGAATATCAACGCGACCTCGCCAAACAGTTTGGTTTTAATACCGAAAACCAGAGTTACAACGAGGACGTTGAACAGTTCATGCAATTTTACTTTAAAACCGTGCGGGGCTTGGTTCGACTCAATGAAATGTTATTACAGTTATTTAACGAGCGTTTTCTTTCCGGAGATACAGTCAGTACGCCAACGCCGCTTAACGATAAATTTGTAGTTATTAATGGCTATCTTGAAGCTGTGGACGACTTGATTTTCGAACGGCATCCCCCGGCCTTATTGGAAATTTTTCTGCTTCTTCAACAAAACCCTTCAATTAAGGGCATCAGAGCCACCACCATCAGGTTAATTCGAAAAAACCTGCATCTAATCGACGCCGCCTTTCGAGAAAATAAAGCGGCCAATAGTCTTTTTATAGAGATATTTCGGCAACCGCTTGGATTGACCCATCAATTGCGGCGCATGAACCGTTACGGTATTTTAGCCGCCTATCTGCCTAGTTTTGCCCATATTGTCGCGCGCATGCAATATGACTTGTTCCACATCTACACGGTCGATGAACACACGCTTTTCGTAATCCGGAATTTGCGCCGATTTTCTCCGGATAGCCAAAACAATGAACTACCCTTCTGTAATCAAGTTTTTCTGCATATCGCAAAACCCGAAGTGTTATATTTATCGGCTCTGTTCCATGACATAGCCAAGGGACATGGAAGCGATCACTCTGCCGCCGGCGAAGCTATCGCTCGCAATTTTTGCCGTCAGCATTCTATTTCAGCGCATGACGCCAAATTGATAATCTGGCTGGTCCGTCATCATCTGATTATGTCCATGACGGCGCAACGCAAGGATATTGGCGACCCGAACATCGTTTACGAATTTGCCCAACAGGTGGGCAGCGTGGAATACCTCAATCATTTATATCTGCTAACCGTCGCCGACATACGGGCAACCAATCCTGGCTTATGGACTTCATGGAAGAACGCCTTGCTTAAAGAATTGTATATGGCTACGCATAATGCTCTGCGTAAAGGCCTGCAAACCCCCGGCTCCCAGACAGACCGCCTACTGGCGCAAAAAAAAGAAGCGCGCGAGGAATTAATCAAACTCGGCATTTCCGAACCGGTCATAGACGCCTCATGGGGGCATACCAGCGACGATTATTTTTTACGCTATTCAGCCGATGAAATAGCCTGGCATACCATTGCCATCGCTTCGTCGGATGGAGAGGAATTACCGCTGGTTCTGCTCAGACCGCAAAGCCAGCGCGGCAGCGCGGAAGTCTTTGTTTACACTATAAATGAAGGCCCTATATTTTCCATCAGCACGGCCACGCTCGATCAGTTGGGGTTAACCATACTCGACGCCAGAATCATGACCACCAAGGATAACTACGTGCTGAATAGTTTCCAGATTCTTGAGCAGTCTGGGCAACCCATCAAGGATCTGAACCGGGAAATACATATCTGCAAAACCTTGCGCAATAATTTGCTGACGCGGAACGTCAAGGAAAACAAAAATATCCATCGCGAATCACGACAGGCAAAACATTTTCCTATCCCCACTCAAATTAATTTTATTGCCGATCCATTGAACAAATATACGGTCATGGAACTGATTACAACCGACTATGCCGGCCTCTTATCAAAAATAGGCCGTGTTTTTCTGCAAAAAAAAATTATCCTGCATAAAGCAAAGATAAGCACTATCGGTAGTCGCGTCGAAGATTTGTTTTATGTCACGGATGAGCAACTGCAGCCCATACTTGACCCCGCCATTAAACAAAATATACGCGACGAAATTCTGAAAATTCTTGATAATTGACCTAATCTGGTCAGTCTTTCGATGTTAAGGTTATAATTCAAATTCAACCTAATAAAATCAAAGGAGCGACCATGAAACTCTATTACTCTCCCGGCGCCTGTTCCCTGTCGCCTCATATCGTGGCCTGCGAAGCAGGCTTAGCGCTTGAACTGATAAAAGTCGATTTACAGAGTAAACTGACCGAAACCGGCGAGGATTTTCGGCGAATTAATCCAAACGGTTATGTGCCGGCGCTGATACTGGATGACGGCAATAAACTCACGGAAGGCCCGGCGATCGTTCAGTATCTTGCGGATAGTGCGCCCGAAAAAGGATTGGCGCCGGCGGCGGGTACATTTGAACGCTACCAGCTGCAACAGTGGTTGAACTTCATCTCGACTGAAATCCATAAAGGATTTTCGCCATTGTTCGACGCCTCCGCGCCGCAAGCGCTAAAAGATTTGGCCATCGAAAAACTTATTGTCCGTCTCGGAAGCGTTGCCGAACATCTATCCGAACAACCGTTTTTGCTTGGTAAAGCATTTAGCGTCGCCGATGCTTATTTATTTGTGACGCTCAGTTGGGGCCGGTATGTCGATTTTGATATTGCCCGCTGGCCGGCGTTAGCCCGCTATTCCGAAAAAATTGGTAATCGGCCCGCTGTCCAACAAGCGCTACGGGAAGAAGGCCTTATTTAAAGCGCTACCGTTCTCTACGACCCTTGACCGGATTTTTATCAGGCAGGCTATTTGCAAGCCCATACGTAGAGCGGTTGAATTTTGTTTGTGACCGGGTTGCGCCCGAACTCAAGACTGTCTAGTCCGGCTCATCTTCGCATAATCCGGTTATTCAGCGCCACGGGGGAATATAATTTTCTCCCTCATCGTGACGCGGCATGAATTACCCTCCATAAGCGATTATATTTATTTTTATTTATATGTATTTATCCTGCAAGCCGGGCGCTTACATAAAGCGCGTCCTTTATTAACATGCTATTATTTATGTTTGACTTGCGAATCCGGCCCTTGGTTTTTATCTAATACACAGAAATAAATATTATTTATTTTTCAATCGCATATGGAATTTTTTTACCTTGATAACGCGGAAGTTTTTAAAATTAAATTCTGATCACCGGTCTATTTTCCGCGGGATGATATGGATTGCCGGCTTCGTTTTTTTGGGTAAGCTGGCCGGAGCGGCCAAAGAAATGGCTATCGCTTACCGCTACGGCGTCAGCGAAAAAGTGGATGCTTATCTTTTTATTTTAAATTTAATCAATTGGCCGATCAGCGTCTGGATCAGCATTCTTACCACCACATTGGTGCCGCTGGCTGCCCGAATCCGGAAAAATTCGCCGGCGGAGCTTCCTCGTTTTCGCGGCGAACTGTTCGCCTTTTCCATGGTTTTCGGCGTAAATTTAAGCCTGATCGCCTGGTTCGGCCTGCCGGTATTGTTGCGCTCATCGTGGACGGGACTTTCGGCGTCGGCAACTGAAGCCGCCAATGGCAT
>JBEKBU010000189.1:0-8431 GCA_050015235.1 Methylomonas sp. | reverse complement strand
TTAACAAATTTTCATTTACCGGAATCTACGCTGCTGATGCTGGTTTCCGCCTTTGCCGGATACGACAATGTGATGTGCGCTTACCAACACGCTATTCAGCAAAATTACCGTTTTTTCAGCTATGGCGATGCGATGGCGGTATTATAAGGCTTTGCCGTATGCAAGGAGAATGCCGTGGACAATGAATTTTGGTACGAACGCTGGCGGCAAAATCAGATAGGATTCCATAAAGCCGAAATCAATCCCTACTTACAAGATCATTGGCCAAAATTAGCCGTTCAGCCCGGTGGCAGAGTGTTAGTCCCTTTGTGCGGCAAAAGCAACGATATGTTATGGCTGTTGGCGCGGGGTTATCAAGTGATCGGCATAGAATTAAGCCCTTTGGCGGTAGAAGCGTTTTTTAGCGAAAACCGATTACAACCAACCGTCCGCCGTCAGGGTGATTTTTTGATTAGCGAAATATCCGGTTTGCAAATTTATTGCGGCGACTTTTTTGCTTTACAGTCTTCGGTTTTGGGTAAAATCGACGCTATTTATGATCGCGCTGCTCTGGTCGCGTTACCGCACGCCATGCGTAACGATTATGTGGCTCATTTATCGGCATTGACTTTTCCGGGTCTGCAAATCCTATTGATAACGTTTAATTATCCGCAACTTGAAATGCCCGGTCCGCCGTTTAGCGTGCCGGCGGAAGAAGTCGCGGCTCTTTTTCAAGGCTGGTGCGCTACGCAATTGCTGGCCGATGTGGATATCATCAGCCAAGAATTACAATTTAAACAGCGCGGGCTAAGCCGGTTACATGAACAGGTTTACCGTTTGACCGTGAACCGAGGCGTAATCAACGCAAAATCTTGAAGCTTTACAGCCACGATCGATCGCGGGTTTCGGGCATGGCCCATACGGCGGCCAGACTAACGAGGGCGGCGGCGGAAACATAACCGCCTACCCAGGCCAAACCGCCGGCGCTTACCAGATGCTGCGCAATATAAGGAGCGAACGACGCGCCGAGTATGCCGCCCAGGTTATAAGCCGTTCCGGCGCCGGTATAGCGCAGTTGGGCAGGGAACAATTCCGGCAACAAAGCGCCCATGGGCGCAAAGTTGGCGCCCATTAAAAACAACTCGACGGCCAAAAAAACGGTGATCAGAAATGGAGAATGACTGTTAAGCATAGGCTCCAACGCAAAACCGGACAGAAAAGCGGCGCTTCCGGCTAGCAACAATACCGGCCGGCGGCCGTAACGGTCGCCGGCCCAAGCGGCGATTGGCGTGGCGATAGCCATAAACACGACCGCCATGCATAACATGCCTAGAAACTGCTGACGCGGCATATGCAAAGCCGTTGTCGCATAGCTGAGCGAGAACACCGTGGAAATATAGAACAGGGCATAGCAGACTACCATGGCCAGCGCCCCCAGCAACAAGGGCTTGAGATGCTTCGTCAATAGTTCCAGAAACGGCGGCCCGGCCTGCCGCTGGTGCTGAATAATGGCGTTGAATACGGGTGTTTCGGCCAGGATCAGCCGGACATACAAGCCGATAAGAACTAAAACCGAACTGGCGATAAACGGCAAACGCCAGCCCCACGCCTTAAACTCTTCTTCAGTCAACAGATTCGCCAGCAGTAAAAAACTGGCTGTCGCGCATAAAAAACCTAGTGGCGGCCCTAATTGAGGAAACATGCCATACCAGCCGCGATTCGAGGCTTGAGCGTTTTCCGTAGCCAGCAGCGCCGCGCCGCCCCATTCGCCGCCCAAACCGATGCCCTGTCCGAAACGCAGCAGGCATAGCAGAATCGGAGCGGCCAAGCCGATAGTGCTATATCCCGGCAACAAGCCTATCAATGTGGTTGATGCGCCCATTGTTAATAATGAGGCGACCAAAGTGGATTTACGGCCTTTACGATCGCCGAAATGGCCGAATAGTATTGCTCCGACAGGTCTGGCGAGAAAGGCGACCGCAAAGGTCAGAAATGCGCTGAGCGTCTCGGCGGCTGGATTGCCGCCCGGAAAAAAGACCGGGCCTATGACTAATGCGGCCGCCATGCCATAGATATAGAAATCGTAAAATTCTATGGCCGTACCGATAAAACTGGCTATGGCGATACGTGTTACGGAAATGGGGGGATGCGGGTCGCGTTGCTGCAATTTTATTCCTTATGTAGAAAACGGTCAGCTAGCCGGCGCCAACAGCCAATGTGGTCGGCTGTCGGCAGATTTTTGCAAGTTAAATTCTAGCTGTAAAGTTATTGTTCTATATTTTGTTATTACTTGAAATATATAGCGTTCTTGCCAAAATTGCGCTTCATTGTATTAAATCCTCCTCATCCGGTCACGAAGAATTGTTTAGTAGCACACACAAACTTGTGATAATTACGACAAATGGCGTATCGCAAAATATTTTTATATTAAAAATCATTATCTTATGATGATTTCATAACTGGCACGACCTGTGCATTCTCCTTGAAGACAACCATTGTGAGGAGAAATTTATGGAATTACCAGTTTTAAACGAAGCACCAGCCGCAGCAGGCGGATGTTCGGCAAGTTCTTGTGGGTCCAGCGACGATCAATTAGGGCATTTAAGCGATGATATCCGGGCGAAAGTTGAAAATCATCCCTGTTATTCGGAGGATGCCCATCATTACTTCGCGCGTATGCACGTGGCTGTTGCGCCGGCCTGTAATATTCAATGCCATTATTGTAACCGTAAATACGATTGCGCCAATGAATCCCGGCCAGGCGTGGTCTCCGAGTTGTTAACGCCGGATCAGGCCGTGAAAAAAACCATGGCGGTGGCGGCCAATATTCCGCAAATGACCGTACTGGGCATCGCCGGCCCCGGCGACCCGCTGGCTAATCCGGAGCGTACGTTTGAAACTTTCCGCCGTCTGAGCCAGGAGGCGCCGGATATCAAATTATGCGTCTCCACCAATGGCCTGGCTTTACCGGCCGCGGTTGAAGAGCTGTCCAAGCATAATATCGACCATGTGACCATTACCATTAACTGTGTGGACCCGGAAGTTGGCGCGAAAATTTATCCGTGGATATTCTGGGAAAATCGCCGTATAAAAGGCAAAAAAGCCGCTAAAATTCTGATCGAGCAGCAGCAGAAAGGTCTGGAAATGCTCGTCGCCAAAGGCATTTTGGTTAAAGTTAACTCGGTTATGATTCCGGGCGTCAACGATCAGCATCTTGCTGAAGTTAGTAAAATCGTTAAATCCAAGGGCGCTTTTTTACACAATGTAATGCCGCTGATCGCTGAAGCCGAGCATGGCACTTTCTACGGCGTCATGGGTCAACGCGGCCCAACGCACGATGAACTGCAAGCGTTGCAAGACGCATGCTCCGGCGATATGAATATGATGCGCCATTGCCGGCAATGCCGTGCGGATGCGGTCGGTTTGCTGGGTGAAGACCGTGGCGACGAGTTTACCATGGATAAAATCGAAGCCATGGAAATCGATTATCAGGCCGCCATGGAAAAACGTAAAGTCATACACGAGGCCATAGCCGAAGAAATGCACAGCAAACGGGCCGCTAAATCCACGGCCGCCGAAAAACTCGCCGCCGAGGAAAAATTAACCACCCGTCCGGTATTAATGGCGGTGGCCACCAGCGGTCAAGGTCTGATCAATATGCATTTCGGCCATGCCAAAGAGTTTTTGATTTACGAAGCCTCTCCGGATGGCGTACGCTTCATCAGCCATAGAAAAACCGATCTGTATTGCAGCGGCGATAGCAGCTGCGGAGACGGGGAGTCGGTACTGCAACGCACCATCCGCACTTTGGAAGGCTGCGAGGTGGTTTTATGTTCGAAAGTAGGTTACGAGCCATGGGAAATGTTGGAGCAGGCCGGTATTGCTCCGAATGGAGAACATGCGATGGAGCCTATCGAAGAAGCAATCATGGCGGTTTATAAAGAAATGGCGGCGGCGGGGAAACTTGATGATGAGCATGAGCAGCAACGCGCCCAAGCTTAAGGAGCTAGCGATATGTCCTTAAAAATTATCGAGACTTGCGTTAATTGCTATGCTTGCGAACCGTTATGTCCGAGTAAAGCCATTTATTTGTCCAAAACCCATTTTAAAATCAACCCGAAGAAATGCACGGAATGTGACGATGATTTTTCCGAACCGCAATGCGCCAGTATTTGCCCGATAGAAGGCGCAATTCTGGATGCATCCAATGTTCCGATTAATCCGCCTGGTTCGCTGACCGGCATTCCTCCGGAAAGAATGGCGGAAGTCATGGCGGAACTGCAAGCCCATTGAAGGCCATGGCGACCGTGCATTTTTATGAAAAGCCCGGGTGTATAAATAACACCCGGCAAAAACAGCTGCTAATCAAGGCCGGCCATGAACTGCTGGTCTTCGATTTATTGCAGCAAGCTTGGAATGAAAATCCGGGCAAATTACGTTCATTTTTTGGCGATACGCCGGTGGCTGACTGGTTTAACCGTAGCGCGCCGGCTGTCAAGAACGGTGAAATTATTCCCGAAGCTGTCAATGAGCAGCAAGCCATCGCCTTAATGATAGCCGATCCTATATTAATCCGGCGTCCGCTTCTGGAAGCCGGCGGGCGGCGCCGTGCCGGTTTCGATCCGCTCACCGTTGAAACCTGGCTGGGGTTGGCGGCGGATTCGCGCTCGGCCGATTTGGAAACCTGTCCGAATAACAAGCCGGATAAGCCGGCATGCCGGCCATGAACAAGCTGAGACTGGCGGATGAAAACGGTTCTCCGGTCGCGGTAGCTCTCTCTGATCGGGTGCATTGGGTAGGAGCGCTTGATCCCAACCTGAGAACGTTCGACATCATATTAAAAACAGCTAACGGCACCACTTATAACGCGTACTTGATTCGCGGCAGCGAAGGCGTAGCGGTAATCGATACCGTTAAGGATGGGTTTGCCGGAGATTTTTTCGCGCGTTTGGAAACTGTTGCCGAATACGCCGAAATTAAAGTAATCGTGCTGAATCATCTGGAGCCCGATCATACCGGCGCGCTGCCGGAATTAATGAAACGGGCGCCGCAAGCGCAATTATTCATCTCGCAAAAAGCCCAATCCATGCTGAAGGGTTTGCTTAAACAGGATGAACTGAGTTTTACCCCGGTGTTGACCGGCGATTCTGTATCCCTGGGCGACCGCAGTTTGCATTTTTTGCATACTCCTTATTTGCATTGGCCTGATACGCAATGCACATATTCGCCTGAAGAGTCTTTCCTGTTTTCCGGCGACGTCTTCGGTTGCCATTTTTGCGATAGCCGCCTGTTTAACGATCAAGTCGGCGATTTCAGGTTTTCATTCGAATATTACTACGCGCACATCATGCGTCCGTTTAAGGAATATGTGTTGCGGGCGCTGGAATTGATTCAGGTTTTGCCGCTCACGACTATAGCGCCCAGTCACGGCCCGATCTTGCGCGACCGTCCGCAACATTATATTCAACGCTACCGGCAACTTTCCACGCCGGCGTTGCACAGCGAGCTGCGTCCTCAGCAAAAAACCCTATTGATTTTTTATATCAGCTCCTACGGCAACACGAAACGCATGGCGGAAGCGATATATCAAGGCGCCATGCAGGTCGAGGACGTGCGCGTATCGCTTTATGATTTGGAAGGCGGCGAGGTGGCGCCCTTTGTTGATTTGATAGAAGAGGCCGATGGATTAATTTTGGGTACGCCGACCATAAACGGCGATGCGGTAAAACCGGTTTGGGATTTGTTGTCTTCGCTGACCGTAGTCAATTTAAAAAGCAAACTAGGCGGGGTTTTCGGTTCTTACGGCTGGACCGGCGAAGGGGTGCGTTTGGTGGAGGACCGTCTGCGCGGCTTAAAGTTACGCGTGCCGATACCGGGTTTACGGGTGAAATTGATTCCAACCGATGAAGAACTTTTGGAATGCCATGCCTTCGGCCTTGAACTAGCGCAAGAATTAATGGGGCAACGGGCAGCCCGCACCGTGGATTTAGCCGACTTAGCGTGAGCTCGGCTAATACGCGGACACAGATTAACCCTTGCAGGAATGCAGGAGTTAATTCATTGTTGCTATAACAATGAAAAATCCGGAATCGCAGGATTCCAAACGGGGAGTCCTCAGATTAGAGGCTACCGTGCTTAAATTTACATACCATCAGGAGTTTTAAAATGGCCAAAGCGACCATTACATTTGAAGATATAAATATCACGGTCACCGTACCGGCTGGCACGCGCGTAATCGAGGTTTCCGAAAAAGTCGGTTCCGGAATTACTTATGGCTGCCGGGAAGGGGATTGCGGCACATGTATAATGAAGGTTACCGAGGGCTGGAATAACTTGAGCGAACCTTCGGTGCTGGAAGATAAAATTCTGCGCGAAAACATGGCCGGCAAACACAACCGGCTGGCCTGTCAGGCTCAGGTATTGGGCGGCAAAATTTCCGTCAAGCCGGTTTAGTTGGGCAGAGGAGTATAAATTATGGCTTTAGTTACATTCACAAACCCCGAGTACCGCGATAAAACCGTTTATGCGGTGGCGGGGAGTCACACCCAGACCTTATTGAAATTGGCTCTGGAAAATAAAATTCCGATTCAGTTCGAATGCGAAGACGGCGAATGCGGTACCTGTCTAGTCAGGGTCACCAGCATCGATAAAAAAAATCAGCGTATGGGCGGCGTAATTACCGAAAAGGAAAAAAACCTGCTTAAACAGTTGGGTAAGGTGACCAATGAAGAGCTGGAAAGAATAATCGTCGAGGACTTGCCATGCGAATGGCGAATGGCTTGCCAGATGATAGTCAGAGATGAAGATATTCGCGTCGAATATTAGTCGTATTTTTTTCGGCGCAAAGGCATAGGTATTCGCGTGATGGATTGCAGATTCAAGATGCACAATGATGAAAGCTTAGACGTTTCTGTTCTGCTAAATCTGCGTCGGCAATACTATGATGCTCTATTGGCTTGCGCCAGCCGGCCTGAAAATATCTGGCTGGCGCAAATCATCGCCAGCTGGCGGGCCGGTTTTGGCGCGTTGCCGGATTTTTTAGGTTTGCCCGCTGACAAGTTTCGTTATTTATTGGACGGATTTTTTCCGGGTTATCATGTACCCGGAACGGCGGTGTCCGCGATTAACCCGGATTTTAGCCGGATGCTGGAAAAACAGGATTTGGAATACTTTCTCAACCGCTATGCGAGCGAACAGACGCCATTGCATGACTGTCTAGTGACATTGATAGTAACGGCCTGCCTTGGCAACGATCATTTATGGCAGGACTTGGGTTTATGGAGCCGTAAGGATTTATCGGATCTGTTGAATCATTATTTCCCCGGTCTGTCGGCGCTTAACGATAAAGATATGAAATGGAAAAAATTTCTTTACAAACAATTATGTGAAGCCGAGGGGCTTTACGTCTGCCGGGCGCCGTCCTGCGATGTCTGCAAGGATTACGGGCATTGCTTCGGTCCGGAAGAATAAACGCATTTAACATCAATAATGTTGGGCGGGTACAAAAACCGTGCCCTACCGGGGCTGAATAATTACAAAAATTCAAAAATTCCCGACGCTGCTATTCTCTCAAACCATGCCAGGGCCGGTAAAGACCGGTAGTCTCAACGCCGAACATGTCCAATATCCGCCCCACGCCTTCATCCACCATGTCCCGCAACGAATCGGATTTATTATAAAAAGCCGGCATGGGCGGGAAAATGACGCCGCCCATCTCGGTGACGGCCGCCATATTGCGGATGTGCGCCAGGTTTAAAGGGGTTTCGCGCGGCGCAAGCACCGTTTTGCGGCGTTCCTTTAAAGCGACATCGGCGGCGCGAGCGATTAAATTGTCGCCGAAGCCGTGCGCTACGGCCGCCAAGGTTTTCATGGAGCAAGGCGCTATAATAATGCCTTCGGTTTTAAATGAACCGCTGGCTATCGGGGCCGCAATGTCGTCTATCCCGTAAGTGACGTCGGCCAGCTCATAAAGGGCGCGGCGCTCCATGTCCAGCTCGTATTTCAGATTGACTAGGCCGGCATTGGAAATCACCAGATGCGTTTCCCAGCCGGTCTGTTTCCGCATAACCTGCAAAAAGCGGACGCCGTAAATGGCGCCGGTGGCGCCGGTCATCGCTATTATCAGCCGTTTCTTGTTTTTCATGCGCTTAACGATCGATTCGCCATGTCGTTGGCCGCCGCGACCAATGCGGTTATCATTTCCTCGCCGTAGGCGACATGGCCGGCGTTCGGCAATAAGGTGAATCGCGCATGCGGCAGGGCCTGATATAAAGACCAGCCGCTTTCCGGCGGGCAAGTCAAATCCTGTTGACCGTGAATAATGATGGTGGGAATCGACCGTAACAGGGCGCAGTTATCCAGAATCCGGTTTTCAGCTATGAAATAAGCATTCCGGGCATAGTGCAATTCCATCCGCGCTTGTAGCAAATCCTGTATGTCGAAAGGCTTCAAG
>JBEKBU010000188.1:0-9940 GCA_050015235.1 Methylomonas sp. | reverse complement strand
CGATTTCGATATGGATATGTGGGGCACGTTGATGTACATCGTCACGCCCTCGAAAGTTTACATGACTTCAGTCGTCGTCTATCAATCGACAATTTTCGAAATGGGCTTCGGTTACGTGCTCGGCGGCACCCGGCAAGACGGTTTCCATGTCCATTCCGGCGTTAATGGTTACGCCTATAACGACCCGACGCCCGGCGCGTTAATGGTCGGTTCGCCAGGTACAACAGACCCCAACAGCGGTACGCAATATCCGTATTGCGTGAATTGCGGCCCCGTCAATGAGACGAATGGCGTGATCTATTGGCTGGGGCCGGCGATTCATGACAACGCCACCACGGTAGCTTATGACGTAGGCGCGTCAACCGCCACGACTTTACAGCAACCCTTATGGTACGCCGCGAAATGGGGCGGTTTTCTTACCGCCAACGGCGATACCGCGCCAAGCAATACTGATAATAATTGGGACGCCAATCAAGACGGTATTCCCGACCATTATTTCTACGCCACCAATCCCGTGTCTTTGTCGACTTCGTTGGCGCGGGCGTTCAACGACACTCTTGGTACGGTGGCCTCCCAATCCGCCATCGCCGTCAGTTCACCCTTTTTGCCGTCGACGACGACGGCGACGACCGCATTTATAGCGGATTACGATTCGTCCGACTGGAGCGGAGACTTATTTGCTTTTGCGTTGCAAGCTAACGGAACTATCGCCCAAACAGGCGGGAGCTCCAGTCTGAATGCGGGAGAAGCCATTTGGGACGCTGCTAATAATATACCAACCTCCCGTAATATTTACACGATCACGACTACTACGAACGCCGCCGGTCAAGCAGTGCAAGTAGGCATTCCTTTTCAATGGCCTACGACTTCTTCTACCACGGCCGGCCTATCCAATGCGCAGATTTTGGCGCTCGATACAGGACTCGGCGGCAGCGTTGGAACCGACGCCCTGGGGCAATTGCGTTTGAACTGGCTGCGCGGCGACACCAGCCATGAGTTACGCAATACAGGCGGCATATTCCGAAACCGCACCCGCACGGTATTGGGCGACATCGTCAATTCGTCTCCGGTTTATACGCAATCCGAAGACGACGGATTCGGCGTATTACCGGCGACCGCGCCCGAACAAGCTAATGGCGGTTACGCGGCCTATGTGGCGGCGAAAGCCAACCGTACCCCTATGGTTTACGTGGGCGCTAACGACGGCATGCTGCACGGTTTCCGCGCCGATACCGGCGTGGAGCAGTTCGCCTATATCCCGAACGCGGTTTTTAATAATCTCAGCGGTTTGACGGATCCTTCCTATATGCATCGGTATTTTGTGGACGGCGCGCCAACCGTCAGCGATGCCTATCTAGGCCATTGGGCGACGGTGCTGGTGGGCGGTCTGAATGCGGGCGGAAACGCTATTTATGCCTCCCACTGGAGCTATTAGTAATCCCACCGCGTTTTCCAGCAACGTGCTATGGGAGTTTACCGACCCCGGCTTGGGTTTAACCTATGCGCAACCGCAAGTCGCCCGCATGAATGACGGTTCCTGGGTAGCTATTTTCGGAAACGGCTATTTGAACACTACCAATAACGGCGCTTTGTACGTCGTGAATATGACTACCGGCGCCCTGGTGACCAAAATTTTGACTAACGCCAAGCAAGCCAATAACGGTTTGTCCACGCCGGTTTTATACGATATGAATGATGACGGCGCCACGGACTATGTGTACGCCGGCGATTTGCAGGGCAATCTCTGGAAATTCGACTTTACGTCCGCTACCGCCGCGAATTGGCAGTTGGCTAATAACGGCGCGCCTTTGTTTATCGCCAGTTATCCGCCCAGCGGCTATTTGCAACCGATTACCGCCCAGCCGGCGATAGGCGCCAACCCGGTAGGGGGGCCGTTGCTACTGTTCGGCACCGGCAGTTATCTGTCGGTAAACGATGTGCTGAATTTGACCGGCCCTTCCGGGAACCCCGATGTGCAGTCTTTTTATGCGATATGGGATAAACCGAATACCGCCGCCGGTACGACAGTCACCCGCGGCCAACTCGTGGCGCAAACGCTGCAATCCGGACCTAACTCAAGCTCAAACTCAAGCACAACCTCTAGTTCCAGCTCAAGTTCGAGCGCTACTAGTACTACCACCACCACTAGTTCAAGCTCAAGCTCAAGCTCAAGCTCAAGCTCAAGCTCCGCCACCTTCCGTTACTTGAGTTCTAATCCGGTGAATTATCCGCCTAGTCTTGGCTGGTATATCGACTTTACCCAAACGGCGGGCGAACGGATTGTTTCACCGGCCCTGGTGCAAAATAATAAGGTCATTTTCGAAACGATTATTCCTTCCAGCGACCCTTGCATACCCGGCGGCGGCGGCTGGTTGATGGAGGTCTCATTATTGTCCGGCGGCACGATGCCGACGCCGGTTTTCGATACCAATGGCGATGGGCAAATCAATAGCCAGGATGCTTTGGTTGCCGGCGTAATGTCGACGGTGGGAATGCCGACCGGCGTCACTTGGCTCAATCCGCAGTCGCCGAGCGGTTCTCCGCAAAAATTGATGCCCGGCAGCAATGTTAATGTACAGTCCGTACAAAATGTCGGCGCTAATAATAATCAAAGCTCTACGCAAAGTGTCGTTAGGCGTTTATTTTGGCAACAAATACAATGAAGTTAGCGATGACCGGCATTACAAAAATCGGTCAAGGCAAATCCGGGCTCGGGTTTACCTTGATAGAATTGATGATTACGGTAGCGATCGTCGGCATATTGGCGGCCATAGCTATTCCGATGTACAACGGTTACTATGCGCAGGCTAACCGTACCGACGCGACGTCGGCGCTGATGCAGGTAGCGCAATTTCTGGAGCGGAATTATACGGAAAATAATAATTACAACACCGATTCCACCGGCGCCGCCCTGGTATTGCCGATCACTCAAGCGCCGCCAGGCGCCGCGAATTATAATTACGCCATCGGTTGGGCGCTAACCTCCAGCTCTTATACGGTTACCGCTACGCCGGTAGGCGTTCAGTCCGGGGATATTTGCGGCAGTTTTACCATCGATCAGTACGGCGACAAAACCATTTCCGGCCCGCCGCCGGCGTACACTGGCGCAGCGCCGACGGCCGCCTATTGTTGGGGACATTAATTTCCGTATATTCATTTGATAAGTTCTTGCGCTAATGTCGTTGGCTGACGTTGTTTTTAAGTAACTATTCAGCGAATTTTAAGCTAGCGTCAGCTATTCGGCTTTTGACGCCGGAGCGCCTCTAGCGGAGGACGCCGTGAATACATCCGTGTTGCTTTCGCCCGGCCTCCGCGCCGGTCTAACCTCTGCTAGGCGCTCCGGCGCCAAAAGCCAAGGTGGTCAGCTTATCGGCAAACTTTTGAAAGTGTAGTCATTCGCTGAATAGTTATGTTTATAAAGAAGGCGCTTTTAAGCGCATTTAATTTTAAAGGCTAGGTTTTACTCCAATAATGACAAATATAAATACAGAAAAACTCTCCAGCGCCCGTTTTGCCGAAGCTACCGACGAGTTTGTCGAGGAATTTACCGCTTCGGTCCATTTTGATCAGCGTCTGGCGCCGCAGGATATTCAAGGCTCGTTGGCGCATGCCGAGATGTTATGCAAAATCGGCATACTCACCGAGCAGGATCTGACCGATATCCGGCGGGGCATGGCGCAAATCAAAGCTGAAATAGACAGCGGCGAATTTGTCTGGTCCGTCAAACAGGAAGACGTGCATATGAACATAGAGGCGCGTCTGACGGATTTAATCGGCGCTCCGGGTAAAAAACTGCACACCGGGCGTTCCCGCAACGATCAGGTAGCGACCGATATCCGTTTGTATATGCGCCAGGAAATTATCGCCTTATATGCGTCGATAGGGCGATTGCAACATGTCTTACTGGATCTGGCGAAACGGGAGGCGGCCACGATTATGCCCGGTTTTACGCATATGCAGGTTGCGCAGCCCGTTACTTTCGGCCATCACTTATTGGCTTGGTATGAAATGCTGAGCCGAGACCGGGAGCGTTTAAAAGATTGTTACAAGCGCGTCAATATCATGCCGTTAGGCGCCGCGGCGCTGGCCGGCAGCAGTTATCCGCTGGACCGGCACATGACCGCAAGGTTGCTAGGTTTTAGCGCACCGGCGCAAAATTCCCTGGATGCCGTCAGCGACCGGGATTTCGCGATAGAATTCGCCGCCTGCGGCAGTATTCTGATGATACATTTATCGCGTTTTTCCGAAGAATTGATTTTATGGGCCAGCGCCCAGTTCAATTTTATTGACATATCCGACGCTTTTTGCACCGGTTCTTCGATTATGCCGCAAAAGAAAAATCCGGACGTGCCGGAACTGGTGCGCGGTAAAACCGGACGGGTCAGCGGCCATTTAATGTCTCTACTGATGTTGATGAAAGGCCAGCCTTTGGCGTATAACAAGGATAACCAGGAAGACAAGGAGCCGATATTCGATATTGTGGACACCTTGCATAACTGTTTACGCGCCTTTGCGGAAATGATGCCGAATATACAGGCTAAACGCGAAAATATGTATCAAGCGGCTAAGCAGGGATTTGCGACGGCGACCGATCTGGCGGATTATTTAGTGCGTAAAGGCATGGCGTTCCGGGACGCGCATGAAACGGTTGGCCGCGCGGTGCGTTTGGGTCTGGATACCAAACGCGACTTGGCTGAATTGAGTCTGGAGGAATTGCAAGGGTTTTCCGAAATCATAACCGCCGATGTATTCGATATCCTAACCTTGGAGGGATCGGTTGCGGCGCGTAACCATATTGGCGGCGCCGCGCCTGAAAAAGTGCTGTCGGCTATTGAATACGCTAGGGCTTATTTGCGGCAGAATAGCGGCATAGAGTGATCGGGTTGCGGCTATTTGGATAAAACCCCTTGCGGAAAAATTAACGGAGTCGCTTCAATCGCTTAACGGCTCGAACAACTCTCGTAAATCTTCGGCGGTAAATTGCGGGCCGGACTGGTTTTTACCGCCGGCATATACCCCGTCCGCCAGCGCTTGTTTACGCTCTTGCAAGGCGATAATTTTCTCTTCGACGGTATTTTCGGTAATCAGTTTATATACGAACACCGGTTTTTCCTGGCCGATGCGGTGAGCGCGGTCGGCCGCCTGATTTTCGACCGCCGGGTTCCACCACGGGTCATAGACTATTACGGTGTCGGCTTCGGTCAGGTTTAACCCTACGCCGCCGGCTTTCAGGCTGATTAAAAACACATCGGCCGCGCCGCTTTTAAATTGCTGAATCGCGTCATCGCGGCGATGGGTTTGGCCGGTCAGTTTGCTGTACGCGATTTTAAGCGTTTGCAATTCCCGTTCAATCAGGCTGATCATACGCGTGAATTGAGAAAACACCAGGATCCGGCGTCCTTCCTCCAGCAATTCCGGCAACATTTCCATCAATAATTCCAGCTTGGCCGATTCATGCAGTTTCTGCGCCTCGGACAAAGGCAGAATGCGCGGATCGCAACAAGTTTGCCGCAATTTCAACAGGGCGTCCAAAATCGTGATATGGCTGCGCGCCAATCCTTTTTCGGCAATCACCCGCCGTATTTTTTGCTCCATGGACAGACGGATGCTTTCATAGAGCATGGCTTGTTTAGCGCCCAGCGCCACCGCGCGCACGATTTCGGTTTTTAGCGGCAATTCCTCTACCACGGCCTGTTTAGTGCGGCGCAACATAAACGGTTTAATGCGTTTGGATAAACGCTGGCGCTGCTCGGCATCGCCATGCAGTTCTATCGGGGTGCGGTAGCGGCGCTTAAAATCGCTGCTGTCGCCGAGAAAACCGGGCATTAAAAAATCGAATTGCGTCCACAGTTCGCCGAGATGATTTTCCATCGGTGTGCCAGTCAGGCATAAGCGGTGCTGGGTTTTGGCGGCGCGCACGATTTTAGCGGCTTTGGCTTGCGGGTTTTTGACTATCTGCGCCTCGTCGAGTATTAGATAATAATAGCTTTGCGCCAGCAAAAATTCCTCATCGCGCGACAACAGCGGGTAAGTGGTCAGGATCAGATCGTAGCCCGGAATTTTCTCGAACAACGATTTACGGTCGCTGCCTTGCAAAATCAACAATTTCAGATCAGGCGTAAAACGGGCGGCTTCCCGCCGCCAGTTACTCATCAGACTGGTGGGCGCTACTATCAGGCAGGGCGCGGTCATGCGTCCGCTCAATTTTTCGACCAACAAGTGACATAAGGTTTGCAGCGTTTTCCCCAGCCCCATATCATCGGCCAGTATGCCGCCGAATTGATATTCGCGGATAAACTGCAGCCAATTAAGCCCTTGCAGCTGATATTTGCGTAACTCCGCGTTCAGTTGTTTCGGTACTGGCACTTCGGCAATGCCTTCAAAATCCAGCAGCTTACGGCCTATGGCCCGTAACTGCTCGCCGCCTTTGATGGAAAACAACCCGTAGCTGTGCGTTTCGAGTTGCGCCAGACTGGCGGCGTCATAACGCGACAGCTTTAAATTATCCAGCCGGCCGGCGCCCACGGTATTGAAAATTTCATAGATAATCTTCAAAAAAGGCTTAAGTTTGGCGCTTTTAAGGGTTAAATACTGATAGCGGGACAACGGCAAAGTCAACATATCGGGCAGATCGTCCGGAGCGTATTGTTCCAGAACCGGCATCAGCAAGGGCAGCAACGGCACTTGCTGACCATTGACGTCGACATGAAAACGCATCTCAAACCAGTTCTGGCCTGTTTCGGCAATTTCCGCGTCCCAGTAATCCACATCTTGAAAATCCATTTGAAATCCCTGATCGATCTCGATCAGCCAGCCTTGATCTTTTAAATCAGGCACAATTTCATGTATGAAAGCATACCAGCGCTGAGCGTTATCGCTGAGATTTTTTTCCGGGCTATAAAACAGCAAATGCGTACGGGTAATGTCATCGGCCATCTCAAAACCCAGGCTGTATAAAACATCAATAAATCGTTGTTCAACCTCCGGGGTTCTCTGCACGCGCACATAGCCATGCTGGGTGTTGAGCATGGTAAAGGCTTCGGCGCGGCCGGCGCTAACGCGGTAAGCGTCATAAATAAAATCCAGTTGTAATTGATGGAAAAACTTGGCTTTATCATAAGCGGCCGCCTGCAAGGTAAGGTGCGGCTGTATGCTTTGGCCGGAAACTTCCTGAATGGTATAGTTGGCAGGGGTAGGCAGTTTAATGTGCGGGTAATCGATAACCAGCCGTTGACTGAATTGCTGCGCCAAAGGCGCAGGCACGGTAGGGGCGGTGAGTAGCTTGCGTAATTGCTTGCTGTTAATGTGCGGACTATCGATTACGCCCAGTTGTTGTAAACCGGTATCGATGAAATAGGCCGGCTCCGTCGGAATCAAAAAGGCCGGCGGGCAGGTCTGTACGGACAATTTATAATCGCCTTGTTCATCCCGCAGCCATTTACAGTCCAACAGCCGCGGCGCGGCGCGGCTCAACGGCGGATTTGCTTGCGTCTCCCAATAAAGCCGGCCGCTTTCCAGCATTTTTTCCAAGGCGTAGGCGCCTGACCAGCCTTTGATATGCAGCATATAACCGTTTCCGGAAGCGCTTAATAACAGTTTGATGATTTCAGTATCATGGTCCTGTAAATAGCTGGGTGTCTTATAATTATAATTGAAAGTATATCGTAAGTTATTGATGTTTAATTCTCGACCTTTCGTATGACTACCGTTTCTTTTGATTTTAGAAATCAAAACATCAACAATGATTTCCTGAGTAACCGAATTAGGCTTTAGTACGTAAGTTAAAAACTCTTCAGGATCCGCGTGTTCCTTATGGCTTTCTTCATCAAGACTTTCCAGCCAGTCGAAACAAGCGTTGGCGGTGACTGGAGCCGTTGTCGCCTGTAAACGTTTATGGTATTCGAGACAGGCGGCCGCTACGTGTTTACAGTTATAACCCATGGGGCAAGTACATTGCCCGGAGATATTGATCGTTTGCAGGTCTTCACGCCAAGTGATGATAATAGTTTGCTTATAAGTATTATGATGGCTGCCTTTTACTCTAGAATGCAAAACCGCCCGTTTATCCTGTTCTTCGGCGATATTGAACTCAAGCAGCCGTTTTTCCTCGAAATATTGTATGCCGCGCTGCAAATTGGCCGTGCTGCATTCGTAACGGATAGCTTCGGTATCAAAAGTTTCGCCTAGCTTAGTCATTATTACTCAGTTCTGGCCCGGCGCTGATCCGGACTTCTTTCGTTCGGCTATCGCCTGGCTTAGCTGAAAAACAGCCATGGCGTACAAGGGACTATGGTTATAGCGGGTAATCACATAAAAATTATGCAGACCCAGCCATAATTCCTCGCCTTCCGCCATTTGAAAGTTTAATAATTTTACTTGGGCGCCGGGGGCTAAATCTTGGGGCGTTTCAACTTGCGCCGCGCGTAGCGTTTGCACGGACGTATCCGGTTTTACGCCGGGATGTATATGCTGCCGGTAAGCCGTTCCGTTAGCGGTGACCGGAAACGCCACCGGCTGGCCACTAAACCATTGATTACGGACAAAATAATTGGCGACGCTGGCAAGCGCGTCCGCGTTATTTTTCCAGATATCGCGTTTGCCGTCTTGATCGAAATCCACCGCATAACCTAAAAAACTGCTAGGCATGAATTGCGGCAACCCCATGGCGCCGGCGTACGAGCCCATAGGCTGTAAAGGATCCATCAGTTCCGCGCGGCTTAATACCAGGAAATTCTCAAGCTCCTTCTGAAAAAAATCGCTACGGGTCTGGCGCGCAAACCCGAGGGTAGCCAAAGCGTCTATCACCCGGTATTTGCCGGTATGCTGACCGTATTTGCTTTCCACGCCGATGATGGCGATCAGAATTTCCGGAGGCACGCCGTATTTTTCCGTAATCGCGTCAAGCGCCGCTGCGTTTTCTCGCCAAAATTGCACGCCGCCGTTTATGCGCGCCTCGGTCATGAAGATTTCGCGGTATTGAAACCAGGGTTTAGCTTCGGCCGGTTTGGCCATGGCGTCGAGAATCGCCTGTTGGATCTCTACCGATTTAAACTGTTGGCGCAACGCCGCTTCCTGAAAACCATGCCGATTAACCATTACGCCGAGAAAATGTCTAAATCCTTCCGTTTCAGGGACTTCAGCGTGTCCAGCGCCGTACGGCAACAATGCCGGCAGCAGCAAGCCGAGCCGGCAAACTATGATTTTTAGATTCATTTCAATTCTTCTACAATCAACTAACAAAGCAATTTATCCATGCCGCTTTAGATTCCGAATGGCGGCCGGCCGGACCTGGCAAACAGTAAAACCCAAGCAAAACGCTTATGGTAAAGGAAACCCGGCATTAAGGAAACCGGAAAGATGTTTAGAAACAAGGATGGATAGGATTATGGATTTTAAAGTGCTTATAAATCCGGCGTCTGGGCGCCGGGAAATCGTCTTTTGAAGCCGCCTCCGAATAAGCCAAATCCGGCGCAGGCTGTCGCGAACAGCCATGCGCCGGACGGAATCGGCAGGGCGACCGTGTAACCGAGCGCCTGCATTTCCTGGATATCCACCCAGGTAATAGAGGGCGTAATGAGGCCAAGAGGCGCGGAATAATTAAATGCATCCAGAGGATTGGATTTTGGCCCGCTGGTCGCCCAGTCGCCCAAGTCGCCGCCGCTAAGGCTGTTATAGTACATTAAGGGCGTGGCGCCGCCGTCCATGGAAAAATAAACATTGGCGTCCGTTTGCGAAGTACTGATTTGCCCAGGCGCGACATACCGGTATAAATCCAGCAGATTATATTCCGGAGGCGTATCGGCCAGGCCGGATGTTCTACCTAGCACTTCCGTGATTTCATGCTCTACCACGCCCTCTAGATCCGAAATGTGATCGGGCACATTAAAATCGGCGGAATTCAAGAAAACGGTTCCAACCGAAAAACGGGAGCTACTGTTTT
>JBEKBU010000187.1:0-8537 GCA_050015235.1 Methylomonas sp. | reverse complement strand
CTCCACCGGCCAGGCCAGCAATAATTTGTATATCGGCTGCCGATTGCGGGCTTTTACCGCCACTTTCTCTACAAGCCGCCCCTGCCGCAGCACCAGCATATCCGTGCAATAGGCTTCCAGTTCCGCCAGAATATGCGAGGAAACCAACAGCGTCATCCCCTGGCTTTGTAAATCCAGAAATAATTCCGCCAATAACTGGCGGGCTTCCGGGTCCAAACCGGAAGCCGGTTCGTCCAGCAATAAAAACCGCGGCTGATGAATGATCGCCTGGGCTATCGCTACCCGCTGCCTTTGTCCGCGCGACAACTCGCCCGGTTTTTTTTCCAGGCGGTCGTCCAGCCGCAAACAGCGGCTGACCCTGGCGATTGCCGCCGCGCAATCCCGGTCGGCGATGCCTTGGGCGCGCGCCACGTAATACAAGCATTGCCGCACCGTCAAGCGCTGGTAGAGCCCGAAAAAATCCGACAAATAGCCGATCATGCGATGGCAACTGCGCGGTTGTTGCAAAACATCCAGCGTATCGATCATAATCCGGCCGCGTAGCGGTTGATCCAAAGCCGCCATACAGCGCATCAAAGTGGTTTTGCCGGCGCCGTTCGGCCCGACCAGAGCGGTAATGCTGCCTTGACTGATTTGAAAGGATACGTCGTCTAATGCGCGGACGCCGGGATATTCGTAAACAAGTTGATCGACGGTAATCATATTAAATCCGGGCTAACCCAATTGACCGCTATTGTACGCCTGGCGGACTTAGGCGCCAAATTTGCTGGCGGCGCCCTTTTTTGGCGCAAAAGTCTCGGAAAAAACAAGCCAAAACCCAGCCGTTCCTTATGCAATACAATCGGTATATATCTTGCTTATCCGGACTAAATGGCGCCATAATTCCAAATCTGCTATTTTTTAAGTTACACCCTACGCGCGCAAACGCCGCGACAAATTTTATTAATCTTCTGGAGAGTATGAATGCACAATGTCACATTGATCAAAGGTGATGGAATCGGCCCGTCCATTATGGACGCCGCGGTAGCGGTAATTAATGCGTCCGGCGCGAAAATAAACTGGCTGGAGGCGGAAGCCGGCCTAACGGCTTATGAAAAAACCGGCGCGCCGTTACCGGACGCCACCCTGCAGTCCTTCGCCGAAACCCGTATCGCCTTTAAAGGGCCTTTAACGACTATCGTCGGCGAAGGTTTTAGAAGCATCAATGTCGAATTGCGCAAACAGTACGATTTATACGCCAATGTGCGCCCGGCCAAAAGCTGGCGCGGCGTTAAAACCCGTTTTGAGGATGTCGATATCGTCATAGTCCGGGAAAACACCGAAGGTCTGTATGTCGGGCTGGAGCATTACCTGACGCCGCAAAAAGACATAGCCGAAAGTCTGGCTGTGATCACCCGCGCCGGTTCGGAACGGATAGTCGAATATGCGTTTAAATACGCCATCGACAATAACCGCAAAAAAGTCACCGTCTGCCATAAAGCCAATATTCTTAAATTCACGCAGGGGTTGTTTCTTAAGGCGGCCAGGGAAGTGGCGGCCAAATATCCGGATATCGAATTCGACGAAAAAATCATCGACGCCGCCTGCATGCATATGGTCATGAGGCCGGAACAATTCGACGTGGTAGTCACCACCAATATGTTCGGCGATATATTATCCGATCTGACCGCCGGCCTGGTAGGCGGATTGGGCCTGATTCCCGGCGCGAACATAGGCGAATCGGCGGCGTTATTCGAAGCCGTGCACGGCAGCGCGCCGGACATCGCCGGCAAAAATATCGCCAACCCGACCGCCGTGATGATGGCCGGCGTCATGATGCTGCATCATCTTGGCGAACACCAAGCCGCCGACCGCATGCAAAACGCCATAGAATCGGTGGTCAGCGAAGGTAAACACGTCACACCCGACCTTAACCCCGCCAGCACGACAGGCACTTATGAAATGGGGCAGGCGGTTATTGCGGCTATGGAGTGATCGTTAGTTGATGGTTGGTTATGGGCTTTAATTAAAGTTATCGGCTATTCACGATTTCGAAACCGGTAAGCCTTTCAGAGGACGCCGTAAATACCTCCCTGTAGGCCCTGGCGTCCATGCCGAGCAAACCTCTGACAGGCTTACCGGTTCCAAAATCTCGGCTCGTGGATTTAACCGATAACTAAACAGATTTATTTCTAATTTTTACAAAGTTCATAGCCATTGTCTTAAAATGCTCTATTGTGTTTCAGTTTAACCATCAGTCACATTAATTTTTTAAAACCGGAGCCATTATGAAATTACAGGTTGTTGTTCATCCGTGTGAAGAAGGTGGGTTTTGGGCGGAAATTCCTGCTTTGGCGGGCTGTGTTTCGGAAGGCGAAACTTTAGATGAAACTCTGTTAAATATCAAAGAAGCGGCGGAAGGCTGGCTAGAAGTCGCTTCTCAGCGTTTCAAAGGCAATAACCAAATACAAATTGCCGAAATTGAGCTGTGAAGTCTATTTCCGGCAAAGTGTTTTGTAAATTATTGCAACTTCATGGTTGGCAATTACAGCGAATCCGGGGTAGTCATCACATCTATACACACCCCGACAAAGCAGAAATTTTAACCGTTCCTGTTCATGGTAATCAAGATTTAAAAATTGGAACATTAAGCAAGCTACTTAAAGATGCTGGCTTAACAGAACATGATTTTTAGATATTGGACAAATCCCCTAACGCGACATATCTGCTGTTAACAACCTATAGGTTGATGTTTTTATGACCTTTAATTAAAGTTATCAGCTATTCACGATTTCGAAACCGGTAAGCCTGTCAGAGGACGCCGTAAATACCTCCCTGTAGGCTTTGGCCCGGCATCCATGCCGAGCAAACCTCTGACAGGCTTACCGGTTCCAAAATCTCGGCTTGTGGCTTTAACCGACAACTAAACCGACTTGATTCGTAACTTTTCAGCATGGATGGTAAAGCAATCCTTCATCACTCATTGGAATCGAGTTTAGCCGTTCGTGGTGAGCATATCGAACCATAATCCTTACCCGGCTAACTTGGCGCTGGCTAAGCGGTTCAGGCTAATTCCTTGCTCCGCTGCCTGCATGGCTAAAGCGCGATGGACTTCTGGAGGAATACGCACTCTAAATTCACCACTGTAATGTTTTTCGGATAGCGGCTCAGGAATGATTTCACCATTTGTTTGCATATCGGCGATGGCTTCGGCAACCAGCCGCCTAATACCGGTTAAGGCTTCTTCCGGGGTAGCGGCCAGCCAAGACAAAGAAGGAAGTTCGACACAAAGACCGACATGCTCATTATCTTCCGGTGACCAAGTAACGCGATAAGTGTAATGTTCGATATTCATTTGGATTCCCCCTTTAACTTGTCGATGGCTAACAGTACCTGCCTAACCTGATAAGCTTTGGCTTTACCTTTGTCGTTCTGAATGTTCACGCGCGGATCGCCGGGCCATGGCGTTTTGAATAAGGCATGACTCGTACCTGATTGGCGCGGTTTCCCAAAAAATTCTTCACATATTTTATGCAAGTCCGCATACCGTACATTGTTGGGTTCCCGGTGCATTTGATCAAGGATTTTTTTGGAAGTAGACATGCAAATGGTATCAATAATGGCGCCATGGAGTCAATTATAGTCGGAGTTAGTTCTAAAAATCTTCGGCAAGTTCAGGAATACGCTCTTCTAAAAAGCACATAGTTTCTTCGTCGAGATTTATCATGACATGATTGAATTGAGTGTTAAAAATTGAAAATCCGGTTTTAATTTATAGGTTTGGACTGGCATAGTCTAAAAAAGCAATGATGATTTTGCAAAACAAATTACAGAGAATATCCAACTGCCCCATGGCTGCAAGGGAAATTATCGGCTTAGTGTTGGCGACAACAACTTTCATGGCAGCTTATCGACATCGGCAAATACCTCGGCCATTTCCTCGGGGCTGTAATCAAAAACAGCCTCTTTTTCCAGCTTCAGCCGTTCAATAAAATCCAGTTTGCTGTAACCTGCTAATTCAGCCGCCTTACCTAGCGATAACCTTTGTTTTCCATACCACATCAACGCAGAAAAAAAACGCAAATCTTGAGTAAATTCTTCAGTGTTTTCCTTCAAAGACAGCAAAATATCGGCATTGACCGAAAAAGAAATATTCAGATATTTTTCTGTCATGATTTTTTTACTGGTTGAATCTTTATAGTGGCAAGATGGCGTAGTTTGCATTATATTAACCGAATCCCGCCTGTCAGTAATTGCTGCTATGAATATTGTGAAAAAAGCCGCCTCCCACTCAACACGACTGAGCTTTCGCGTTAAGCCTGAGCAAGAAGCGATATTGCGACTAGCGGAGCAAACTTTGCTCGACGAACGGCTATTCTTGGTGACAGGCATCCAATATCAATAAGTTATGGAATTGTTAGGTCGACCGATTAAAGATTCTTATCTGGCAGATAATTAAAATACTACTATCGGCCAAAGTCAAACGGTTATGCGGGCGGGAGCAGACAATCCCGTAGCCGCGATAGAGCGAAGCGAAATCACGGGAAAGCAATACTATTCAAGTTTCACCATTGGAATAAAACGATAGTCGAAAAAAAATCGATTTGTGTCTGGCTACGGACGCCCAATATGTCAAAAACTTTTCATGTCCACGATTTCGCTTCGCTCTATCGTGGCTACGCGGGCTCTGTACCCGAACGAGCTTATAGTTATGCGATTTTTTTACTTTGCATATACCCATGAAACCCTTCTCCATACCCGTGTATAGCAATTAGATTCAATTCAACTTTAAAGGATGATTTGTGTTTATCTCCACCTATATCAAAGTACTCTAAATCTAGTTTCAAAACTGGCATATCAGGAAAAGAGTAGCGATCCTCTTCTTTTGTGGAAAAATATATGAGTGCCGATACAAGCTCCATATATGCATTTGGAACATGGATATTAACCCCTCCCTGGTCTGTTGATGCTGGAAGAACGTAATCTACGGTTTCTTTTTTTTGATTGCCCCACATAGATATGGCTGCGACTAATTGATCCGATTTAAGCGACAAAACTTCATTCTTGTATTCAAAGTATGCGGGGATAAGGGACTTTTGCGTCTTTTTGTTTATATCTGAAACAAGCGCTTCAATTGGAAATGACCAATTCAGACTTACTTCTTTTGCAGCACCAAGACCGATGTTGCGAAGAGGAAGTGATAAGGATGACAGCAAATTTACATCTCCTGATTCCTTCTCTTCTTGTCCCTCAACCCAAAAGTCAGCAAATGAACTTTTAGTTAAGGGATTCTTTGATGCCGTGAAAATGGTACGCGTTATTGCCAATTCAGGCCTATAAGATGCCTCACGTTGTTTTGTGTTTTGTTTTACAGCCAAAAAAGCAGCTATAGCGGACAAACACGCGCCTATGCTCGCAGACATCGCAATAAATTGGTCGATCGACATATGTGGCATTATCCTGTGTTTAGCCTAACGAGAAATTATTTAGTTCTGTTATATCTACCATGAAACCCGGTCCTCATCAATAACCCCGCCGATAGCTGACCACATTGGCTTTTGGCTCCGGGTTGCTGACGCTGCCTGCAAATTACCCCAAGCACTGCTATATTCGGATAAATTTGATCCCCTCACCCCAGTCCTCTCCGGGAAGGAGAGGGGGCTAAGTCATCGTTATTAATGATTTTTTTGTGACTACTTCTAAGTTTATAAGGCGGGTTAAATCAAATCCGCCACTCGATAATATAATCTTCCAGATCGTCCACTTCCGACTCCTTAATCGCAAAACCGCTGATAGCCGCGCCGGCCTCCATAACGGACAGCGGATTGCCGGTGATGAGCGGGTGCCAGTCGGGCAGAGGTTTGCCGTCCATCAGCAGCCGGTAGGCGCAGGTAGAGGGCATCCAGTTATAGGCGGCAAAGTCGTGCTTTTTAAGATCGACGCAGTCCGGCACGCGGGTGCAGCGTTCGGCGTAACAGGAGCAGCGGCTGTTTTGCAGATCGTACAGATCGCAAACCACGCTGGTGAACGCCAGCTCGCCGCTGTCCGCGTCCTCCAGCTTATGTAAACAGCATTGGCCGCAGCGGTCGCATAACGACTCCCACTCTTCGTAATTCATATCGGCCAGTTTTTTTGTTTCCCAGAATTTCATCGTTCACCCGTCTCGATTAGTCTTCACTGTGGTTTTAACTGCCGCAGTTGGTAGCGTAACACCACCCAGGCGCCGATAACCGACAACAGCGAGGCGATGACCAGCAACAGTAAAAACTCGGAAAAACTTAAAAACAACAATTGATAATCGCTATTGTAGAGCGACGACAACTTCTCCACCGGCGATTCGATCAGGAATAGCATAATGGTAATCACTATCCAGGCCAGAAAGCCGGAAATAAAGCCCAGCCAGAAACCGGCGTATAAAAACGGCCGCTGAATAAAACCATCGGTAGCGCCGACCAGCTTGGAGATATACACTTCATCGCGCCGGTTTTGCAGCTCCAGGCGGATGGTATTGCCGACGATAAAGGTCACCGCGAAACTAAGCAGTATGCTTACCAGAGTAACGCCGCGGCTGGCGATAATCATTATTGATTGCAGGCGCTCCATCCACTGCATATCCACCTGCACCAGAGCCACTTGCGGCATTTGCTTGAATTCGACCAGCAGTTTATTGACTTCCTCTTTACCGTCCAGCGCATTTTTAGGCTGCACCTGAATGACATTCGGCAGCGGATTGCTCTCCAAGGCGTCTAGAGCCTCGCCAAAACCGCTATGCTGTTTGAATTCCTCCATCGCCTGTTTTTTGCCAATGAATTTCACAGCTTCGACATTAATGTTTTGCCGGATTTGCTCCGCCAGCTTCTGGCCGTTATTCTCGTTGATATTATCCATTAAAAACAGAGACATCTGATTACTAGCCTGCAGATTGCCGGTTAATTGCTGGACGTTGGCGACAACGATGTAAAAGCCGCCGGCCAACGCAATCGCCACGGTTAAAACCAAAATAGTCATGGAAGTAGCGAATGGCGAGCGCCACAACCGCCCCAGGCTGGAAAACAAACCGTGCGCATGATTCAGCAAGTAAGCGGTCAGTTTATCCTTGATGACATCGGAAATATTTTTGTTGCTATGTCTTGATTTCATAAGCCGCCCGCCAGCAAATGTCCTTTTTCCAATGTCAAAACCCGATGCCCGAGACTGTTAATGAGTTCTATATCATGGGTGGCGATCAACACCGTCACGCCGACCTGTTTAAATTCCTCGAACATCCGCATCACTTCGCTGGAGAGATCCGGATCGAGATTGCCGGTAGGCTCATCCGCCAAAATTAATTTCGGTTTATTGACTATCGCCCGGGCGATGCCGACCCGCTGCTGTTCGCCGCCGGACAGGGCCAACGGGTATTTACGCTCCTTGCCGAGCAGGCCGACCTTATCCAGCGACGCTCTTACCCGGCGCGCAATCTCGTTATGGCTGACGCTGCAGACTATCAATGGCAGCGCGACGTTATCGAACACGGTTCTATCGTTCAGCAGCTTGTAATCCTGAAAAATCAAGCCCAAATGCCGGCGGATGTACGGGATACGCCGCTCGCTGACGTGGCTGACATCTTCGCCGTCCAGCGTAATCGCGCCACGGCTGCATTGCTCCATCATGGCGATTAATTTCAGCAAGGTGCTTTTACCGGCCCCGGAGCGGCCGGTTAAAAACGCCATTTCTCCGCGCGCCAATTCAAAACCGACGTCGGTCAGGGCTTCGCCGGCATCCGGATAACGCTTAAATACGTGTTCTAATTTCAACATGCTCAGTCTTTTACAAACAAGGCGTCGACAAAAGTTTGGGCGTCGAAATCCTGCAAATCGTCAATCGCTTCGCCGACGCCGACAAAACGGATAGGCAAGCGCAGTTGATTAGCCAACGCAAAAATCACGCCGCCCTTGGCGGTGCCGTCCAGTTTAGTCAACGCTATTCCGGTCAAAGTCACCGCTTCGTTAAACAGCCGCGCCTGCGATATAGCGTTCTGGCCGGTGCCGGCATCCAGTATCAATAATACTTCATGCGGGGCCTGCGCATCCAGTTTAGCCATGATGCGCTTGATTTTTTTCAGTTCTTCCATCAAATTCGATTTGGTGTGCAACCGGCCGGCGGTATCGGCGATCAGCACCTTAACGCCTTTGGATTTGGCCGACTGTAAAGCGTCGAATATCACCGACGCTGAATCGGCGCCGCTTTGCTGGGCGACTACCGGCACATTGTTGCGTTCTCCCCAGGCTTGCAACTGCTCAACCGCCGCCGCCCGGAAAGTGTCGCCTGCCGCCAGCATCACGCTGTAGCCTTGGTCCTGAATGCGGCGCGCCAGTTTGCCGATGGAAGTGGTTTTTCCGGCGCCGTTTACGCCGACCACTAATATCACATACGGCTCGTCTTGCTCCGGAATCCGTAACGGTAAGCTGCACGGTTGCAGCATATCGTACAGTTTTTGTTTTAACGCCAAACTCAAAGCGGCGCCGTCCTTGAGCTGATCGCTCTCCAAACTGTTTTTCAGATGCCGGATAATCTCG
>JBEKBU010000186.1:0-8663 GCA_050015235.1 Methylomonas sp. | reverse complement strand
AATACGCATAGGCTACGTCGATCTGCGCCTGTGGGGCGTAATCGCCGAACGGATAACGAGACTCCAGCGCTTCGTATAAACTCACGGCTTTATTAAAGCTTTTATTATTCAAAGCCTCTTTTGCTTGATCAAGGAATTTCTTTTCATCCCAGCCGGCGTATTCGTCCTCTTTTTCTTTACTGGAAGACGAATCTTTGCCGGTTAAGCCTTCAAGGGTTTCGCAACCTGACAATATCCAGATCAAACTGGTCAGGAATAAAATTTTTACTAAAAGTAATCGCATTCTATGGACAACACGTTGTAATATTGTTGGATTTCAATGAGCAAAGAGTATAACTTAAAAACGCAGATGACAATAATAACGGCAAGGGTTCCGGAAGAACTGGCAGGCATGCGTCTAGACCAGTGTTTAAGCGAAATGTTCCCGGATTATTCGCGTAGCAAGCTGCAAACCTGGGTGAAAGCCGGGCGGGTACGGGTTAACGGCGCTGTCTTAAAAAGCCGCGACAAGCTGGACGGCGGCGAGGAAATCAGCTTGGATGCGGAAGCGGAAGCCGTTTTGGATTTTGAAGCGGAAGATATTCCGCTGGATATCGTCTACGAGGATGATGCGCTATTAATTATCAATAAACCGGCCGGCCTAGTGGTTCATCCGGCGGTAGGCAACTGGCGCGGCACTTTGGTGAACGCCCTGCTGAATCACGATCCTAAACTCAATACCTTGCCGAGGGCCGGTATTGTTCACCGTATCGATAAAGACACCACCGGCTTGTTGATGATTGCTAAAACTTTGCAAGCGCATGCCAGTCTGATTGAGCAATTACAAGAACGTAGCATTCATCGCGAATATCTGGCGCTCGTAAAAGGCTGGATGACTGCCGGCGGCTGCATAGACGTTCCCATCGGCCGGCACCCGGTTGACCGGAAACGCAACGCTGTGCGCAACGACGGTAAGGAGGCGGTCACGCACTACCGCCTGGAACAGCGTTTCAAGCGCCACACGCTGATCCGCGTTAAACTGGAAACAGGGCGTACCCACCAAATTCGCGTACACATGGCGCACATTAATTATCCTCTGGTTGGCGATCAGGTTTACGGCGGCCGTTTTCAAATGCCGGCGGATTGCAACCCGGCGCTGGCGGAAGCCTTACGCAATTTTAAGCGTCAAGCGCTGCATGCCGCCAAACTTGGGCTAGAGCATCCGGAAAGCGGCGAATACTGCGAATGGGAACAAGCTTTACCGGAAGATATGCAACATCTTATTACAATATTGGCCGAAAATGAAATGGATTAAACCGGATTGGCCGGCGCCACCCCCTATACAGGCGGCGGTGACGCTCAGAACCGGCGGCGTCAGTACCGGAGCCTACGCCTCGCTAAATCCGGCCGGCCATGTTAACGACTATCCCGAGCATGTCTTAGAAAACCGGCGCATCATACGGAACAGACTGCAATTGCCGGCGGAGCCTGTTTGGCTGCGACAAGTTCATGGGGTGCGGGTAGTTAAGGCGGATACCGTCACGACACCTGAAACAGCGGACGCCGCTTATACGGATCAATCCGGTGTAGTTTGCGCGGTATTGACAGCCGATTGCCTACCGGTATTTTTCTGTGGCGATCAGGGCCGGGTTATTGCCGTTGCGCACGCAGGATGGCGCGGCTTGCAGGCCGGCATTCTGTCTGAAACTTTAAAGCACATACAATGCGGTTCTGTTCAGGTCTGGCTGGGTCCGGCTATTGGTCCGGAACAGTTTGATGTGGGCGATGAGGTGCGCGATGCTTTTGTCAGCGCGAACCCGGCCGCGCAAAGCGCTTTTTCAGCTGTTAGACCCGGAAAATGGCTAGCCGACATTTACCGTCTGGCGCGTATTGATCTCGCTGAATCCGGCGTAGAGCAAATATATGGCGGCGGTTTTTGTACTGTTACCGATCGGACGCGCTTTTATTCCTACCGGCGCGATGGTGCGGCAACCGGACGCATGGCCAGCCTGATCTGGAGGACAGAAGCTTGAATTTATTAACCTATATTATCGTTTTTACCGCCATTGGCGGTGTACTCAGCGTACTGGCGGCGGCAGTTTTTTTATTGTTGCCTGAACGGCAACGGCAAAATTTATTGCCGCATGGCGTCAGTTTTGCGGTGGGGGCTTTACTGACCGGCGCTTTTTGCGGGTTGATTCCGCATGCCTTCTCGGAAGTATCCAGCGAAAAAATCCCCGCTTTATCGTCCACGCTACTGATCGGGATACTGCTGTTTTTTGTGCTGGAAAAACTGCTGATTTGGCGGCATTGCCACGCCGATAATTGCGAGGCGCACATCGAAGACGCCCATGGGCATGACGCTGCTGAAAACGGCCGCAAACCACGTCCGGTGGGGATTTTTATTCTCGTAGGCGACAGTATTCACAATTTTGTAGACGGCATACTGATTGCCGCTGCTTTCATGACCGACATACAACTCGGCATGGTGAGCAGTTTAGCCGTCGCCGCGCATGAAATTCCGCAAGAGGTCGGCGATTTCGCGATTTTGCTCCATAGCGGCTATTCCCGGAATAAAGCGTTTTTTTACAATGTGTTATCCAGTTTAGCCACTATAGCGGGCGGAATGCTGGCCTATTTCAGCCTGGGAAACGTGCGCGATTGGCTGCCTTATTTTCTGACCATGGCTGCTTCAAGTTTTATTTATATCGCCGTGGCGGATCTGATACCGACATTGCATCAAAAATCGGATCTGAAAACCGCATTACAGCAAATTGCTTTTATACTTGCTGGGGTAACATTGATTTTGTTAATGCAGAATTTAGCGCACGGATTAGGAAAAGCTCGGTAAAGAAATTTAATTCGCCATCCTTGGCGTTGAATTATCCGCTTTCCGGCGGATATTTTTAAGATGGAGCAACAGATTTAAAGTTTTTCGGCGTTTTTACTCAGGTATTCAGCTACGCCTTTGGGATTCGCCACCATGCCGGAATCGCCTTTATTCCAGCCGGCCGGACATACTTCGCCGTGCTGCTCATGGAATTGTAAGGCGTCTATCATACGCAGCATTTCGTCGATGTTACGGCCTAATGGCAAGTCATTAACCACTTGGTGACGAACTTTGCCGGATTTATCAATCAGAAAACTGCCGCGATAGGCAACGCCGATGTCGGACTCCACATCGTAGTCTTTTGCAATTTCATGTTTGATATCGGCTGCTAATGTATAACGAACCGGGCCGATGCCGCCGTCGTTAATCGGGGTATTACGCCAAGCGTTATGGGTAAAGTGTGAGTCTATGGAAACGCCGACAACTTCTACGCCACGGCTTTTAAACTCATCAATACGATGATCGAAAGCGATCAATTCACTTGGGCAGACAAAGGTAAAATCCAAAGGATAAAAGAAAATTACCACGTATTTGCCGCTGGTTGCCGCTGAAAAATGGTAAGAATCAACGATCTGACCATCAGCCAAAACTGCGGGTACACTGAAATCGGGTGCTTGTTTGCCTACTAGAACGCTCATCAATTTTCTCCGAAATTAATTTAAAACAATGGGTTGTGAGTTGGTCTCCGCCTTGGTTAAAAGGCTAAAACTATTTTACACTAAAATTCTTGTGAGCTAATTAATAAACTTAGAAAATTTTACTTGCGCAACTGACAAATTCACGCTAATTTGTAAGCTGTAACTTACAAAATGGTGACTCGCTAAAAACGTCAGCAATGCGCGAGTTTTTGATGTTAATTTCTTTTGATTAATGATGTATGACAAAAGTTAAACATGTAACTGAACCCGATGCCTTTGGCTATCAAGTTCGCATCGTACGCCGCGGCAAAGAGAGCAGCCGTTATTTTTCCCATAAACTTTGGGGAAGTAAAACAAAATCCCTGAAAGCCGCCATCACTTGGCGGGATCAAATGCTGGTGGTGCTGAAGGGCAGCAAAACCCGCTTTTTGAAACCGCCGAAAAACAAGACTACTACCGGCGTAACCGGCGTATCCAGAACGATTAAATTCGATCACCGTAAAGATAAAAGTTATTTATGCTACACGGTATTCTGGGTAAAAGACGGCAAGTCACGCAATAAAACATTTCAGGTAGGAAATGTGCAAAGCGTTACGGCCGATGATGAGTTGCACGCCTTCCGTACCGCGCGTTTGTTCCGCAGCTGTTATGAACATGCAATTGATCATGACGCAGAATTTGATGACAGCAAATTTGCTAATTGGAAAAAACTGCGCATCTATGAAAACGAACGCTTGGATGCGGTTAGCTAAAACAAAATGCCTATTTGGCCGGCTTTAGTTCGATACGCATCGATAGGTCGGCCGCAACAACATTTTTAGTTAAGGCGCCTACCGAAATACAATTTACCCCTGTATTGGCTATGGCGCGGATATTGTCAAGGCGTATATTTCCAGACGCTTCCAATTCCACATATCCGGCATTCTTTGTGACTGCAATTAAAGTATCGGCTATAGAAAAATTATCCAGCATGATTCTGTCAGGCCGGTCAAGAAACGCCTGTTCGAACTCATCCAGATTTTCCACTTCAACTTCTATGCTTGCCTGCGTGCATAATCGAGCTGACTGCACCGCCAGGGCAATCGATCCGGCCGCGGCGATATGGTTTTCTTTAATCAATACCCCGTCAAATAAACCCATGCGGTGATTAAAACAGCCGCAGCACTTGACCGCGTATTTTTGCGCCAGGCGTAAACCCGGAATCGTCTTGCGGGTATCCAGCACTTTGCAACCGGTTCCGGCGACAGCGTCCGCATATTGACGGGCTACGGCGGCGGTAGCCGACAATGTTTGCAGCAGATTTAACGCGGTACGCTCCCCGGTCAATAAGGCGCGGGCGGGACCGTACAGCCGGCACAGCAAGGCGCCGGCGGGCGCCTTAGCTCCTTCCGGGTAAAACCATTCTATCGCAACATCGGCGCTTAAATGCCGAAACACGGCGTTAAACCAAGCTTGTCCGCATATGACGGTATTTTCGCGAGTAATTAACGTTGCCGCTGCCCATGCTTGTGCAGGGATAATCCGGGCGGTTAAGTCGCCGCTGCCGATATCTTCTTTTAGATAAGCGGCAATTTCGCTTTCGGTTGGCTGCATGATTTAAAACGCGGAAAAAATTTGAATTATATGAGAAATAACGGTAAGTTGTTAATAACTTAATTTACGCTAACATTCTACCGACTGGAAACCGGCATGGACCTGCCAACTCAACTTTCGCGCATACTATTATGATAGTTTTTAGCCTGGCTTTTCTGCTTGGCGTAGCGGCTGTTCAGCAGCTTTCCGAACTGCCCGGCATGGCGGAGCTCATCTTGGCGGCGGTTATCGCCGCCGTGCTAGCCTACAAACGATCCCGGCGGTTATTGGGTTTAACCCTTGGCATTCTTTGGGCTAGCCTGTTTGCGCTGTGGCGCATGAGCGGATTATTGCCGCCGGATTATCAAAATACCGATATTTCAGTCACCGGCTATATCAGCAGTTTGCCTCAGCCGGATAAAGGGCGGGCAAGCTTTGATTTCAGCGTCACCGAACCTGCCGTCCATTTCCCGGCCAAAATCCGCCTCAATTGGTATGCGGCGCCCCAAAATCTCGCCGCCGGGCAAAACTGGCGGCTAACCGTCAAACTTAAACCACCGCACGGACTCATGAATCCCGGTGGTTTCGATTATGAAGCCTGGCTGTTCGCCAACCATATCGGTGCAACCGGTTATGTGCGCCATAAGCCGGAGGCGCAACTATTAGGCGAGGCAATAGGCATAGCCGAATATTTCGCACGTTGGCGGCAAGCTATTTCCACGCGTCTGGATGCGGCGTTGCCGGATGGCCAGCAGCTTGGTTTAATCAAGGCTCTTACCATAGGCGCTCAAAATGCGATTAGCCAACAGCAATGGCAAGTCTTCCGCGCTACCGGCACTACGCATTTGGTCGTCATTTCCGGTTCTCACATCAGCCTGATTGCCGGGTTGGTTTATTTATTGGCAAGACGCGGCTGGGCCTGGCTGGCTATTCTAAGTATTTCGCCGCAGCGGGCGGCTGCTTGGCTGGCTTGGCTGGCCGGTATATTTTATGCGGGGGTGGCGGGTTACTCGATACCGACGCTACGGGCGATAATTATGCTCAGCATTGCGTTGGCGGCTATCGCCTGGCAGCGCAATACTTCCGTTTGGCATATTCTAATGCTGGCCTTGTTAACGGTTTTGATTTTTGATCCGCCGGCGGTTTTGTCGATTGGTTTTTGGCTATCGTTCACCGCGGTGGCGCTATTGCTGTATGTGTCGGCCGGTCGTTTAGGCCGTAGCGGCTTCTGGCGGGAAACGACTATAGCGCAACTAGCGACATTTCTAGGTTTATCGCCTTTGCTAATAGTGTTTTTTCAGCAAGTTTCGCTGATTTCGCCACTGGCGAACTGGCTAGCCGCGCCGTTTGTCGGGGTAGTGGCCGTACCATTGGCGTTATTGGCGGTATTATTACTATTTATCGCTCCGGCGCTGGCTGTTCCGCTGCTCCAATTAACCGACTGGCCGCTGCAAGCATTATGGCTATTATTAGCGAAACTGGCCGCTCTGCCCTTAGCCAACCTACATTTTTTGCCACCGCCTTGGTACGCGCTACCGATGGCCGTTGTCGCCGTGTTGCTCATACTAGCCCCGCGCGGTTTTCCCGCCCGTTATTTAAGCCTGTTTTTATTTTTGCCGCTGCTGGCCGTTAACAGCGATAAACCGCCGCCCGGCAGTCTGCGCCTGACTTTGCTGGATGTCGGCCAAGGGCTGTCGGCGGTTATTGAAACCGCCGGGCATACGCTGGTATTCGATACCGGCGCCAAATTCTCGGACGATAGCGATAGAGGCGATTCGGTAATCATTCCGTTTCTGAAGAGGCGAGGTATAGAGCGGATCGATGCGCTGGTAGTCAGCCACGGCGACAACGATCACAGCGGCGGCGCCTCGACATTAAAGGCGGAAATGCCCATAACCGATACCTTGAGCAGTGTGGCGGAATGGGCGGAAGGCCAGAATAAACGCTATTGCCGAGCCGGGCAGAGCTGGATATGGGAGCAGGTGGCGTTTACAGTGCTGGCGCCGCCGGATTCGGCCTTCAGTAAGGAAAACGACAATTCCTGCGTATTGAAAATTCAGACCGGCAATCAAAGCGTGCTGCTGACCGGCGATATCGAAACAGCGGCTGAAGATTGGCTAGTGCAAAACTATGGCGGGCAATTATACAGTACATTATTAATCGCCCCGCATCACGGCAGTAAAACATCATCAAGCGTAGAGTTTTTACAGCAAGTGCGGCCGGATTTGATTTTAATTCCGGCCGGCTACCTGAACCGTTTTCATTTACCTCATCAGGCGGTACTCGGGCGTTATCGGCAGCTAGCTTTACCATGGCTGAATACCGCGGAGCAGGGCGCAATTACGGTGCGGATGGAAGGCAACGGCATGCAGGTAGGCACAGAGCGGCGACAGCGCCGCCATTATTGGTCTGCGAGCGTATTAGGTGAGAATGAGTAGGGGAGTTTATGACGGGCAAGCTGCTCGTATGTCAGGCGCCGGGGGTTGTTCCGGCAGAGGACGCCATAAATATTCCCTTGTCGCTTTGTAGCGGCGGCTTCCTTGCCGCCCAAACCTCTGCCGATACAACTCCGGCCCCCATCAAAACAAGTCTGATTGACTACTACTGACGGCAATCAATCTCATGCGGCAAAATTTGCGGCGGCAAATTCCCAATTCACCAATGCCCAGAATGCTTCCAAATATTTCGGACGCAAATTACGGTAATCGATGTAATAAGCATGCTCCCATACGTCAGCGGTCAGTAGCGGGGTTTGGCCGCTAGTTAATGGGGTGCCGGCGTTGCTGGTGCTGACCAGCGCCAGACTGCCGTCGGCATTTTTTACCAGCCAAGCCCAGCCGGAACCGAAAGTGGTAACCGCGGTTTTGGTAAATTCTTCTTTAAATTTATCAAACGAACCGAAGGTTTTATCAATTGCGTCCGCCAGCGCCCCGGTCGGCGCGCCGCCGCCGTTTGGCGACAGGCTGTGCCAATAAAACGTGTGGTTCCATACCTGAGCGGCATTGTTAAAAATACCGCCGGATGATTTTTTTACTATGTCTTCCAGCGATAAACTTTCAAACTCGGTGCCAGGCACTAGGTTATTCAGATTTGTTACATAAGTTTGATGATGCTTGCCGTAATGATACTCAATGGTTTCCACCGAGATATGCGGGGCTAGGGCGTCTTTCGCGTACGGTAATGCAGGTAATTCAAAAGTCATCTTAAATCTCCGGTGTATGTGATTGCAGTACTTAGGCGCAGGCATGAGCCGACAGCCTAATTACCCAGCATTATAATAAAGAATTATTTCAATTTCAATATTATCTTTAAATCAACAAGTTATATATATTTTCCAACGTAAGGCGGGTATTCAGTCAGAAAAAGACGTTTTTTATCGGTATTTACGCTAGCTAGCGCCCCGGATTTTAGAACCAACATGCTAAGAGGTAGTTTCGGCCATCCTCGAAAAGAGGATTTTTTATGGTATTAACCGGCATAAAAAAGCCCAATCGTAAATGATTGGGCTTTAGGTATTAAAAGCTTGGCGATGACCTACTTTCACATGGCAACCTGCCACACTATCATCGGCGCTAAACGGTTTC
>JBEKBU010000185.1:0-8728 GCA_050015235.1 Methylomonas sp. | reverse complement strand
AAGGCTTCGGCTTTATCGAGCAAAAACAAGGCCCCGACGTTTTCGTTCACTTTAGAAACATCCTCAATACCGACAACAGCTTTAAAACGTTGGCTGAAGGCCAGCAAGTGCAATTCAAATTAGGTCGCGGCCCAAAAGGCCCGCAAGCTGAAGAAGTTACAACGCTCTAATTATTCGGCAAACCACAGGTATTTGACTATGCCTGTGGCTTGCATTTAAACCAGATTAATCTAGCTGTTCCATTAGCAATCCGCTGGGAGGGCTAAAATGGTGAAAGCTGTTTCCTAACGCCATTCGTTAGTTTAATAGAAATAATCGGCAACACTACTTTATTTGTCTGGATCAGAAAAAATGCTAGTCGCCATTTTAGGCGCTCTAGGCAATCAAAAGCGAGACAGATATGAAAACATTGAAAATGACAAAACCTTACACACAACTCCCACCGCCGCCACGGGCCGGGTGGAGCTATGATAATTATTTCCTTGAGCAACTAGCAAAGCCTAAACAGGCTCAGAATAAAAATTCTAAAATTATAATCGTTTAAAAGATCTGTCAGGTCTTGCCTATTGCTTTGCAGTTTTTGATAATACGGCTAATTCGCGAATAGAGCAAACCAAAATGCCCGCCTATTACCTTCAGTGTATAAGCGCCGCTGGCGTAATATATCCGGGTATTTTGAACAAAATACGGACGGCTGATTTATCGATAAAACACCTATGCGACACAAAATGACTTGGCTTATTCCAGCCAATTTTCCAACATCAATCCTGGCGCTCGCTCAAATTCTCGCGGATTTGCAGTAACCAAAGTCATTTCCAGCGCCCGCGCTTGAGCAGCAATCAACAAATCGTTACCTCAATGATCTTGTTGATTTTCTCCCCAATTTCCTTATCGCCTTTCAGATTAACCATATCGGCAAAACTGGGGCCGGGTGGAACCACGTTCATACCGTATGGATCGCCTATGTACTTGTCGGATACGTACTTCATAAACAGCATGGTCAGCACATAGTCTTTGTACTGGCTGTGGCGTCCATGCCGCCGCGCAGTTCGTCGCAGCAGGCCCATAAGGAAGAGTAGCGTTCGGTGTTTTTAATCGCCATAAAATAGAAGTTATGTTTTTTTCATTATAGAAGGCCAAACATTTTTGGACAATAAAAAACCCGCTAAGCCAGATAACTTGCGGGTTTTTGTATTTTATTGGGCTTCTTAAAACCCTGAATTGGTACGATGGCCGGTTTTGAATTGATTGTAATATATTGATTGTTATGGTCTTATTTTTTATATTTTAAAAGTTGTAACGATAATTGGCATAAGTTTGGGTTTTGCCTGACAAATAGATTATTCATGACAACACCGACCTTTGCCGACAGAAACGTAAAACCATTGCAGCCACACTCTAAAATGTATTAATATTTAATACAAACACTAAATGAGGATCGTGTTATGCCTAGAAATACCTCCGTCACATTGGGCGACCATTTTGATCGGTTCGTCGCTGACAAAATCAAAGAAGGCCGTTTTCAGTCTGTCAGTGAAATTGTTCGTGCCGGCTTGAGGAAGCTTGAAGAGGATGATACCAAATTACAAGCATTAAGAATGCGGCTACAAGCCGGTGAAGATAGCCCAATTGTAAGTAATTTTGACGGTGATGAATTTATTGCCGCAATGCATAAAAAATACATTAAATGACTGCGCAGTATAAGATTCGCCAATATGCAGCCAACGATCTGGAGCAAATCTGGCAATATACTTTTCAGGAATGGGGTATAGATCAAGCGGATACCTACCTGCGTTCGATACTTGCCCGATTTTCATGGCTTTCACAAAACCCAAAGCTAGGCAAACAACGAAATGACATCAAACCTGGATACTATTGCTTCCCAGAAGGGAAACACCTAATTTTCTATACAATAGCTGAAAACAGTATTGATATTATTGGCGTTCCTCACCAAAGCATGGATATATCCGGCTATTTTGAAAAAAATACTGAAAACTGATTATTGGCTTATAACCCAACGCGGCTCAAACCGGCTTAAAGCTGACATCCAGTCATTAGCAACTATTCGGAACCCTGGGTAGTTCGAGTATCAGTATCGCTTATTTATAAACAAATATGCTCCCAGAACTGGTTCATTCATAAAAGCTCTGACATAATAATTTACACAATCACCTTACCTCAAAAAATCGTATAGGAAAAATTTGTATTCAATATAGGGCTGCTGTGTAAAAGCTTAGGATTAATTTCAACTTTATAAATTTCAGATAACTTATCAACAACAATATTTACTTCCGACTTATCAGCTGCTTCGTGCACACCCCAAAACCAAACGCTTCGTAAATCATTATGCGAAAATTTAACGTTATTAACTTTTGCCTTATCATTTAACATCATACTAATACATCGGCGCGTTTTAAAATGTTGCTTTAATTCAAGACCAAATCCAGATTGCTTATGTTTTTGCTTAATCCAAAAGTCATCGGACAACAAAAAACCCGCTAAGCCAAACAGCTTGCGGGTTTTTGGTTTTATTGCACCCTGTCAGATGCTAAAATGGTACCGATGGCCGGATTTGAACCGGCACGACTTGCGTCACCACCCCCTCAAGATGGCGTGTCTACCAATTTCACCACATCGGCTTTATTCATTATTTATCTGGTTTAGGTTGTTTGTTATCCGCAGCCGCTGGGGCTTTTTCAACTTCTTTGACTACAGGCGCGTCCGGAAGTTTTTCAACGACTACGCCGTCGGCGCCTGGTTTATTTTGGCTGGCAGGCACGTCGGAAACCGGCTGCTTGACTTCTTCGGAGCTGATAGTGTCGATGATATCGGCTTTTTTTCCTTGATAACCGCTGAGTATCGCCAGACCAAGGCTGGTGCTAAAAAATAACGCAGCGAAAATCGCCGTGGTTTTGGATAAAAACGTGGCGGAGCCCTGAGCGCCGAAAACGGAGCCGGCAGAACCGCTGCCGAACGCCGCTCCGGCATCGGCGCCTTTGCCGTGCTGAATAAGCACCAGACCGATAATGCCCATGCCTAACAGTATATGGATTACAATAATAATTTGGTACAACATAAAAATCCTGAATTAAAATACTAAACCGAATGGCATATCTGTAAAAAGCCCTTGGCGTCTAACGACGCGCCGCCCACCAGACCGCCATCGATATCGGGCATGGCGAAAAGAGCTTTAGCGTTGTCCGGCTTGACGCTACCGCCATACAGAATTTGCAGATTGTTTGCGATTTCCGGATTGATACCGGCAATACGCCGACGTATGTAATGATGAACTTCTTGCGCTTGATCATCGGTTGCGGTTTTGCCGGTACCGATTGCCCATACCGGCTCATAAGCTATAACCGCGCGGGCGAATGCGTCTATGCCCGCCGTATTAATCACCGTATCCAGTTGCTCGTCTATCACTTGGAAGGTTTTATCGGCTTCGCGTTCAGCCAGCGTCTCGCCTATACATAACACAGGAATGACGTTTTGCTTGAGCGCCTGTACGAAACGGTTGGCGACCGACTGATTGCCGTCTCCGTAATAAGTGCGTCTTTCCGAGTGGCCGACCAAGGCGTATTTTACCTGACAATCGGCCAACATGGCCGCCGACACTTCGCCGGTATAGGCGCCGGAAGCCTGATCCGCAACATTTTGCGCGCCCAGCGCTATGGGTGATGAAGCTAATATTTGACCAATATCGGACAAATATACGAAAGGGACACAGACCGCCACTTCCTGACTAACAGTACCAAGGCCTGCAGCCAAGGCGGACGCCAGCTGTTGACCCTCTTGCCGAGAGCCGTTCATTTTCCAGTTTCCCATAACCAATGAGCGACGCATATTAACTCCAAGCTAAATAAAATCCAATATAATATACTTTGCGGGTATTTTATTCAAGAAGCAATTGATAGCCTTACATCATTCGCCAGTTGTTGCGCAAGTTTATTGACTTCCTCTTCGTCGGCGCCTTCCACCATAACCCGCACCAAGGGTTCGGTTCCGGAGGCTCTCAACAGCACCCGGCCTTTGTCCGCCAACTTTTTCTCCACCTTTTCGACGGCTGTTTTAATACCGTCTATTTCGTCAAGTTTAACTTTTTTATCGGTTTTAATATTGATTAACACTTGAGGATATTTTTTCATGCCCGATTTCAATTCGTACAGGGTTTTGCCAGTACGCCGCATTTCGGCCAGAACTTGCAAGGCGGCGACGATTCCGTCGCCGGTCGTGGTTTTATCCAGGCAAATAATGTGTCCGGAACCTTCGCCGCCGAGCATGCCTTGTTTCTCCGTCAACATTTCCAAAACATAACGGTCGCCGACATTAGCGCGCAATAATTGGACGCCTATGGCGTTTAAGGCATGCTCCATGCCCAAGTTGGACATCAAGGTGCCGACCACCGGCCCGGACAATTTTCCGGCCTCCAGCCTGGATTTTGCGATAATGTAAATTAATTCGTCGCCGTCGACAATTTCGCCGGTATGGTCGATCATGATCAGGCGGTCGCCGTCGCCATCCAGCGCTATGCCCAGATCAGCCCGGTATTCTATGACCTTGGCGGCCAAGTTATCAGGCTTGGTTGCGCCGCATTCATCGTTGATATTAACCCCATCCGGTTCAACGCCTATTGCGACAACTTCCGCGCCTACTTCTCTAAACACGTGCGGAGCGATGTGGTAGGTAGCGCCGTTGGCGCAATCTATGACGATGCGCATGCCTTTAAATTCCAATTGCGGCGGCACAGTCGCCTTGCAAAACTCTATATAGCGGCCCGCCGCATCGTTTACCCGCTTAACTTTGCCCAGCTTGGCCGACTCCACGGTGGTCATCGGCGCTTCCAGATATTGTTCGATTTGCAATTCCAGCTCATCGGGTAACTTGGAGCCGTTAACCGAAAAAAACTTGATGCCGTTGTCGTAATAAGGGTTATGCGAGGCGCTGATGACGATACCGGCCTTAGCTCTAAGCGTGCGGGTCAGATAGGCGATGGCCGGGGTCGGCATGGGCCCCAGCATGCGCGTATCGACGCCGGCCGCCGATAAACCGGCTTCCAGGGCTGATTCGAACATATAGCCGGAAATGCGCGTATCTTTACCGACCAGAACAAAACCATTGCCTTCCTTGGCGAACACTCGTCCGGCGGCCCAGCCCAGTTTTAACATAAAATCGGCGGTAATCGGATATTCACCGACTTGGCCGCGTATGCCATCGGTTCCAAAATATTTTTTTGACATGCTTAAATCTCTGAATGTATTCAAAAAAAAGAGAGGCGTCAGCCTCTCTTAAATTTTGCATGCAGGACTTTTTTATCCCTGCTCCGCGGCGCCGCCTAAGGAATGCCCGCTGCTGTCCGGTCCCCAATGATCGATTTCGACGCCTGTACTGGGCGTAGGGGTGTCATCCCAGCCTTTCGGCTCCCTGACCGGTTTTCTGCTCATTAAATCGTCAATTTGGAATTTATCTATGGTTTCGTATTTAATCAAAGCCGTAGCCATTGCATGCAGAATATCGGCATTTTCCTTGAGAATTTTCTCGGCTCTTTCATAATTTTTATCTATGATTGAGCGAATTTCCTCGTCTATGGTATGCGAAGTTTCTTCCGCAACCGATTTATGCTGCGTAACCGAACGGCCGAGGAAAATCTCGCCTTCTTCTTCACTGTAGGCCAAAGGCCCCAAGCGTTGCGATAAGCCCCATTTGGTCACCATATTTCTGGCCAACTCCGTGGCGCGCTCAATGTCGTTTGACGCGCCCGTCGATACTTGCTCCCAACCGAATATCAATTCTTCGGCGATACGTCCGCCGTATAAACTAGAGATCATGCTGTCGAGTTTGCATTTGCTGGCGCTGTATTGGTCGCGCTCGGGCAGAAACATCGTGACGCCCAGCGCCCTGCCGCGCGGCATGATGCTTACTTTGTAAACCGGGTCGTGTTCCGGCACCAAACGGCCGACAATAGCATGGCCGGCTTCATGATAAGCGGTCATTTTCTTTTCTTTCTCGTCCATCACCATGGAGCGTCTTTCGGCGCCCATGATGAGTTTGTCTTTGGCTTTTTCCAGATCGACCATGCTGACCAGACGCTTATTAAAGCGGGCGGCGAGCAACGCGGCTTCATTAACCAGATTCGCCAGATCCGCGCCGGAGAAGCCGGGCGTACCTTGGGCGATATACTTTACGGTAACGTCTTCGGCTGCCGGCACTTTTCTAAGATGCACATTCAATATCTGCTCCCGGCCTCTGACGTCCGGCAAACCCACCACCACTTGCCGGTCGAAACGGCCGGGACGCAATAAAGCCTTATCCAGCACGTCGGCGCGGTTGGTCGCGGCAATAACGATAATCCCTTCATGCCCTTCAAATCCATCCATTTCAACCAGTAATTGATTCAGGGTCTGTTCGCGTTCATCGTTGCCGCCGCCAAGACCCGCGCCGCGGGAGCGGCCGACAGCGTCAATTTCGTCGATAAAAATAATGCAAGGCGCATGCTTTTTGGCCTGTTCGAACATGTCCCGCACTCTAGAAGCGCCGACGCCTACAAACATTTCCACAAAATCGGAGCCGGAAATCGTAAAAAACGGCACTTTGGCCTCGCCGGCGATGGCTCTGGCTAACAGGGTTTTACCGGTGCCGGGCGGCCCAACCATCAATGCGCCGCGCGGAACCTTGCCGCCTAATTTTTGGTATTTGGCCGGATCTTTTAAAAAGTCGACCATTTCTTCAACTTCTTCTTTTGCTTCATCGCAACCGGCAACGTCGGCAAAAGTTACTTTATTCTGATCCTGCTCCAGCATACGGGCTTTGCTTTTGCCGAACCCCATAGCGCCGCCACGGCCGCCCACGCCGCCGCCCTGCATTTGCCGCATGAAAAAAACCCATACCGCGATCAATAACAGAATCGGCCCGAATGATACAAAAATTTGCATGATCATTGACGGTTCTTCAGGCGGCTGGACATTGATTTCAACGCCATTCGCCAGTAAATCGTCAATTAAATGCGGATCATTGGGCATATAAGTCTTAAACTTATCGCCGGTTTGCATACGGCCTTTAATGGTGTTATCGGCAATTTGCACTTGCTGAACCTGTCCGGCTTTCACAGCATCGATTAGTTGTGAATAGGACAACGTGGAATCGGTCCGGATGGATTTTGAACCAAAATTATTGAATACCGCCATCAAAACGACAGCGATAACAACCCACAAAACTACATTCTTAATCATATCGCTCAAGTTACGCGCTCCAGACTTTTCCGGCCATAGTATGAAAACCGGCTAATTGTAACAGTAATTATTGTATTTCCATCGTTTATAATAACTTATATACCGTAAAATTCCTTAAAAAGCGAATAAAAATATGTTATATCAGCTCCAAAAGGCTCATTTAAGTTATCTAGCCGATTTAAAACCTTTCGCCAAAATATAGACTTCATTACTTCTCGGCCGCGAGGCTTTAGGCTTACGAATCGCCATACTTTGAAAATGCCGCCTTACCTGATCGAAATAGTCTTCAAAACCGGCGCCTTGGAACATTTTTATCAAAAACGTTCCGCCGCCGCATAAAATCGTTTCGGCGGCATCCAAGGCCAACTCGCCTAGGTAAATAGCCCGCGGCTGATCGACTTCCTTATTACCGCTTATATTGGGGGCCATATCCGACAATAACAAGTGCACTTGTTCGCCATTCAGCAATTGGTAGAGTTGCTCCAGCACTTCGTTTTCCCTGAAATCGCCCTGGATAAAATGAACGCCGGGTATCGGGTCCATATCCAGTATATCCAACGCTATAACCTTGCCGCTGTCGCCGATTATTTTACTTGCGTATTCGGACCAGCCTCCCGGTGCGGCGCCCAAATCAACCATATTGACGCCTGGCCGAATGATTTTATCCTTTTCCTGTATTTCAATCAGTTTAAAAACCGCACGCGATCTATACCCCAACTGTTGTGCTTTTTTGACATATTCATCCTGAAAATGTTCCTGCATCCATTGTTGACTACTTTTAGTACGCGCCATTAAAAGGGAAAAACGTTAAGCCGTTAAATATATTGAATGGAAATAATTTCATATTCGATATTACCGCCCGGCGCCTTGACCACCACGCTATCGCCTACTTCCTTGCCGATCAAAGCCCGCGCTATCGGCGAACCCACTGAAATCCGGCCGTCTTTGATACTGGCTTCGTCTTCGCCGACGATTTGATAAGTCGCCACCTTACCCGTTTCCAGTTCTTCAATTTCCACGGTAGCGCCGAACACGACCTTGCCGTTGGCGTCGGTCTTCGTAACATCAATGATATTGGCGTTCGACAATTTGCCTTCGATTTCGGCAATCCGCCCTTCCGCAAAACTTTGCTGCTCGCGGGCCGCATGGTATTCGGCGTTTTCTTTTAAATCGCCGTGTTCGCGGGCTTCGGCAATGGCCTGGATTATCCGCGGCCTAACCACGGATTTGAGTTCTTCCAATTCCGTGCGCAATTTGTTCGCGCCGGTGACAGTCAGAGGCACTTTAACCATAGACTACTTACTCCTAAAATATTTTTTGAACACGCGTAGGTTAAAAAGTTTTATGTAAATCCTGCAAACAATTCACATCGCCGGCGGATAGCTCGCCTAACGCGAAACAAGCGGCTTTCGCGCCAGCCATGGTAGTGTAATAACTAACCTTGCGTTGCAGTGCTTCCCGGCGCATGGTGAAAGAATCGGCGACCGCTTTGACGCCTTCAG
>JBEKBU010000184.1:0-8771 GCA_050015235.1 Methylomonas sp. | reverse complement strand
GCGCCTGTCAGACTTGCGCTCATGCCAAGACGCAGAGCCAAGGCGGGCAACAATATCATGGAAGTCAACGCCAAGCCGGCGCCTAACATTAAAGCGGTCGCATTTACAGGTTGGGCTGTTGCGGTATAGGTTGAAACAATCAGTTCTTGGGCCATTTTTGTCACCTCATGGAAAGAAATCTGCAAAGGAAATTGCAGGAAGTGTGCCATGATTTAAAATGCTGATTTTAAATGTAAAAATTATAATAAAGTCGGTGATTTCATAAATATTGCGTGATATCACGCAGTATTATTGCGTTATTTAACATAGTTTAATTATTTCCTGCGTTAAACGCCTATTTTTAGCAGGCGGTTCCTGTACAAGTAGGTTTTTTCATATAGACTTAAAAAAACAATTAAAACATTTAAGTCCGGTTGACAGCTTGTAGGCGTATAAAAAATAATTTTTTTTTGATATTTTTATCAATAGCTTAAGTTTTAAGCCGATATTCGTAATTTTCTAGTGGAATCAGTAGATTGTGCAATTGCTGCAAAGATTTCTAAAAAAAAACAGTCTTGCTCCCGGGATTGTCGCAGTCAGTTTTTTACCGAACGGTTTCGCGATTGCCGTAACAAATTACGATGAACAAAACCGGCCACGCTTGCTACATTGCGAATTCGCGCATTCCGCCCCGCAACAATTATTGCCGCAACTTGAGATGTTGGTAAAAGAATATGAATTGAATCAATACGATTGCCATATTTTACTGACTCCCGAACAATACCGCTTAATCGGTATTGACGCGCCTGCCGTAACCAGTGAAGAAATGCGATCCTCAATAAAATGGAGAATCGCGGAAATGCTCGATTACCCGGTTGATCAGGCCGTTATCGATTTTTACCATTTGCCAAAATCTAACCGCGCCAACAGCTCCCAATTACTGGAAGTCGTAGCCTGTCCGCAACAGATTATTTCCGGATTAACTCAACAATGTACTGAAGCTGGATTTAAAGTAAAAATTATCGATATTCAAGAAACCGCATTACGTAATTTAGCTACGTTGTTAAGGGAAAACGAACAAGGCGTCGCGCTACTGCATATCCAAAAGGAAGGCGGATGCATTATTATCCAAAAACAGGGCGAACTTTTTCTTTCCCGCAAAATATCCAGCGGCGCTTTTCTTCTGGATGCCGACTCGACAACCAAACAAGGCGAATTGTTCAAAATGGAATTGGATAGCTTGGCTTTAGAGATACAGCGCTCATTTGATTATGTGGAAAATTATTACAGTATTCCGCCCATTACTAGCCTAGCTATGGTATTGATGCCGGCAAACACGCCGGATGTCATTAATTTTCTCAATACTAATCACGGTATTACCGCCCGCGTCATGGATTTATCGGCGATTATCGATGGAGATATCCTGCTGGACGATCACACTCAAAATGTTTGCGCGGCGGTGATAGGCGCTAGTCTACGCCGGTTTCTGGAGCCGGTATAACCATGATACAGCAGATTAATCTTTATCAATCCGGAAAGAATGGCGATAGCCGCCTATTATTGAATCCATATGTACTGATAGTACTGGCGGCCAGTATGCTGGTTATATTAATGAGCGGGTATGGTTTAAGTAATTTCTATGCAAATCAGGCTAAACAAAAAGACCTCAAAATCCAATTGCAGCAGATTCAAGCCCGTATTCAGAAAATTCAAGCCGACAACCCTAGCCGGCAAACCGATACGGCATTAATTCTGGAGCTGCAAAAAACACAAACGGATTACCAAAACATGTCGCAAACTCAGGAGATGCTTGCTGATGTTCAATCCGATCAAAGCCGGGGATTTTCTCGTTATTTTACCGCCTTAGCCGGCTTGACGGACCATAATATCTGGTTAACCCGCATTTTATTTAATGGCGAAACCGGTAGCATCAGACTGGAAGGCTCCACATTCAAGGCGGAACGGATCGCTTTAATGCTGGAGAGCTTGCAAACCACCAATGTTTTCGAAGGCAGACATTTTGCTACACTTGATATCGATCAATCGCAAAAAAATCCGGAGCAAGTGGATTTCAGCGTAAGTTCAAGCCTATCCGGAGAAGGAGAGCATTAATGTCGGCAAACGTTGAATTATATTGGCAAAAGTTCATTTCTTTAAGTCAGCGTGAAAGGATCATGGTGGTTACGGCCTGTCTAGTGCTGTTATGGGGAAGTTGGAATAAGTTGTTTTTTCAAGATTTACAAAACCGTAATGAAGCCCTGGCGGCTGAAATCGATACTTTGCAAAACCAGGTCGACAGTGGTTTAAAAGTTGTGAAACAGTTTGAAGGCGTGAATTTGAATAATCCGGATATCGGCGTCCGCCAACAACTCGATAATTTACGCAACAAGCTGGCCAATCTAAAACAGGGGTTTAATCAGGGCGAGAAAAAATTTGTGTCGTCCGAGTCCATGGCGCGCGCGTTAAGCGACATTTTAAAACAAAACGGCCAACTGAAATTGATCAAACTTGAAACATTGCCGGTTACTCCCTTCGGCAATAACGATAAACAAACCGAATGGCTGTTTCGGCATACATTAGCCATTACTATACAGGGCGACTATTTTAGTACGCTTAATTATTTAAAAACCTTGGAATCTTTGCCGTGGCGTATTCAATGGGACAGCATAGACTATCAGGTTAAGAATTATCCGGTCGCGGAAACCCGCATTCAGGTCTACACCCTGAGCTTTGAAAAGGATTGGCTTGGTGTTTAAACAAATTTTATTTTTTTCAATCGTGTTTTTAAATTGGAAATCCGCGGCGGCGGCTGAACTAAGGGATCCGACCACGCCGGGTAATCTGCCTCAAGTAACCAGCGTAGCCCCGGCGAATAGTCCGGTGGTCTTAAAGTTAAATGCTATTTGGATTTCCGAGGCAAACAGGCGCGCGGTAATTAATGGCGTGTCGGTTAAAACGGGCGGAATTTTAAGCGACGGCAGCCGGCTTCTCAAAATCCAGCCGCAATATGTTCTGATAAATAACCATGGCGTTGTGAAAAAAATCTTACTCGTGCCATCTTTTAAAAAACAGGTGAAATAATGCAAATGTTCAAATCCTTTGTCTTTATTTTTTCAGTCAGCCTGTTCTTGATGTTGTCGGCGTGCGGTGAAAGGATGACGGCGCTTAATACTCCGAATGTGGACAATGCTTTTGAAAAACCAGCGGCGTCGCCCCCACCGCCCGCCGCGGTAACCGAGGCTTTGCTGCCCAATATAAATCAAAGTCTTTTGTCCGGCGGTCATGAAGCTAATAGCGCGGCTTTTAATATATCGGTGCATGAAGTCGATGCGCACGATTTTTTTATGGGACTGGTAGCGGATAGCCAGGAAAATATGGTGGTTCATCCAGAGGTAAGCGGCCGCATTACATTGGAGTTAAAAAACGTTACCCTGCCGCAAGTACTGGATACGGTGCAAAGAGTTTACGGCTATGATTTCACTAAAACCGATATCGGTTATGTGATTTATCCGGCCACCTTACAGACCAAAATTTTTAAAATTGACCGACTGGATCTGCAACGGGAAGGCAGCTCCAATACCCGCGTGTCTTCCGGACAAATTAATTCCGGCTCGAGAAATAGCGCGAATCAATATAATTCCGGCATGGGAGCGGTTTCCGGACAGCAGAACCCCGGCAACCCTAGCAGCATGGCGGCAAATAATATGACATCCGGCAGTTGGATAACCACAACGTCCAAAACCGATTTTTGGGAAGAACTGCGGCAATCCATAGCCGCCATAGTGGATGCCGCCCCGGTTGGCGAAAATAGCGATGAATTGCATAATGCTAAAACCGGCGCCAAAGTCGTTATTAATAAACAAACCGGAATTGTGGTGGTGCGTACGCATCCCACCCAGATGCGCGAAGTCGAAAATTTAATCGTGCATACTCAAGATCAGATTGGCCGGCAAGTGGCGCTGGAAGCGAAAATTCTGGAAATCACGCTGAACGATAGTCATCAAGACGGCGTAAACTGGGCGGATATTATTCACACCGCCAGCGCTTCGATTATGAGCGGAACCGTACCGGCGCTCGGCGCCATTTCAGCCGCCGCCGCGTTTACGATAGGCGTGAAATCCCACGACTTTTTCGCCTTTATAGAATTAATGGAAAGCCAGGGGAAAACCAATATCCTGTCCAGCCCCAGAATATCGACGTTAAACAATCAAAAAGCGGTCATTAAAGTAGGTCAGGACCAATATTTCATTACCAATGTTTCTTCGACCAACAGCTATGGCGTGACCAATATTGCAACGCAAGACGTCACCTGGACGCCGTTTTTTTCCGGCATCGCATTGGATGTTACGCCACAGATAGCGGACAGTAACAACATCACGTTACATATTCATCCTTCCGTTACCCGCGTATCCGACGATAACAAGGTTTTCGAAATAAACGGCAACCAAAACTCGATTCCCATGGCCTTGAATGTGATCAGGGAATCGGATAGCGTGGTGCATGCCGAAAACGGGCAGATTATAGTTATCGGCGGTTTGATGCAAACCGATATTCAGGAAAATCAGCAAGGCGTGAGTATGCTGGCGCGCATTCCCTTTGTGGGCAACTTATTCCGTGAAAATTCCGGAACCGGTCAAAAATCGGAACTGGTCATATTGCTGAAACCCACTATTATTAGTAGCGGGAACGACTGGGACGAGTCTAAGGAAAGAAGCCGTCAACATTTGCAGGAAATGGAGCGGAAGCCGTTATGGCGATAATCCTTAACCTATGGTGGCGGTCGGCCAGAGCTTATGTATCTTGAACACTTCGGTCTAACTCAACTTCCGTTTAACTTGACGCCCGACACGGAGTTTTTTTGTGATTTACCCACCCACAGAGAAGCGCTAAATGTATTGCTGATTGCGTTGGAAAGCGGCGAAGGCTTCATAAAAATAACCGGCCCGGTAGGCTCCGGTAAAACGATGTTATGCCGTAAATTGCTCAACGAACTGCCGGCGCCGTTCGTTACCGCTTATATACCCAACCCGGATATGAACGCCAACGCATTGCTGCAGTCTATCGCGGATGAATTCGGTCTAGAGTATTCGCGTCATAGCGGACACAACCATATTTTGGCGAAAATAAACGAATATTTGTTGCTGACCGCCGAACAAGGCAATAAAGTCGTATTGATTATTGATGAAGCGCAAGCGATACCGTTAAAAACCTTGGAGTCGCTACGTCTTCTAACCAATCTGGAAACTGAAAAACAAAAACTGTTGCAAATTGTCCTGTTTGCTCAACCCGAACTTGATGAGATTCTGCAAAAAAAGGCTATCCGTCAATTACGTCAGCGTATCAGTTTTAGCTATCATTTGCAGCCGCTAACTAAGCGGCAGGTGCGGGAATATCTTCTGCACCGTTTATATATAGCCGGCAATACGCATACCGATTTGTTAAAACCATTGGCCGTAAACGCTCTGCAATTTTATACCCAGGGAATTCCGCGTTTGATCAACATACTCGCGAATAAATCTTTTATGGCTGCTTACGGAAAAGGGCAAAGCACCATCAGCATGCGGCATGTGCATTTGGCGGCGATGGATACGGAAGCAACCCGCCGCCGGCTTAATCTATGGTTGTCGACAAGAATTTTGCCTTGGTTGTTGCCGGTTGCCGCCTTGTCCGTTTACTTTTTGTCTCGATTGTCATTATGAGTTTGATTAATCAAATGTTACGTGATCTCGAACAGCGTCACGCCCACATGGGCGGTTCATCCGCCACGGTTAAGGTTAGTACCGCTACAGGTTCGGCGGCATACCGGCCAAGCCGGGTCAGACCCGTTTTCCGGCTGCTGGCGGCTGGCGGATTTGTTCTCGTCTATGTTTCCGGAATATACGAAAAATACGGCCAATTATTGGCGTTGCCTAAAAATAACGCCGCCGAGGCCGGGGCCGTTATACAACAGCCTGAGCCAATTTCAACGCCTCAACCGTCGCCGGCGCAATCCCAAAATCCGGAGCAGGGAAGCGCGGTTAATCAGGCTAATAATCAGGTTATTGAGCAAAATACCCAACCCGTTCCGGAAGCGGACGCCGCCGCTAAGCCCGCGACAAATTTAAAATCGGCTCGCCAATTTAAACTGGCTTTGGAGCATGAACGGGTTTTAACGCTTTATTTTCAGGCAAAAACGTCCCCATCCTTGGAAAGCAGCCGAAATTACCTGGAAACAATCTTGCAAATCGATCCCCGTTATCTGCCGGCTAGAACCTTAATGCTGCAGATATTGCTGAAATCGCATGTAAAAGGTTTGGAGCTGACTGAATTTGTCGATAAAAGTTTGCTGCTGTTCCCGGATAATCCGACGTTTTTAAAAACCCGCGCGCATTTATACATAGAACAAAAAGACTACGCCGCGGCGGTCAATCTTTTGGAGCAAGCCGATCCCTCCCGCATATCCGACAGCGCTTACTTGGCATTGTTAGCCGGATGTTACGCACAATTGCAATTTTATCCTCAAGCATCCGAAGTTTATAACCGGCTGACTAAAATTCAGCCTGAAAAAGCCGAAAATTGGCTGGGATTGGCCATAGCCCAAGATAAACTGAATCAATCCGACTCCGCCGTCGCCGCATACCAACAGGCTTTGGATAAAAACACCCTGCACGAGGAAGTGGTTGCTTATATCAAGCAACGCCTCCATGATTTAAACCCTGATGTAAATTAGTACGCTTATGGAACCCGCGCAAAAAAAAATCCGCATAGGCGATTTATTGGTACAGCACCGTATCATCACTTCCGAGCAATTGATGACCGCGCTTACGGAACAGAAAAAAACCGGCCGAAAATTAGGCCGTACGCTGATTGATTTAAATTATATTAAAGAAAACGATCTGCTGAATTTTCTGTCGCGGCAATTACAAATTCCGTTCCTGGATATCTCCCAGTACAAGCGCAAACCGGAAATATGCCGGGAATTACCGGAGAATCTCGCCCGCCGTTACCGGGCGATGCTGTTGGAAAGCAACGCCAACGAAGTGCTGCTGGCCATGGCGGATCCGAGCGATTTAATGGGGTTGGACGAGATCAGCCGGGTACTGAAAAAACGCATACGCCAAGCGGTCGTCAAGGAATCCGACCTGCTGGCCGCCATAGATCAAGCCTACCGGCGCACGGAGGAAATTAGTACGCTGGCTGACAGGCTTAGCGAAGAACTGGCTGAAAACGCTTTTGATTTGAATGCGTTGGTGTCCAGCGGCGAAGTCAACGATGCGCCGGTAGTTAAACTATTACAATCGATTTTTGAAGACGCCTTGCAAACCAATGCATCGGATATACACATTGAGCCTGACGAGTCGGTGCTGCGTATCCGTCAACGCATAGACGGCGTTTTAAACGAACATGTGCTCGATAATGTAAACATCGCGCCCGCTCTGGTGGTGCGGTTGAAACTGATGTGCGGTCTAAACATATCGGAAAAACGCTTGCCGCAGGATGGGCGTTTTTCCATCCGCGTAAAAAACCGGACGCTTGATGTCAGGCTATCTACCTTGCCTATCCAAAACGGCGAATCCGTGGTCATGCGGATTCTTGATCAATCCAAGGGCTTGCTGAATTTAGACGTTATAGGCATGCCTGCCGAACTGTTAAAACGCTTTAAAGCGCATATCCGTAATCCGCAAGGTTTGATTTTGGTAACCGGTCCGACCGGCAGCGGTAAAACCACGACATTATATGCGGCGCTAGCCGCCATTAATAATCCGCAGACCAAAATAATTACCGCCGAGGACCCGGTGGAGTACAGTATTCCCCGCGTTAACCAGGCGCAGATAAACGATAAAATCGGCCTAAGCTTCGCCAATGTGTTGCGTTCCGTGCTGCGTCAGGACCCTGACGTCATTTTGGTGGGCGAAATCCGTGATCGTGAAACGGCCGAAATCGCCGTGCGCGCTTCGATTACCGGTCACTTGGTTTTTTCAACTTTGCATACCAATGGCGCGATTGAAACGGCAACCCGCCTTCTGGATATGAAAATCGAAGGCTATATCCTGGCTACCGCGTTAAAAATGATTATAGCCCAACGCTTGGTGAGAAAAATTTGCGACCGCTGCGCCGAGACAGTGGAAATAACCGAAAACGAAAGGATCTGGCTGGAAAAAATGCTTGAGGACGAAGCGGATAAAATTGTGTTAAAAAAGGGCAAAGGCTGCCAACATTGCAATCATGTGGGCTATAAAGGACGTATAGGCGTATACGAATTGCTGGAGCTAAATCATGACACGCTGGAAGCGTTGCGTCGTAACGACGCTGCGGCTTTTAACGCCGCGGCCCGTAATACGCCGGGTTTTCGGAGTTTTGTAATGCAGGCCTTGGAGTTGGTCGAACAAGGCATGACATCCTTGCATGAAGTGATACGCATCTCGGGAAATTAATATGCCTAGTTATAGCTATAAAGCCCGTAATAACGCCGGTAAACTGATCGGCGGCGTTTTAGACGCGGAATCGCCGTTGCAGATTGCTCAAACCTTGCAACATCGCGGTCAAACGCCGATTAGTATCGAGCCCGCCAAGGAAAACGACGATTTAATGGAGAAACTCAACTATTGGCAGGCGTTGCGCAGCATAGGAACAAACGATCTGATTCTGTTTTGCCGGCAAATGCATAGCCTAACCAAAGCCGGCGTGCCTTTAATTCGCTCCATCATCAGTTTGGCGGATTCCCACCGGAATATCGCCATGAAACAGACCCTGAAAAACGTCGCCCAACGGCTGGAAGCCGGGCAACCGCTTTCGCAAGCGCTATCTCAACA
>JBEKBU010000183.1:0-8870 GCA_050015235.1 Methylomonas sp. | reverse complement strand
TTTAAAACTTTGACTCTTTCGTCGACGTTGCGTAGACGAACATAACCTATGGCGCCGGGCGTAATGGCTACGAAACGTATCACGGCTTCTTCGGAAGCAAGTACTTGCGGCGGCGCCACCCCTTGAAAATATTGTTCGTTCCAATAATCTTCCTGTTCATCCGGGCGTTTTTTATACAAGAATAAAGAAAACATTTGCCGCAGTTCATGTGAAGACGGTAAATTGATCGGTATCCAGCGGTTACCGTTGCTATCCAGCAGAAGTTTACGTAAATAGACCAGCTTCAAGGTTTCCAGCGAAACGGTGTTCAGTTCGCTGGAGCGTTGCGTGATTATGGCTAGGGATTCATCGGCGGCGCTGGGCTGCGCAACGCAGATAAAGTACGCCATGCAAAGAAAAGCTAAGCGATTCTTTAGATTATACACGTTAAAAAAGCGCCGAAAATGATGCATACATGCCATCCGGCGCCAACTCGCGGTTATTAGTTCCGGTACGATATTCCAGCTTAAAAACCATCGGTGACTGCAGACGGTAGGCCAATCCCACGACCCCGGCCTGGCCTAGCCCTCTATTCTCCAAATGATTGTCCCAGTTGCTGGACCAATCGAAAAACTCATAACGGGCAACCGCATATAATCCGGAAATTATAGGCGCAACGCCCTGTACATAACCTTGCCAAGCGTTCTGATTGACCGCGGCGTTATTATTACGGTAGACGATTTCACTATTTAGCAGATAGCGCCGGTAAGACCAGGCAAAATCAAAACCGGCGAGATGGTTTCTTACGTTAACGTTGTCTGTTAAAGCGTAGTCCGCATAGGAAAAACCAAGTTGCAGATTATCGGAATAGTGATAACGCAATCGTAAACCCTGTGCATTATCAAATGCGGGGCCATCAATATTGCTAGGGATTAAAACAGAGCTGTAATCGCCATAAACCGAATAATCGAGAACACGCTCGCCTAATAAAACCGTACCCTGCAACATGACGCCGTTTGCATAATCCGAGAATAAATTCGTCGTTGCGACCGGACGCGTGGTCGTCCAAACCAGAGGATCGACGTGAATCAGATTCCATTGCCCTACCGGCGTCAGCATTTTGCCTATCCGCACGCTGAGCGTATCCGTCACCAGATAATCAAAATACATACGTTCAAAATGCAGGTTGGCGCCCGAAGTCGACAACGTACGTTTACCGCCCACATTGAGCACGTTTTCCCCTTCCGTTTCCGAGAAAAATCGTAATTTGCCTCCGTTATCCCAGGTAACAAACAAACTTAAATTACTAAGGCTGAATGAAGCCGGCCATTTACCAAAACTTTCAAGATGAGTGCTGGCGTAACCGCCTAACGCGAAACCGCTATTTCCTAGCGGAAATCCCCTGCCTAGCTGATAACCAGGGTTAGAGTCATCCGCTAAAATCGGAATGGCGATGATTAAACATAAAACGGTTAGCCAAATAGCTATCATTATTTTGCGAGATCGAGAGCGTTTTATGGCGATCAATGTCATGGCGTTTTTAAGAATAAAATGACTGCGGGACAGAAAGCTTTTAATCCTGCGCGGAAGGGGAGAAGGCTAGGTTATATTTTTTGAGCTTATACCAAAGCGTACGCTCGCTGATTTTGAGCATTCTGGCGGCCTTTGCCTTATTCCCCTCGGACTGTTGCAAGGCTTTGTTAATCATTCTCATTTCCAAATCGGCCACGCGAGTTTCCAAATCGTCTTCGTTGAACTCCATATTTTTCACGGGAATTGACGGCCGCGATTCCTCGAAAAGAATTTCGTGCGGCAAATGTTCTTCGCCGATTTCACCGCCATGGCTCAGGACCACCGCTCTTTCAATAATATTCTTCAATTCCCTGACATTGCCCGGCCATTTGTAAGCCGTTAAGATTTCACAAGCGACGGTCGACAGGCGCAAATCCGCATAACCCATTTGCTTGCGGAATTTTTCAACAAAATTATTCGCCAACAATAGGATGTCGTCCTCTCTTTCCCGTAAAGCCGGTAGATGGATATTGAAGACGTTCAAGCGATAAAAAACATCTTCCCGCAGCTGTTTTTCAGCTACCGCATCCCGCGGATTGCGGTTGGTGGCGGCTATAAAGCGGACGTCGATTTCGAAACTATGATTACTGCCCAAGCGTTCCAGAGTGTTTTCCTGTAAAACCCTGAGTAATTTGGCCTGGATTTCGGGATGCATTTCGGTAATTTCATCCAGAAACAACGTACCTTGATGGGCGAATTCAAATTTTCCCACCCGGTCTTTAATTGCCCCGGTAAAGGCGCCGCGCACATAACCGAACAATTCGCTCTCCAACATACTGGTCGGAATCGATGCGCAGTTGATCGGCACAAATAAACCTTTACGGCCGGAATAGCGATGAATGGCGCGGGCTACCAATTCTTTGCCGGTACCGGTTTCGCCGGAAATAAATACGCTGGCGGAACTGGGCGCCACTTGCTGGATAAGGGAATAGACCGCATGCATGGTTTGGCTGTGGCCTATAAATTCGTCCCAACCTTCATTATCCAATTGATCCCGTAAAAACAGATTCTCTTGTTTTAAGCGGCAATTTTCCAGGGCATGATTGACGACCAATTCCACTTGCTCAACATCTAAAGGGCGCATCAGGAAATCGCTGGCGCCCGCTTTCATGGCGGTCACCGCGCTTTCCACCGTTCCGTAGGCCGTAACCACAATCACCGGCGTATCAATTCCTTCCGCCCGCAAGGCGGACAATAAGCCCAAGCCATCCATTTTCGGCATGCGCAAATCCGTAATCAGCAAATTGACCGAAGTCTTACGCATGATCTCCAGCGCCTCGGCGCCGTCAGCCGCCAGCGATACTTGACAACCTAGTTTACCGAGCAGGATCTCCAGCATTCTACGGCTATTTTTTTCGTCGTCGGCAACCAGAACATGTGCGCTTTTTAACATTTTGTTATTCCTTTCGTCATAGGTAAATATAAGGTGAAACACGCCCCCCCCCAAACGCTCGGAGCAGCGGTAAGCCGCCCCTTGTGCGCATGCGCGATTTGCCGGGTTACTGTTAAACCCAGACCGATCCCTCCTTCGCGTCTACTAAAGAAGGGTTCAAACAGGTGTTGGTAGTCGTCTTCCGCTATACCAGGCCCATTATCGGAAATCTCAATGCAAATAAATTCCGCATGGGAAACGAAAGTTCGTATTTGAATAAAGCCGGCATAAGGGACAATTTGTATGGCGTTTAGCAATAAGTTCAGCAGGACTTGGGTCAATAACTCCTCATCGCCCGGTATTACCGGAAATTCCGCATGTAATTGCTGTTCAATAAGCAGTTGTTTTTTTTCAGCCTGACTGGCTAAAAGCTCGACGGCATGGGCGATAAGCTCATGAATATTGGTCGGCAGTAGTTGCGGCTCTCTGGGTCGCGCGCATTCCAGCAAGGTAGTCGCCAATTTTTTCAGCCGCGCGCTTTCGTCCAAAATAAATTGAGACATTTCCTTCCCTTCCGGGCTTAAACCCAGTTCTCTTTGCAACAATTGCGCGGACGTTGAAATAATTCCTAGCGGCGTACGGATTTCATGCGCCATGGTCGCGGACATTTCCCCAATGACCGCCAATTTCGCGGTTTGTATGACTTGTTCCCTGGATTGGACTAATGCCTGCAACATTTCCTGAAAAGCGCTCGCCAACTCGCAAATTTCAACGGCGCCGCCAACTTGCGGATCGGCGGTCTTTTCGAAGGAACGCACATCTCTAACCCATTTAGTCAAGGTCAATATCGGTTTGGCAATATAACCGGAAATCCAGTGTGAGGCCGAAAATGCCAAACCCATAGTCATAACGATTACAAAACCGAACATCAGCAATAGCGAACGGATAGGCAAAAAGGCGTCGGCAGTGCTTTGAAAAATCAAGATAGACCAACCCATCCGCACATATCCCAAATATCCGGAAGAAGCCGCATACCCCACTAATACGGGCGCTTCCGTAATAGGTTGGCCGTCGTGTACGAAGACGGAGTCACGCTGCTTGGGTTTCCAGTCGGCGAAAAGGGTTTTTGACAAAATCTCCAGTTTTCGTAAATTTGCTGAAGCAGCTATGGCGCGGCCTTTACCGTCCAATAAAACAATATAACGATCACCTGTACTGGAGGCGCTGGCATGATCCAACAAACGAAACAATTGTTGCATATCGAAAAATCCATAAAGCTGCCCCATATTTCCGGAAGAATAACTATCATTCACCGGCGCGCGAATGACTAAATCGACCGCCTGATAGGGTGGCGGCGGAAACTGCAGATCTTCGACAAAAACCTCGCCGTTGGGAACTTCCGCCCTAACTTCCTCCGCTGTTTTTGAATAAACTTTGCCTATGACTCTCGCATTACTTGCGGCTATGGCCCGTTGCCCGGCATCGACATAGAACAATGAGCTATACATGCCTTTGTAGCCGGACTCGACATTCGCCAAAAACTCTGAAAGCCTTTTATCGACATCGCCGATCCTGCCTTCCTGAATAATATCCAGATGACTCCAAGAATGTACATTTTGCATGCGTTCAAACATAAGCATGTCGACTTCTTCCATCAGCATGATGGCGTCACTGTTAAGATTCCGGCTGATTTCCTGTTCGATGGAATTTCTTGAAATAAAAAACAGCACCGCCATTAAAGGCAGTACTATCAAGAATAATAAGGACACAAAGGAGATCAGAATGACGCGGCGGATTTGCATCTTGTAGTTTTACCGGTTAAGCGCAACGCATTCTATCTCGGAATTTATGTTTCGAGAGCGGCATGTGGTTCGAAGAATTAAGGTTAACATCAATGGCCGGCATGATGACTATAGAGCTAACGCGAAAAAATATTTGCCGCGCGTTTGCTGAATTGTTTACCAACCGTGTGTTAATTAATAATTTGTTTATTTAAGCAGAATTCTTGCCAAATGCGCTAAATAATGCAACCGCACGCCGTTTTACCCGCCTGACGGCAAGTAGCCCATAGCTAAAACCGCGAACTTCGAACCAACATAGCGCCATGATTTCAGCTACCCAAGCCACGATTTGAAGGTTACCAATCGGCGTTTTCTCATCAACCGCAACAAGCGCCTAATTAGCGGCTGTATGTATTAAGCAAATCCTTAAGCTCTACCAATCCTGCAAACCATGCAAATATTGTCAGCAATATTGGTATGAATTTCGATAAAAAATTAAGATGCCGTTAACTTAAACAAACGAATAACGGTTAGAATTATTTAAGTCGCACATTCGCCCCCGAATTTTTTAGCGGGCGCAAAAAAGATTAAAAAGCTTCGTCTCGGTTTTGATAAAATGCGCAATACTCCTTCCATACCATCAATATTAATTTAGCTGGAAACCATGCAACGTTTTTGTACCCTTGCTTTTGTTCTTGGCTTGATTCTGATGGTGTTCGGCTTAACCTATATCTTGCCGATTGCCGCATCCCTCTATTTTCATGACGGCGCTACCGAGCATTTTCTGCATGGCATGATTTTAAACATTGGTTGCGGCGGCATTTTAGCCGCCATAACGTTCCGCTTTCGCGGCGGTCTAAAAAACCGTGACGGCTATCTACTAGTGCCCGGTTTTTGGATATTGATGGCCGCAGCCGCCACCCTACCATTGATGCAAGCGTTGCCGGAACTGACGTTTACCGACGCTTTTTTCGAGACCGCCTCTGCGTTAACCACTACCGGCGCCACCGTTTTTACCGGACTGGATAATTTGCCGCCGGCGGTTAATCTTTGGCGTCATGAATTAAGCTGGATAGGCGGCCTAGGAATTATCGTTCTTGCCGTCGCTATTTTGCCTCTTTTAGGGATAGGCGGCATGCAATTATATAGAGTTGAAATGGCCGGCCCGATCAAGGACAGCAAAATCACGCCCCGCATCAATGAAACCGCCCGTCTGTTATGGATGGTTTATGCGGGTTTAACTTTGACATGCATTTTGGCTTTACAACAGGCGGGCATGAGCTGGTTCGACGCGATTTGCCATGGGTTTTCCACGATGAGTTTAGGCGGCATTTCAACCCATGACGCGAATATCGCTTATTTCGACTCACCGATTATCGAGCGGGTAATGATAGTTTTCATGCTCATTTCAGCTATGAATTTCGCCGTCCATTTTCAAGTGTTGCATCAACGCAGCCTAAGACCCTACTGGCGGGATGCGGAAGCCTTACCCATGCTCGGCTTGATAGCCGTCAGCATTTTGATTTGTACGCCCTACCTGGTATTTCGGGGTATTTATTCCGAATGGTCCGAAGCTTTCCGCCATGTGACGTTTAATTTAATATCGGTCAGCACTTCCGCCGGCTTTATCGGCGCCAATTTTTCCCGTTGGCCCGCCTTTGTACCTTGGTGGATGCTGTATTTAACCTGTATTACCGCCTGCACCGGCTCTACCGGCGGCGGCATTAAAATGTTCCGCACCTTATTACTTTGGAAACAAGCCGGCCGCGAGATGTTCAGCGTTTTGCATCCCAGCGCTATTAATCCCATTTATATCGGCCATTTGCCGATAGCAAACAAGATTATATTTTCGGTGCTGGCGTTTATTTTTCTATATTTTATGTCCATCGTATTCTTAACATTCGCCCTGTTGTTTTCAGGACTCGATCCGGTTTCCGCGTTAAGCGCGGTGCTGACCTGCATCAACAACGCCGGACCAGGGCTAAGCATGGTTTATCCAGGTAACAATTATCTGGACTTGTCCGATTTTCAAACCTGGATTTGCACCATCGCCATGTTATTGGGACGCTTTGAGGTTTTTACGCTGCTGATCTTATTTACGCCGGCTTTCTGGAGAAGATAGTTTAAAATCCAGATAAATCAGGCTTATCGGTTTCGTTGCCTTACAACATCCCTTGCAAATTAAATTTCATTCAGCAACGCCAGTTCGCCCGGATGAGGCTGCATATAATAAGAAGCGGTTATGAAGTCATTAGGCTGTTTGCGGAAATGGTGGCGCAGCAAAGTCAACGGGACGATTAAAGGCAGCCGGTTTTGACGGTAATCCTCGATCGTTTCGGTCAGCTCCTGTTTGTCATCCTTATCCAAAGCGGTTTTCAGATAGCCTTGAATATGTTGCAAAACATTAACGTGATTGCCGCGCGTGGCTATGATTTTAAGGCAGCTCATTAAAACGGATATATAGACGGCGGCGTCCGTTTCCAAAGTATCCGGGGTAATATTGGCGATTATCCGACCCAATGCGTGGGCGGTATTCTGATTATGACTCATGGCGACCAGTTTATGACGGCTGTGAAAAGACATCAAATCGTGAATGCTGAATCCCTGTTCGCTCAACTGCCGCCAACGCCGCATCACAAACACTCGCCGGATAAAATTTTCTCTTAGCAGCGGGTCGCCCAGGCGCCCCTCCTCTTCTACCGGCAAATTCGGAAAAGTCTTTTGTAAATATGCGGCAAACACGCCGGAGCCGGAGCGAACCGGCAGTTCATCGTGATAAACCTTGACGCGCTGCATACCGCAACTAGGCGAATCTTTTTTCAAAATATAGGCCGACAACTCCGCGAGCCACTGATGCTGTGCGGCGGAAACATCTTCCAGATCGGCTGTAACATCTCTGTCGCGGTCTTGCACGCCGACGCAACGGACGCCCTCCGCCGTGGCTAACAGCCGGAGCGCCGGCCTCGGTACGCCCAAACCGCAAGCAACTTCCGGGCAAAACCGGCGGAATTCGAAATAAGCGCCCAAGGTCCGTTCAATATAACTGTTTAATTTATGCCCACCGTCATAGCGCACCGGCTCTCCAAGTAAACAACCGCTGATTCCGACCAGAATTTTTTCCATCCGCATTCACGCTTTCTATAGTTTGGAAATATGAATATCAATAATTTTATCTATTCACCGAGTAACTATGCCTTCAAAAACCCGCCGATAACCAAACACTTTGGCTGTTGTAATTTTTAACCTATCAGCCCCAGATCGATCCTTACTGATGCGCCGGAATGTGAAGCAATTCAAATTTTTTCATTGCTGCAGCGGTAAAAGAATTCAAAACTTTGATTAGCCACACAAAAATAAACCTTCATTTTTTAAGTAGTTTGCAAACCCGACTAATTTTATGGGTAGCGTGACATAGAACCACCCTGCCGACACAAGGTGAGATTTATCAACTATTTCATAAAAATAAGCAATTCAAATATGATATTAAAACTTGCAATCAATCGCTCATACCAAGAAAATCAGTCCGGCGCCGCGGCGAAATTTCGGCCGCCCTTCGCCAGGATAGTTATCTCAACCGTAATCGCCGCGTTGACGGTAAGCTCCGCGCAGGCGCAGACCGACGCGCAACGCATATCGGAATTGGAGCGTAAGTTGAAAAATGCGCTTAATGTCATAGACAAACTTTCCGATAAAGTCGACAAGATGGAAAGCGGTAAAAAGGCCGCAACCGTACCTAAAGCCCAGGTTGAAACCAGCCGGCAGGCCGAAGCTACTCCAAAAACAGACGCCGCTCCGGCGCTTGCCACTACCGCCCCACCCGAAGATGACCAGCTAGGCAAAATCATAAATGATCAGAATAGCCGAATCAGCGCCGTGCAGCAACAAGTGACGCAACTCAGCACCGCCGCTTCGACGCGCTTGATACCGTTCGACTGGCTGCACGGTTTTGCCGATGTCGGCGGCGCATACAACAGCAGCGGGCATCCGTCAGGCTTTGGGATCGGTAACCTGGACTTGTATATGACTCCGAAACTGGGCGGGCAATTCCGCTCCCTGGTAGAATTGGTGTTTGAATACGACCGTGTCGGCACGTTAGGAACGGATATGGAGCGCGCCCAGATCGGATATACGTTCAGCGATCAGGCTAATGTCTGGTTAGGCCGCTT
>JBEKBU010000182.1:0-8921 GCA_050015235.1 Methylomonas sp. | reverse complement strand
TATACTTTTCGCATCCCTTTCGCAGCCCGTGATATTCCATAACGGAATGCCGAAAGATTTGGATACGAATGTTTATTTTACTGCAAAGCGGAAAAATAAACCGATAACTTATGTGATAACCGGCATGCAAAGCCGCATTTTGATAACGCCTGCACGGCCTGCAGGATGACCGGCGTTAGCCCCCGAAGTATTTCCCACAATGGCTTTGTTACTAACCGATATGCGACAGCCAATCAAACTGTCTATGCAGGAACTGCTGGATATCAGCCAAGATATCAGCCGGCTTTTTTCGCCTTATATTTCAATCCGCGGGACGTCTAAAACCCTATACGCGGCGTTTTCGGCGCCGGAGCTGTTGGCTATTAGTCAGGAGATCAGCAGGGATTACGCGCCTCTCGCCGCTCAATTGCCGCCGACCTTGGTATTAATGCCGGTTGAACCCGACCGCTTGCATGTCTATTGGCGGTTAGAGAAAAATCCGATGCCGGACAAGTCGGAGACTGGCGAGCTTAAGCCATTGATACTTAAAATCTACAATCACGCTCAAGTCTTGCGGCAACCTGAAAGCAACGCGCCGTTAAATGTCGACGCTGAACCCTGTTTGGAAGTTTTGTTGGACGCCGCCAAGTCGCAGCAGGATGTGCCATGGCCAGCCGAAATGCATAACAGCGGTCAATTGAGCGCCGTGATCGGCTATCAAGATAGCGAACAAGAGTTTAAAGTGTTACAGCGCTCCAACCGTACGGAAATGCCGCGCTTGCAATCCGAAACGGAAAATGGCATACAGCTTGGCGGCTCATCTGAGCTTATGATCGGTGGCTCTTATGAAGGGCTTGTCTGAGTGTGATTTTTCGAAGTTCCCAATAGTCTTTCAATCAAAAAAATCAAAGCTAAGTTGTTTGCCGTCGGCGCCGGGTTTGCGGAATAAATCGGTGCGTAACGGCGGCGGCGGTTTATCCATACCTAAGCGTTTGCAAATTAATTGAAAACGTTGCGCCAATAGGCCGGCATAATCGCCGCTGCCTTGAAAGCGTTGCCCAAAGCTGGCGTCGTAAAGGTTGCCGCCGCGGGTGGCGCGGATTAGGCTTAAAATATGCCGGGCTTTGAGGGGATAATGTTGATTCAGCCATTCTTCAAACAAGCTCGCAACTTCCAGAGGCAGCCGTAGCAGAATGTAATTGGCGCAGACCGCGCCCGCGGATTGCGCGGCCTTAATGATGTTTTCCAGTTCATGATCGTTCAAAGCCGGTATCATGGGAGCGGCCATGACGCCTGTCGTGACGCCGGCCGCGCTTAGTTTAGCCAAGGTTTGCAAGCGCCGCTCCGGAGTTGCGGCTCTGGGCTCCATGATACGCGCCAACTTGCGGTCCAGCGTGGTTACCGAAATAAAGACCTGTACCAAACCTTGTCTGGACAGGCTGGCGAGCAGATCGATATCGCGTTCTATCAGCGCCGATTTTGTCACAATACTAAAGGGATGGCGGGTTTCGTACAGTATTTCCAGAATCTGCCGCATGATTTGCCGTTCACGCTCCAAAGGTTGATAAGGGTCGGTATTGCTGCCTAAGGCCAGCGGCGCGCATTGATAATTGCGTTTGGCCAGTTCCTGCCTGAGTATTTGCGCGGCGTGGGGTTTGATTAAAATCCGGCTTTCGAAATCCAAGCCCGCGGATAAGCCTAAATACGTGTGCGAAGGCCGTGCGAAACAGTAAATGCAGCCATGTTCGCAGCCCCGGTACGGATTGATGGAGCGGTCGAACGCCAAGTCCGGCGAGTCGTTGTAATTGATCAAAGTCCGGCTACGGTCTTCGATAACTTCGGTGCGCAGCGGCGGCAATGCCGCGTCCAAACTGCCCCAGCCGTCATCCACTGCGATAGCGGCGGTTTTTTCATAGCGCCCCGCCGCGTTGCTGATACTGCCGCGGCCTTTGTAATTGAACGGTTTCATGTTTTCATAAACTGTCTACCCAGGCAAGTTGTTTGGGAAGGCAGATGCTGTTTAAATCATAATTTTGGCGGACGAACGCGCGGGCGTTTTCCCCCAGATATTGGCGTTGCTGGGGATTGTCCAGCAATGCGCAGGCATGATCGACCAACGCCGGGATATCGAAAAAATCAACCAGCTGTCCTGTCTGCCGGTCGGTGATGACTTCGTGTAGAGGCTCGGTATTGCTGGCTAGAATTGCGCAGCCGGCGCTCATGGCCTCCAATAGGCTCCAGCTTAGCACAAACGGATAGGTCAGATAAACGTGTAATGTGGATAACTGTAAAATCGGAATAAAATCCCGATAGGGGACATTGCCGAGAAAATGTACGCGTCCCCAGTCGGACACGGTAATTTGCCGGGAAACTTCATTGATAAAAATATCTTTCCAAGTTTGACCGGCTTCCGGACGCGCCCCGTAGCTGACATCATTATTGCCTATGATCAGAATGCGCGCATTGGGCCGGCGTCTTAATATTTCCGGCAATGCGCGCATAAAAATATGGTAACCGCGGTGTGGCTCCAGATTGCGCGACACGAAAGTGATGATTTCGTCATTTTTGTTGATGGTCAAACCATCGGCAAAAGTCAGGCTGACATTGGAATTGGGCATAATTGCGTCGGTGTCGATACCGTCGTGTATTACGGTTATTTGACTGCGGAAGGGCTCAGGGAAGGTGCTGGCCTGCCAGTAGGTGGGCGAGATGCCGGCGTCAGCAAACTCAAAATGCATGTGATTGTTCAAGTTTTTAATTTTTAAACGGCATACGTCCGCATTGTCGGCGCTCGGAAATTCGGGATCGAAACCGACATCGCCGCCGAAGATACTGTAATAAAATTCGCAATAGATAGCCAGTTTGGCTTGCGGCCAGATTTCCTTTATAAACAGGCTTTCCCCCCAACCTGGATGGGCGATGATCAAATCCGGTGTGTAGCCTTGAACCTTAAGCAGGTTAGCTTGCAGGAAAACGGATTCGGCGCGTATGATTTTTGTTTCCAGATCAACCACCCAGGGATGAATATTCGGCGTACTGCTACGCGTAGGCTGGTACGGCAGAATCCGGACATTTTGCCATTCGCTGCCGATGTTCGGCCGCATGGTTAAAGCGCTGACCTGATGTCCCCGCGCGGCTAATGCCGGGGCCAGATGCTTAAACTGGCCCGGGAAGTTTTGATGAATAAATAAGATTTTCATACTTGAATTAAAAAGATTCCGTGGATTTGGCGGTTTACAATCCGTCCGTTAAATTAGCCCGCGCGGTTGAATAAACTATTCAGAGCTATAATTTTACATTGTTGTAAATTAACTGTGAAGCAGTCTTCATTTCCGAAGAAAATCGTTATGAATTAACTAATTTTTTGCGGATTATCACATATAGCTAGAACTTTTATGACTAAACTTAATTAAACTATTAAATATGTTAGGTATTTAAGTGGTCATGGATTATCAAAATGCCCTGGAGCATATTGTCCATGCAAATATTATATGCAACGATAGCTTGGAGTGATACTGAGATGTTCGATTATGAGCGTGTCTATTCGGAAAAAAAAGTTTCAACTGGAGAAGTCAGCTGGTATTTTCAAGCCAGGGAAGGGGACTGCGGACCCTATGATACTAAAGAGGAAGCGCAGTCAATGCTTTATGAGTTTGTTCAAGAGTGCATCAGAAGCGGCGCTACAGGCGGGCGGAATCCAAATGCTAAACCGTTCCTGGAAGTCAAAATTAACAAACGGCCGAAATTCATTTATTCGGCCGGCAACGTGTTAGCGCTAAATTAAAACACGGGTTAGAACGCATTAATTTGTACCGTCACGCTATGATTTCGGTTCATCCGCAATTGCGGTTCGGCGGTTAACATGGCTAATACCTTAGCGGCGGTATTTATGCCGGTTGCCTGCCGTATGCCTATATAAGAGCTGGTAAGACGCGGATTGATTTCCAGAATCAAGGGGCCATGTTCGCGCGTTTCGATAAGATCAATTCCCACATACCCCCACAGTCCCGGTAGCGCGACGGCGATTTGCGCCACCAAGGCCGGGTAATTGTTCAGATAAGGGCTAGCGGCGTTAACCTGACAGGCTTGAAGTTTAAACCGCCGGTTTTCCATGCCGATTTGCTGCAGGTTAAAACAGATTAACCAGCCGCGGCCATGCTTGAATAAACAAGATAAGCTTCCTGCTTGTCCGGCCTGATAGGGTTGAATGACATACTGTTCTGGCGCTTGAATTTCCGCCAACAGTTCTGAAAATTCCCCGGCGGAGCCGACGATGCGGTTGCCTTGGCATCCGCAGCCGTCTCTAGGTTTTACCACCCGGTCGCCGTTTTCCGGAAACTCCGCGCCGGCGCAGAGTAAATGGGTTTCTATACAAGGTATCCCGCGGCTGGTTAGAGCTTGATAGGTCGCCAGTTTGTCGGCGCATAAAGCGACAGTCTCCGCCGGCGACAACAGCAGTATTTTTCCCTCCTCTTTTATCATGGCGGCTATAACCGCCAGAATGCCGTCCGTTTCGGGCGCAATCGGCCATACGGCGTCGCAGGCGGCGATCAGCGCCCTTAATTGCGCCATGACGTTTTTATAGGCAACAATTTCATGGATTTGGACGCTAGCCGGTAATTGTAAATCCAGAAAACGCACATCCAGCGGAATTAATAATTCCAAGTCCGCGACTGAGGCCAGATCGGCGACCAAAGCCTGTAGCATCATGCGGCCTTCGGCCGCCAGTCCCGCCGGCATTGGCTGCCCGGCGCAACCGCCGCCGCAAATATATTCAAAAATCAGTATTTTCAAGCTTTTAACCCTCATGTATACTTACAGCATTCTAACTTGGCATTCTAATTCCGCGTCCGGTTACCGCCTGAAGCCTGTATGCAGATTATTCCAGTAATTGATTTAAAAGACGGTCAGGTGGTGCATGCGATGCACGGCGATAGAAGTCTTTATCAGCCTATCCGGCAACATTCTATTTTAACTGCCGGGAATGATATTGACTCGGTTTTAAACGGTTTTCTAAAGCTTTTTCCGTTCCAAACCTTTTATATCGCCGATCTGAACGCCATAAGCGGCGCCGGCCATCATGCCGGTTTAATTGAAAGCGTTCTTAAAGCCTATCCGGAGCGGAGTTTTTGGGTGGACAACGGTTGTCAGCTGAATGCGCTGCCCACACAATATCCAAACAATTATAAACCCGTGATTGGCACCGAGAGCCAGCTAAGCCCTCCGCATCCGGTTAGTCGGCCTTTTATTCTGTCGCTGGATTACCGCCGGCAAGCCTTGGGCTTGGAAGAGTGGTTCACCGCCACCCATTTCTGGCCGCAGGAAGTTATCGTGATGACTTTAAGCCGGGTCGGCAGCCGGTTAGGGCCGGATGTCGATAAATTGGCGGCGTTAAAAAAAAGCTGCCCGGAAAAGAACTTTATCGCCGCCGGCGGCGTGCGTCATCCAGCGGATTTGTCAAGTTTGCTGGAGCTCGGTATGGCGGGAGTACTGGCCGCCACCGCGCTGCATAGCGGGACGTTGTCCGTTACGGAACTATGGAGTTTTAGTTCCTTGCTGTCGAATAAGTAGGCGTTTGCATTTCATTTTTTGGGGGTGGTAATGAACAGGAAATTGATTTTTACGGCTTTAGCGTTATGGTGCGGATACGGTTCGGCGAATGAGGCGTTATCTCCGGACTATGCCGCCTGCATGGACCAGTCCGGCGGTAAAATGCCGGAAATTTTGAATTGCATATCGGCGGAAATGGCTGTCCAGGATGCGCGTTTGAACAATGCGTATAAAACGGCGCGCGCCAAGCTGACGCCGGAGCGCGGCAAACAGTTGCAAGCTGTGGAGCGCGTCTGGCTAACCTACCGGAAAGCAAACTGCGATTTTTACGCTACGCCCAAGGAGGACTCTTCCGCGCTGCTACGCTCCAAATATTGCATGATCAATTCCACGTCCGAAAGAGCGACCGAGCTGGAAAATTTGAAATTTGTCAAGCCTTGAAACGGATGATATAAGCGGCGCCTTCCCTGGCGATGATCCTGGCGAACTAAAGAAAGGTTAGGCGGCGGATTTGCGTAAGCGGTTTGCGCCGATAGCGAGTAAACCGCTAAGCATCAGAACGGCTGAACCCGGAACCGGGACGGCGGATACGACGGTGATGCTGTCCAGATTTGACATCCAGCGCCCAGCTTTGGTATCGCCCGGCACAATAGTACGGGCGAATCCGTTAGCGCCTATGGCGGCGCCGGTGTTGGTCGCATAAGCGACAATATCGTTTTGGTTGCCGTACTGCGGGGAAAGTTCTTCGAGTGAATAAACGACTTGATAGTTATCCGTGCCGGTAACGATTACATATTCGTTCAGATAATTGGCCGGATTAGTGGAAATACCGTCCTGAACCAGTAAATTCCATAAAGAAACGCCGGTATACGAACCGACCACTTCGGGAGTGAAGCTGCCGGGCAAATTTGCCGCTGTATAAGTAGTGGGATTGCTTACCAGACCGCTCACGGTAAAAGAGGTTGATTGACCGCCCGCGCCCGCGCCGGGGTATGTAACATTGCTTACATTCAAGCTCGCCAGATTGTAAACGCTCGATCCATCGGGCGCTATCAGGCTAGGCGCATTTAATGGCCCGTTACTATCTTGATAAGCGATAATGTCGTTCTGATTTCCGAAGCCGCTAGGGCTTAAGTTACCTAATGCGAAGACGGTGCTGGCCCCGCTAGCGCTGGTGGCGAGGACGGTATCGCGCAGAATGTCGTTTTTAACAGTTGTGGTGGGCGATGTGTATTCCGTGGCTATATAACTGTCCAGATAACTATACAGTGAAACGCCGGTATAGGTGTCGCCGCCGACTGTTACGGTTTGTACGGTAGTTGGATTGGCGGTCGCGTAGTTTTGCAAAGCGGTCAGATCAAAACTGGATGGGCTGCCGGCATTTAGAAAACCGCTCAAACTGACCGGGGTGTCGGCGGACGCCGTTGCCGAAGCGAGTAATAGCGTGGTTATGCATAGGGCTGGAGCAGCGCATTGTTGTAGAATATTTTTCTTCATGTATCAAACCTTAAAAATAAATTAAAAACCGTCAGGCGTTCATTTTCGCTCCGCGCGTGACGTATATCGCACTTAACTGTGCAGTTTAAGCAAGCATGTTTTAAAATGACGGCTTAAATGTTCCGCGACTTTTGCTATGTACTTTTATTTATAACGTTAAGGTATTTTATAAATTCCGTCAAATTCTAATTATGAAATTTACTATTTATTTTTTGGAAATAATGTTTGATAATTTCGCCAAAAAAGTGGGGAATGCCGCGTTCCTTTCCGATGGGAGTCAGCGAATCATTGAAGAAAAGTCCTTTAAAAAAATAGCTTGCTAGCTGGAGAAAACGTAACTATTCACTGAGCGACTAAGCTTTCATAAACTTGCCGATAGCTGACCACCTTAGCTTTTAGCGCCGGAGCGCCTAGCAGGGGTTTGACCGGCATGGAGGCCGGGCGAAAGTGATACGGACGTATTCACTGCATTCTCTGCTAGGCGCTCCGGCGCCAAAAGCCGAATGGCTGACGCTAGATAAAATTCGCTGAATAGTTACGAGAAAACAAGGCTTGCTATGAACAAAACCTTAAATCGGCCAAGCATTTTATTCATCGCTTTGTTGACGTCAGGGTGCGCCAGTACCGCCGACGTTGATGCTTTGCATACGAAAATCGATGCGTTGGAGAAAAAGCTCGCCGTAGCCGGCGAGGACGCCGCTACGGCTAAGCCCGCGGCAGCGCGGGCCGAATCGCAGGCCGGCGCTGCTGACGCCTCCGCAAACCGCGCCGCCGAATATTCCCAGGATACCAATAAGACACTTGATGAGATATCCAAGGCCGCCCGAAATAAATAGCGCTTTGTGGGTTTTCTTCAGGCAAAAAAATACCCCGGCGAGCGGGGTATTTTTAACAGTCTTGCTTAGCTAATAAAATTAAACTTTGTTAGCGGCAAAAGGGTGTTTAGCGCTTGATTTTGCGGCAACTACTTCTTTAGCGGTTGGGGAGCCGGCAACAGCGCGCTGAAGCGCTTCTTTAGTTGCTTTGTAGTTGTATTCTTCGATTTTCGCATCGTCTTCAGCCAGCCAGTGGATGAATACGCCAACGGATACGAATAAATCATCGGCTTCATCAGCAGGGATAGTGCCGTCTTCAACGCTATCGGCAACAGCCATGGCTACACCGCGTTGAGCAGGGCCAAACATTTGTACGGCTTGTTTGGCGCCTTTGATGGTAACTTTATTAAACAGGATGGTTGCAGGTTTAACCATCAGGTTAGGCGCAACAACAGCCAACAAGGTTGAGAAACCGTCTTTGTTGTTGGTCAATGCATTGGCGAACGCAGACTCGGCCGCGGAACCGCGTGGGCCAATGATTAAATCGATATGCGCAACTTCATTACCGTCGCCCACCAAAGATTCGCCTACGCGCAAGTTTGTAATTTTAGCCATTTTTTTTATATCCCCTTGAGAACTTTAAAATTAAATAAAAAAAATAACTGGTTTTAAGGCCAATTATTATCATTTCAGCGTAAATCCCTACCGGAGCCAGGTCTGATTGCTACCTAAAAGCTGCTCCAGAAATTTTACCAATACTGCCGCTACAGTCATGTCAGCGGTAGTGCCGGGGTTGATTTTTTTAGCCTTGAAAGCCTGATCCAGACTATAAAGCTTGGGCAGAAGCTTTTCGGGCCTGTCTGAATTTTTTAAGGCGATGCTAAGCAACGCCATTTCCGACTCTATCCACCCCGAGTACTGCTTTACATACTTTCGCTCAATATGGCTATCGGGATAGCGCGCCAACATTTCACAAAAAATAGTTAATGCAGACCAACCACAATCACCAGTCAAAACGAAAGCACGATTATACTCTAAAACCGCAAATTCAAAAATATCTTTAAATAGATTTGTGTACTG
>JBEKBU010000181.1:0-9000 GCA_050015235.1 Methylomonas sp. | reverse complement strand
TATGGACTGTCCCCTCTCCCGCCGGGAGAGGGCTAGGGTGAGGGGATCAAAAAGCATATTCCTTAACGTGTTATGTCATTGACGATTGAAAAACCCTTATTTTAACCCCCTCACCCCAACCCTCTCCCGGAAGGGAGAGGGTGCAAGTCATCGTTTAACCTTCAGGCAATAGCGCCAAGGCGCTGTTTATTCGGTAATTTAAATGCGTTTGCCCCGCGGTGCTCCCCAGTAGCTTACAAATTGTTAACAGCCGTATACTATAATTTTGGATATTAGGATTTTGCCCGTGAACCCAAACAATTGAAAATAATGTTCGGATACGAAGTCTACTGAACCCATCTCATTTGTTATGTATAAATACGAAGGCTTATTGATTTACCAAAGCCATGACGACCAGGGCGTTATTGAAATTGTCGATCAGGCGGGCGTGAGGGCTTTGCATTTCGGTTCTCAGGCCCGGCAAAGCAGCATGTTATTAAAAGATCCTAACCTCCTGCATTCCCTGTATGCCCGTGCTATGATGGCTGGGTTATTATTCAACGACTCGCCCCGTGACGTTTTATTGATCGGCTTGGGCGGCGGCACTATCGCCAAGTATTTATTGCGCCAGTTTAGCGAATGCCGGCTTAAAGCGGTGGAATTTCGCGGCAGCGTTTTAAAAGTTGCGCGCAGCCATTTCGGCCTGCCGCTCGATCCGCGCCTGAAAATAAAAATCGGTTGCGGCGCCCAGCATGCTTTTCATGCCAGCCGTGACCATCAGGCTCTGCATGATGTCATAATGATAGACGCCTACGATCACACCGGCATGGCGCCGGAAGTCAGCAGCGAAATTTTTTTCGATAATTGCCGGACTTTGCTTACCCGCGACGGATTATTGATTATCAACTTATGGGGTACCGATAAAAACATGTTTCAACAAGTCAATTGGAATCTGGGACGCGTTTTCGAACAGCGTTTGCTGTTTTTGCCGGTGCGCGGACGCGGCAACATAATCGGTTTTGCTTTTGGCGAACAATACCCTAAACCCGCGTTTAAGGAACTTATCGCCAAGGCTAAAGCCCTGGAACTACAATATCAACTGGAGTTTCTGACTTTCCTGCAGGATTTTAAACGCTATAATCCAAATCATTTAAATCGGTTAATCAGAAAGTGAATTTTAACGCTGACTCTATTTTCGGTTATAAAAAATACTGGGCGCACCGCTTTGGGCCAGCGCTTGAATTACCTATGAGTCTGGCGGAAATGCGGGAATTAGGTTGGGATGTATGCGACGTCGTACTGGTGACCGGCGATGCTTATGTCGATCATCCCAGTTTTGGTATGGCGGTTATCGGCCGGGTATTGGAGGCGCAAGGCTTCAGAGTAGGCATAATCTCTCAGCCGGACTGGCGTAACGCCGAAGACTTTAAAAAACTTGGCGCGCCCAAGCTGTTTTTTGGCGTGACCGGCGGCAATATGGATTCCATGGTAAACCGTTACACCTCCGACAGGAAAATTCGCTCCAATGACGCCTACACGCCGCTCGGCGCGGCCGGCAAACGACCGGACCGGGCTGTCAATGTCTACGCCCATCGTTGCCGCGAAGCTTATAAAAACGTTCCCATTATCATAGGCGGCATAGAGGCCAGTTTAAGACGGATCGCTCACTACGATTATTGGTCGGACACCGTGCGAAAATCGATTTTGCTGGATTCGAAAGCCGATCTGCTGGTTTACGGCAATGCCGAACGGCAGATTGTTGAAATCGCCCGCCGCCTGGCGAAAGGCGAACCGGTCGCCGATTTAAAAGGCATACGCGGCACCGCGCATTTTGTTAAACAAATACCGCTCGGATGGATAGAAAAACCGGCTACCGATATCGACTTGCCCGGCAACGCCGAACAGAAGCAAAATCCATATCAGGAGCCGGTTGGTTGCGAGAGTAAGTCCGAGGTCTCGGCTAACGAACAGATCGTACAATTTAAACCGATCGCCAATTCACGCCGCCACCAGACTGTCATCCGCTTGCCGTCCTACGAAGCCGTCAAAAACGATCCGCTACTCTACGCCCATGCTTCAAGGGTGATGCATGGCGAAACCAATCCTGGCAACGCCCGCGCCTTAATCCAGCGCCATGCGGAACGGGAAGTCTGGATTAATCCGCCGCCTTATCCGCTGACCACCGCCGAAATGGACGGGGTATTCGGTCTGCCCTATTCACGCCTGCCGCATAGCCAATACGGCGCGGCCAACATTCCGGCTTTTGAAATGATTCAGCATTCGGTGATGATTATGCGCGGCTGTTTCGGCGGTTGCAGTTTTTGCTCCATCACCGAACATGAAGGCCGGATTATCCAGAACCGCTCCGAAGAATCGATCCTGCGCGAAATCGAAACCATCCGCGATACAGCGCCGAATTTTACCGGCCACATTTCCGATCTGGGCGGGCCGACAGCAAATATGTATCGTCTGGCTTGCAAAGATGCGGATATTGAAGCGAGCTGCCGCAAGCTTTCATGTGTTTTTCCGGGCATTTGCCACAATCTGAACACCGATCAGACGCCCTTGCTGAAACTGTACCGGCGCGCCCGCGCTATTCCCGGCATTAAAAAAATTTTTATCGCTTCCGGCTTACGTTACGACATTGCCGTCGAAACCCCGGAATATGTTAAGGAACTGGTTACCCATCATGTCGGCGGCTATTTAAAAATCGCTCCGGAACATACCGAAGCCGGCCCCTTGGCCAAGATGATGAAACCGGGCATCGGCGCCTATGACCGCTTTAAGCAAATGTTCGACAAGTTTTCCCAAGCCGCCGGCAAAGAACAATACTTGATTCCTTATTTTATCGCCGCTCATCCCGGCACTGAAGACCGGGACATGCTGAATCTCGCCCTTTGGCTCAAACGCAACGGCTTCCGCGCCGATCAGGTACAGGCATTTTTGCCGTCGCCCATGTCCATCGCTACCGCCATGTATCACTCCGGCAAGGATACCCTACATAAAATCAGCCGTAACAGCGCGGATATCCCTATTCCAAAAAGCATCAAACAACGCCGTTTGCATAAGGCTTTTTTGCGCTATCACGACCCGAAAAACTGGCCGTTGTTGCGTGAAGCGCTGAAAGAAATGGGCCGGGCCGATTTAATCGGTAACGGCAAACAGCATTTAGTCCCCAGCTTCCAACCAAAAAACACGCTTATAGAAATTCGTAAACCAGCCGCTAAAACTTTAGTATTTAAAACCAAATACACGACAAACAAGCCGAAACCGGGAAAACAAAAAGCGAGATTGGGTTAACTGACTGAAAAACCTTAAGCTTAATTTAACCAATCATACAACTCAATGATACTATATTGCTTTACCACACCTAAATGGCGCCGGAAACGGTAAGAGGCCGTTAATATTTTCAATGGACATTGGTCTGATTGTTATTCTTATTCTATTAAACGGCATTTTCGCCATGTCGGAAATGTCGCTGGTTTCTTCGGGAAAAGCGCGATTACAAAAGCTGGTTGACGAACACCGGGCAGGCGCCAAATCAGCACTTAAATTGCATCAGGAACCCTCCCGGTTTTTATCCACCATCCAGGTTGGCATCACCCTGGTGGCTATTTTGAACGGCGTGTTAGGCGAAGACGCTATAGCCAATCCTATCTATCAGCATTTGCAAAAATTTCCGTTGCTAGCGCCTCATGCCGATGTATTGGCGCAAGTTTCGACTGTAATTTTAATTACCTATCTTACCGTTGTGATCGGAGAACTGGTGCCCAAGCGGTTAGCGCTGCTGAGACCGGAAGGCATTGCCGTCATTGTCGCCCGGCCCATGAATATTCTGGCTATTATCGCCAGCCCGCTGGTTTGGCTGTTATCGTCTTCCAGCAATTTATTATTACGTTTGATGCGGGCGCATCGGCGGCCGCAAACAACCGTAACTAACGAAGAAATCAAACTGTTGATGGAAATCGGCTCCGAAACCGGCGTATTTCACGCCAGCGAAGGCACTCTGGTGACCAATATCCTGCGTTTGGATGAGCAGCGCGTGGGCGCTATCATGACGCCGCGTAAGGATATATACGCGATAGATTTAGCGGAAATTGACGGCGACGAGCTGACTAAAATCGCTGATTGCCCTTATTCCAAAGCGGTAATCTGTCAAAATGGGCTGGAAAATGTATTAGGCATTTTGCATCGTAGCGATTTGCTAAAAATCGTGATGAGCGGAGCCGAGTTCGATATTATTTCCGCCCTAAGGCCGGCTTTATATATACCGGATTCCATGACGCTCGTGCATTTACTGGAGTTTTTCCGCAAAAACCACGCCGATTTCGCTTTGATCGTCAACGAGTATGGCGAAACCGAGGGGCTGGTTTCGCTTAGCGATGTATTGGCCGCCATAGTCGGCGATTTACCGACCGTGGAATCGGAGCTCGACCCCGATGTCGTCCAGCGTGAAGACGGATCTTGGCTGGTTGACGGCGGCTTATCGATCAAACGCCTTAAATCAGTTATTGGCATGAACACTTATTTCCCCGGCGAAACTGACAATGAATATAATACCGTCAGCGGTTTTATTCTGTTTCAATTGGAAAAGATTCCGCAAGTCGCCGATCATTTTGTCTATTTGGACTGGCATTTTGAGGTCATGGATATTGACGGTATCCGTATAGACAAGGTATTGATTATTCCCATGACAAATAATGATAAGGGCAAGCAGAGGAGTTAGCCGTTGACCGAGCAGTCCGCCGATAATAATATGATCATGAGGTGCGTGGCCTATAAAAACGGCTTGGTGGTGGGCGATCTGACAATTGCGGAAATTAGCGATGCGCTTAAGGACAACGATACGTTTGTATGGCTGGGTTTACGGGAAGCCGATACCGGGTTGCTGAGTAAAATTCAGGCCGAATTCGGTTTACATGAGCTGGCGGTGGAAGATGCGTGTTCAGCTCATCAACGCCCTAAAATCGAAGAATATGGCGATTCGCTGTTTTTAGTGTTGCATACCGTTATTCTGGATCAGGACTGCGTTAATTTCGGCGAAACTCATATTTTTGTCGGCAAGCGTTTTTTGGTCACGGTCAGGCACGGCGCTTCGTTGAGTTTAAGCCGCGTAAGAACGCGGTGCGAAGCGATGCCGGCGCAAATGCAGAGAGGGTCAAGCTTCGTACTGTATTCCATCATGGATTTCATAGTCGACGGCTATATTCCGGTGGTTGAAGGTTTACAGCGCAAATTCGATATTTTGGAACAGGCTATTTTCCAGCAACGCCCTAGCCGCCAGACACTGGAGGGGCTTTACGAATTAAAACGCGAACTATTACGGCTGCACGCCGCGATAACGCCGCTCATCGATATTTGTAACGAGTTGATGCGCGTCCACAGCAGCATCATCAATAAAGATGTGCGGGTTTATTTTCGCGATATAGCCGATCATATCAAACGCGTCGATCAGTCGATCGACACTACCCGTGAAATGCTGATCGCGGCGATGCATGTACATCTTGCCTTTGAAACCGTGCGTCAAAACGAAGTGGTGAAAGGATTGGCTGGTTGGGCCGCCATTTTGGCGATACCGACGATGATATTCAGTTGGTACGGCATGAATTTTAAATACATGCCGGAATTGGAATGGGAATACAGTTATCCGGTTGTTGTGGGCTTGGTGCTGTTGTGCAGTTTTTTGCTCTACCGGCGCCTGAAACGGAGGGGTTGGATTTAAGATTAGCTCTACGCATGGACAATTCATTTAGGATAAGGCCTTTGACTATGCGCCCGCGGGCCGTAAAAAATTGGGGCCGCAAGCCGCGGCCCCTTCGTTTTACCGCTTCCGCTTTAAGCGGTGCTTAACCTATATTACTTATTTTGCACGGCTCTCAAAAACCCGTCCACATACTGCGCCGGCAAGTAGAGGTGTTCGTATTCTTTATCGGCTGAACTTAACGTCAGATTCATGCCGGATTGGCGGCCGGCTTCCAATTCCGCCAGACTAAGCTCCACAGTGGCGCGGTCACGATACAGACAACCATCGCCAATGTCTCTAAAAACCTGACAGCGCACCATCTCGTGTCTGAGGTGATTGGTCGGAAACGCCATGCCGTTATCGGTTTTTGCTAAATTATAGTGCCGCGAGGTCGCAGCGCTGTGGTCGGCGCCATAATTAGCGTCGAAATCCAGCCGGTAACTCGTGTCGTTCGCGGACTGATCGCTTTTATATGCCGCCAAATTGTAGTATACGGTATTGTAACCGTAATAAAGCTCTTGAAAATGACGCACTTGCAGTTGCGGCGCCGATAACATCTCGACCGGACTACCCGGGAAAGTTAGAGTTTTTGTTTGTTGTTCAATTTCTACCGCTGATTGGGTCATGAGGTCGTTGGCGCAACCTGGTAAGCCGATTGCCAAACTCAGTAGTAATGTGGATCGGAAAATAGTAGTTAGTGTCATAATCTATACCTCTATTTTATTAATTATTAGAGATGGTCTTCATATGAGACTGAAGATCACGTCGGCATCATGTTGCCGACCTAATTTAGATTATTCCAACCAATTTAAAGTTCACTTTCAAGCATAATGTACCGTCCAGATTTAAGCTGGTAGAACCGGGTAATTATACGCGATGGCCATGCTTATGGCTGCATAGCGCCTAGCTTAGGGCGCCGTACAGAGTGACAAATTTTGATTTGACATGCGAACGGTATAAAATCTAGCCGCCACCGATAAATAAAATAATAAAAGGCGAAAATTTTGACTTATGCACATGATCAACATAAAAAACTCAGCTTTGCTGGAACCGGTTATTTAATCAATCGAGTCCAGACTTTTTTTGTCAGTATGCTGCGGATATGGACGATTCCGATAGTACTGATGTTGAGCGTTTCCTCGGGATTTACCACTTATTATGGTTTATCGCACTTCATTACGGATTGGATAGCCTTAATCATTACGATCGCCATTCAATCGATTATCGTTATTTGTTCGCTTGAAATCGCCGGTATCCATTGGCAAGCGAACCGGATACGTTATTTTTCGGTAGTCGCTTCATTAATCATCGCGCTTACCGCATCGATTACTTTTTCTTATTTCAAATTTTACGAAATATCGGAAAAAGAAACTCTGCATATCAATCGTCTTCACCAGATCCGGCAGGATATTAAAACTTATCTGGATAATGTGCTGAACGTTAAAAACAAGGTTTTACTCCAGCAAAAACAGGAGCTTGACCAAGCCATGCGGGAATCGACGCAGGCTTATTTGGGCACTCACGAACAAATCGGACTAATCTATAAAAATCAAGTCGGCGAAGGGCCTTATTGGCGGCATTTTCATAAGATTTATCAGGAAAAACAGCAGCTGTTTTCGGCAAGGGAACAGCTATTTTTGGACATGGATAAACATATCCGCGATCTGCAGGAAAACATCAGCCGCCTGGATGGCGACGCTAATCCCGATCAGGCTTATGCGGAACTGCTTAAAAATTATCAAGACATCCAGCTTTTAATCAGCCGCGTTTCCGAATCCATAGCCGACTCCGCGTTACCCGACGCGCCGTTATTGATGTCTTACCGGCAGTTTGTGGAAGACGTGAAACCTAACTTCTCCATGTTCAAGGAATTTTCCTGGTTTGCCTTCGCTTGTGCTTCATTGGTTGATTTTTTTACCGTATTGCTTTCCTACCGGTTGGAATTTTCTGCGCCCGGCCCGTTGACCATCGAAGAAGAAAAATTGGTGTTCGAATGTCTTAGACAGTTTACCGAATTCCGGATCAACCGCAATGACGAACTGGAAATGGTCATAGAAAAATCGGAACTGGAAAAAGCCAGACGTTATTCCGATTGGTCGAGAATGTTTATTGTCGGATTGTTGCTCAGCCGGGGTTTTTTGCGGAAAGTCGACAATAGAACGGTTGAATTCGCCCCGAATTTATATCCTTTGCTAGCGGAAAAAATGACTGAAAAAATCGCGCGGCTAAAAGCCAGAGCCGCCGAGGAGCAGAAGCAATCGTGAATAATTTAGACGACGATCTGGCGCGCTGGCTGGCGGAGGACGAACGATTGTCCCAACAGGCCGAGAGTTCCGTGGATTGGTTAGCCGAATTCGACCCGGATAGGCAAGCCGTCTATATCAAGCTGGGCCCTTTTAAAAGAATCTATTTACGCCCGCAAAAATTTACCCAGCGGTTTTATCATAAACTTTATCCGCTTAAGATCGAATCATGGCCGTATCGTAAACAACTGAGTTTATTCAACGATTTTTGCGCAATCGAAATTAAATTGGATCTACGGTTTCAGGCCACGTTGCCTTACGTGCAGAGACATAGCGATCGGCTGGCGGATATCAATCAACATATCAAGCATAATTTCGCTGATCATCTGGAAGAAATAGTTAACCGCGAAATAAAGGAGCTCGGCGACGGACAGTGGGTGCGAACCGGCTTGGGAGAGGTTGAAAATAAAATTATCATCGCTATTTGCGAGCTATTGGCGATGCATCAGGTTCAAGCTCAGGCTATTTGCAATATACGCGTGGAATTCGCCGACTTTCCGCTGGTTGAACCAGGCGAAAATAACGTTTATCTAAATGTTTTGAAAAAATCCTATGAAATAACTGAGCGGAAAAACATCGAGGTTTGCCGTCAACAACGGTTGACGGAAAAACAAAAATTATTGGAAAAACAGCAAGAACTTGAATATCAGCAACAAATGGCCGAGCTGGAAATACAAGCTCAAACTCTGGAAGCGGAAAAAACTCAACGTTTGCTTGTTGATAAACAAAACCAGCTAATCGAACAATTAGCCCTGGAAAAAAGAATTTTCTCCGAAAAACTTCAACATGAAGCGGAATTAAAAGAAATGCAGCTGGAAACCGAACTACGGATTCAAAAACAGCAGAAAACCAAACAAAGGTCGGCTGAAATAGAGCAGCTTACCGAATGGCTTATTCATAAGGCTAAAATGGAGGAGCGGAAAGTTTCCGCCGAAATTAAAAGCCGCGATAATATTTCGAAGTTGAGGCGAGAAG
>JBEKBU010000180.1:0-9035 GCA_050015235.1 Methylomonas sp. | reverse complement strand
CCGTAGGCGGCGGCTTTACCGCTGCCGGCTTGGCCGTAGCAGCCAGCGGCTTCAAAACATCGTTGAGCGATTTATCCATATTCGCATATTTGTAAGCCGGGATAACGTATACCCAACCCTGCCAGCGCTGATTGAGCTTATCCGCCTCGGCCTGCAACGCCTCCAGCTTTTGCTGATGAAACTTGGCCGGATCGCCGACCGCCAAAGGCGTTTCGCCAGGCGCTTTCTGCTCCGGCTGGTTTTTCCCGGCGGCGGCTTTCTGTTTGGCGTCGTAATCGGCCTTGGCTTTAGCCTGTTCGCTTTGAATAAACGTTTCAGCCTGGGCGGTGTCCAGCGACGCCCGCAAGCGCGCATAATCTTTTCCGGCCTGAGCCCAAGCGGCGATATCGACCTGTAAGCCGTCAAAGCAGCGGTAATGGGCTTTCAACAACTGGCTGTCGTCCGGCGCGCTCTGTTTTTGCGCGGACGCCACATCCTCCAGCACTAAACCGGACAATGTCGAAGCAAGCCCTTGCAACGCATTAACATCAACCGCTTCCCGCCCGGCCGGAACGCCGTCAACCCGGAACCGCGCGCCGCCGTCCCGCGCCTTGATTAAATGCGCCTTGGGTTGCCCTGGCTTAGCCAACGTAATTTCCGCAATCCGGTCCGCGCCGATATCGGCCAGCGCCGTATCCAGCCATTTGGCCGGATCGCGATCCGGCGCCAAACGGCCCTGGGTTAGCCAGCTTTGCTTGTCGCCGGGTTTGCGCACAAACACGCCGTCATTGCGGGAATTAGCATTACCGATTATAACTTGCGCGGGCTGGCTTAAACCTTCCAGCGTCAGCAATACGCCCTTGGCGTCCGGCCGTTTGATATCCTCCACGCCCAATTCCGGATAATGCTCTTCGACGCTGGTTTTAGGCTCGAATAACACGACATTACTCAACGTCAGCAGCAGCCCTTTGATTTTAGGCATATCAGCCGGATAATCATCCTTTTCCCGCACCCGCCAGCCTTGACCGTCGTTAGCCAAGGTAACGGCGGCTTTATCTTCGGCGATATGCAAACCGATGGACTTGATATCGTTCAAACGGGTCTGCAAACCTTCGATGACATAAGCGCGGCCGCCGGCGTTGTCGGTAACCGGCTGCTGGGATAAACCTATCAGCACCGCCGCAATCAAGCTAATACCGGTAGCCGCGCCCAAGCCAAGCAATACTTTTGTATTAATATGATTCATAGCCGCGCCTCCTTAATTCGATTTCCGTTTGTTTTGCCAGAATACATACCCCAGACTGCCTAGTGTAATCAAGATCGGCAGCAAGGCGATATTAATAAATTTCAGCCAGGCGCCCAACAAGTTGATATCGGCGTCCAATTGGCGGCGCACTTCGCGCAACTCCTTACGGATTTCCAGCTTGCGGCGCAGGAAATTCTCCAGCTCCTGTTGCTGAGCCTGATTAAACATCATATTCTGATCGCCGTTTTTCGAATTTTGCAAAGCCAGCATTTTCTGCTCGGTTTCGGTCAACTCGTGCTGTAACTCCTGCTCCTTACTGCGGAAACGGTCATCGGCCGCTAGTTTCAAATCCTCCACCAGCGTAAAAGGACGGCTGGAAACGCCGCGTCCGCGGATCGATATCAATTCCGACGAACCGCTCAGATTATCCACCGCGTTGATAAAGAAATTACCATTGTCCGCGAAAGTGTTCATGATATTCTGGCCAAAAAAGTTCTGGACTTGCACCCAGAGACGGTTGCTGAGCATATCGGTATCCGCAACCAGCAGAATTTCGCCGTTATCCTTGGCTTCGGCCAGATGTCCGCTCCCCGTGCGCTGTGGAAAAGCGGTTTTGAACTTGCCTTGCAGACGCGCGGCCAGCACATAGCGTTCGCCGCTCGCGGCAAAGCCGTTCAGCAGCTCCGAGGGGTCGCGGATCATCGCTATCCGTTCGGGGGTGACGGTCATGGCCTGTTCGCTGGATTGCAGCATCGGCTGCAACGTATAGGCGCTGTCTTTCGCCGCCTTGAAATAGCCTGGCAAACCGATATTTATGCTATCCAAATTGGCGGTAACGATATCGTTTTGCGGCAGTTCTTTCTTGGTAAAGTGCAATATACCCGCATGTCTTACCGGCGGCGCCCCGGACGATAAACTGACTTCGAGGGCGAGGCTGCGGTCCAGCACCACTTGATTCGCATCGTATTCAACGCCCCAGGCTTTAAACAGAACCGGCAAATCCGAAGACTTTACGACCGGCATGCCCGGCATGGACTCGTTGGCCGAATTATCCAGTTCCGAATACGGATCGACAAACACCAGCAAATGGCCGCCATGCATGACAAACTGATCGATAGCGTACAGCGCGTCATCCGGTAATTGTTTGGGGTGAACCAGAACCAGCACCTTCATATTTTCCGGCAGCGTCTGCATGCTGGCCGGCGCCAGCGTTTTAACATCGAATAACTGCGTTAATTGCTGATAGACCGCCCAGCCTTTCTGCATTTGCATGGTCTGCGGGTCAAAACCCGGCGCCAGCGGCAGCCCGGACAATAAACCGACCACATTTTTTTGCGGATGCGCCAGATCGTAAATCAGTTTTACGATATCGTACTCCAAAAAAGCCTCCTTGCTTGGATCGAAAAACGGAATGGTTTCCTGGCCGGTAGTGGCGTTGGCGCCTACCAGGCCCAGAAAGACTTTTTCGCCGTTATCGCCGACCGGAATGCCCTGCGCTCCAGCCGCCGCCGCGGTGTCCTCGGCTTCCGAATAGGCGATGGGATCGACCGTTTTCAAGCGGATTTTACCGCCGGAAACCGTATTCATTTCCGCCAGCAATTCGCGTATCCGCTCGTAGTAGACGCGCAAATTGCGCACGTCGCTACGATTGCTAGCGGCGGTAGCCGTGTCGGAAAAATATAAGGTCAGACTTAAGGGCTCATCCAAATTTTTTAAAATTTTACGGCTGCCCTCGCTCAGGGTATACAGCGAATTTTCGGTTAAATCCAGTTGCAAGCCGCGCAGCAGCGTGTTGCTGATCAAAACGACGGCTACAAACAGGACGGCCAGCAACGCCAGCGCGCTGCCGGTCAAGGTTTTACGAGTCAATTGCATCGGCTCCTCCTCAGTCGGCCTTTTTCAGATCAATTACCACAGCATTGGCGTATAACCAGAAGCCGATGCTGAACAGAAAAAACAATAGGTCGCGCAATTCGATCACGCCTTTGGTTATGGCGTTGAAATGCGTCAGAAAACTTAGCCCCGCCACCGCGTCGACCAGACCTTGCGGCGCCACGGCGCGAAACACGTCCAGCACCAGCGGGAAGCCGGCCAGCAGCAGCAGAAAACACACCACCACGCTGAGTATGAACGCCACGGCCTGGCTACGGCTGGCGGCCGACAAACAAGCGCCTATGGCTAAAAAAGCGCCGGCCATCAACAAGCTGCCCAGATAACTGGCGAAAATCACGCCGTTATCCGGTTCACCGAGCACGTTAACGGTCAGCCAGATCGGAAACGTCAACGTCAAGGCCACGCCTATAAACGCCCAGGCCGCCAAAAACTTGGCTACGACGGCCTGCCACATGGTGATGGGCAGCGTCAGCAGCAGCTCTATGCTGCCGCTTTTGCGCTCGTCCGCCCACAATCGCATCGATACCGCCGGTACTAAAAACAGATACAGCCAGGGATGGTATCTAAAAAAAGGCTCCAGGTCGGCCTGGCCGCGTTCGTAAAAACCGCCGATATAAAAAGCGAAAGCGCCGGACAGCAGCAAAAAAATGACGATAAACACATACGCCACCGGCGTGGCGAAATAACTGCGCAATTCGCGTTCAAACAAAATTGAAATCGGATTCATGCTCTTGCCTCCCGGTGATGCGGCGCGGTTATGTTGCGGAACACCTCGTCCAGCCGGCCAGACTCCAGTTGCAGTTCGCTTACCTGTATTTGCCGGTCGTTCAAAGCATTGTTAATGGCGTTAAAAATGGATTTGCCCGCTTTCGGAAACGCCGTCAGCCGTTGATCCAGCGGATCGATTTCGATTTCAGCGACGTCATCCAGGCCGCTCAATACCTGTTTGGCTTTATCGGTTTCCAAGGTCCGCAGCGTAACCGCCCCATGGTAACGGGAGCGGGCCGCCAACGCCGCCGGGGTTTCATCCGCCAGTAATTTTCCGGCGGCGATAATGATCGCCCGGTTACACACCGCCTGTACTTCCTCCAGAATGTGGGTGGAAATAACGATGACTTTATCCTTGGCCATGGCGTTAATCAATTCGCGCACTTGATGTTTTTGATTCGGATCCAGACCGTCGGTCGGCTCGTCCAGAATCAAGACCTTGGGATCGTGCAATATAGCCTGCGCCAAGCCGACCCGCCGTTTAAAGCCTTTGGATAAAGTCTCTATGCTCTGATTGAGCACCGGCTCCAGCTCCAGGCGCGCGATGACATCATCCAGGCGCCGGTTGCGCAACTCGCCGCTCAAGCCGCGAATCGAGGCAATAAACTCCAGAAACGCGCGCGGCGTCATCTCGCCGTAGCTCGGCGCGCCTTCCGGCAAATAACCGATAGCGCGTTTGGCTTCCAACGCCTGTTCCTCGATATCGAAACCGCAAATCTTGGCGGCGCCGGATGTCGGGGCCAGAAAGCCCGTCAACATTTTCATGGTAGTGGATTTACCGGCCCCGTTCGGACCCAAAAAACCGAGCACTTGCCCCGGTTCGGCTTTAAAGCTGATTTGATCGACCGCGGTGAAATGGCCGTAACATTTTGTCAGGGCGATGGTTTCTATCATAACCGCTCCCCCGTATTGCAAATATTTATATGGATTAGACTGGCAAACATCTGAATTTTCCTCCTTATGTGTAATTAATGCCCGATAGTCCGACCCAATTTATAAGGGTAATGAAACGGATTTTCAATAGCGGATTTTATTTTCCGACTGATTCCAGACTAAAAAAGGTTTATCGGCATGCTCCAGCTTGGTGAAATACATTGGAATGGCGCGCGCCGCCGGCGGCTTGGGTATTTCATCGTAAATAAAACTGTCGTCGAAACCGGCGGCGGCGGCCTGTATGTGGTCGCAAGCATAGTACACCGCCGAGAGCCGCGCCCAATAAACCGCGCCTAGACACATCGGACAGGGTTCGCAACTGCTGTAAAGTATGCAATCCGACAATTGAAAATGCCGCAAGGACTGGCAAGCCGAACGGATAGCCGTCACTTCCGCATGGGCGGTCGGATCATGGTCCGCCGTCACGCGATTCACTCCGGTGGCGATTATCCGCCGCTCCTTAACGATTAAAGCCGCAAACGGCCCGCCCCCCGCAGCTGCGTTCCGCGCCGCCAAATCGACCGCCTGTTGCAAAAAATCCTGATGCATTTATAAATCCAGCGGGTTATCCGGATCTACCCCGCTCATAAACGGCAAACGGCGATCGGCATTCGTGATCTGGTAAATTTTACCCAGCCAGTTGTTGAAAACGGATTTGGCCGAATCGCGCCAAGTATTATCCAGATGCGGAATAATCAAATCCTCCGGCATTGCTTCCAATGTCAGCCCTTGTTGTTTAGCATTTTGCACATGACATTGATAATTCGCCAAAATTTCCCGCACGTCGGCGTCGAAATAATGTTCCGGATACGGCGGATAGTCGGCGCGTTCGCCATGGTAATAGCGCAGCACTTCGCGTTTATATTCCTTGAGCAGACTGATATCGTCATATTCCGGATGGCCTTGAAAAAAAACGATGCGGAAACCGTCCGGACTGACCGCCAGATGCACGCCGGCCTCTTGGCTGGCGACCAGAATTTTCAATCCTTGCCGCCGCATATCGTCCGGAAAAATTTCATTATAACGGGAATGCGGCACATCGAAGCGGGTATTGATTTCCGCGACCAGGGGATGCGTTCTGTCCAACACCTTGTGCGAATACACCCCCCAGCGTTTGCCCGGCAGGCGGGTGCGCTCCATGCCATACAGATTTTGAAACAAGGCGTGAGTAGCCAGACAGGAGCACAACACCGACGTGACGTTTTGCCGCGCCCAGGTAAAGACTTCGGCGAGCGGACGCCAGAAAATTTCCTCTTGCAAATGCGCTTTCGTGACGTTGGCGCCGCTGATTATCAAGGCGTCCAGGCCATCGCGCCGAATTTGCGCAAATGATTCGTAATACTTGCCGATGTGCGCCTGAGCCTCCGGCCCTCTGGGCAGGCCGTTTATCGTGAAAGGATGTACTCGAAACTGGGCGATTTGATTACATGCGCCCACCAGCCTGAAAAACTGCCGTTCCGTTGCTTCCAGGGCGGCATCCGGCATGATATTCAATAAACCGATATGCAATTCGCGGATGGTTTGTTTTCGGGCGCGTTCGATGGAAAGAATTTCTTCGCCTTCTTCCCGCAAACGCTGGAATGAAGGTAGATCAATATGAGCAATTAACGGCATTTAATTTGATTTATTATTATTGTTGTTGAGCAATCGCATCCGCCACCAATGCGATAAAATCCTGCTCGGAGTTAACCTTGGCGGTGTCTTCGGCGCTGACGGAGTAACCGTACTGGCGGGTGATCGCTTCGTAACGCGGCAGCCTGGATTTGAACAGCTCCGGAAACACCCAGCTTACAAAAGCGTCCGGCGCGATTTCGTCGGTGGACGCATAGCCGTTTATTTGCATAAATTCGGCGAGCTTTTCATCCACGAAAGCCGGGCGGTAATACAAGGGTTTAGGCTCTTTTTTCGCGCGGTCGATTATGGTTTGCTCAAGCGAGGCCGGGATTTTGATATACACCAGCACGGTATGCGCCGCCAATTTTTCCATGACTTCCGGACTATCCAGCTCACAGACGCTGCCGCCGGCGTCGTTTATAAAATGTTTATAACCGTAAATATCCTCGGCTTTATGAATGAACTCCGGAACATCCAGCATTGCCGCTATTTCAGCCTGGCGATGCAAAGCCTGCCGGCGTTTAAATTCCGCCAACGACAAGCCGCCCAAAGCGGGGTTACCGATTTTACCTAGAAAACTGGATACCGGCGCCAGATTATTAACTGTAATATTACTGCAAATGTAAATGGAGTCCGATTTCAGCAGGTCGCGCAGAAATGGCGCGCCCATGGCCTGCTGTTTAATATTGTCCAGTATGGCTTCTTGCAAGTATTTTGTGCCTATCCGGTAATCGCCCGAATAGTGAAACCACTTTTCCTTAGGCAGTTTGTTTGAAAGCGTTGTTTTGCCCGCACCCGACATGGCCAGCAAGGTAATGCTCTTGGATTCCCAGTCCAGAAATTGTTGCGGGGTCATTTTCATAAAATCTATTCATCCAGAAAGTCGCTGATATCCAGGCCATCGCTATCCAAGCGGCTATGACGGTCGGGGTCGCTGTATCCTAAATCATCCGCCTCCAATTCGTCAAATGGCGCGCTCCAATCCTCCGGGTCTTCGATATAATCGAAAGTGGAGTTATACCAGCCTTCATTATCGTATTCGCCTAAATCGCCATTCGCGTATTGAACCGCGATTGATTCGTCGTCGCCTTCAATCGCTACAACCTTGAATGTCAGATTATTTTCAAAATCTTTATACCAGCGGCCTATAACCGGGTCAGCAATCGTAGTCATCGTCATGTCCTTACAATGTTAATTAAACTAAATCGCTACAGATACGTAACAGGCCCCGCCTGTTCATATCCGGGCTTACTAATTTTAGATTAAAATACTAGTATAGAGTATATACTATCCGCACTTAAATTCCGTCAAGTCCGAATTTCCTCCCCCGATGATCGAAAAACGCATAATAGAACTGGAAATCAAGCAGGCTTACCAGGAAGATTTGCTGCAAGCCCTGAACAACGTGGCCGCTTCCCAGCAGCAGCAAATCGGCCGGCTGGAGGAAACCTGTAAATTGCTGCACGAAAAACTTAAAAGCCTGGCTGATTCCGGGCATGACAGTCCGGCGGCTAGCGAGAAGCCGCCGCATTATTGAAAAACCTATTTGACGTCCAGAACGCCATTGCTCAACAACGACTCGAAGGATTAACGCCATCCCGTGAAGTAATAGAGGATCTTGAGCGTGCGGCGCGCGGCGTAATTTCCGTGCGCGAGGTCGTCGCCAATATTGGCAAAAGGCATCGGGATGAACAAATACGCGGGCAACGACCATTACCTTGACCCTGAGCTGGCGTACTCAAGAACAAGCTGGGTATCACCCTGTATCAGAATTGAACATTAGACAGTTCGTAGCGTTTTGTCTCATGTTGGTGCTTGCTTGCGGCGATTAAAGCTAATCAAACCAGCCAAGGCAGAACTGAACATCCAAACAGTGCTAGGAACAGGAACGGCGGAAGTGGTAACGTCTGTTACACTCCAATTTTGTGGAATGGAGTTCTGGTCATAGCCGAATACTCGACCGTTGTTCCAATCCCAGAGCATGTTATTATCAGAAGGTGGAGTGTTATTAGATAAACTGTATAAAAAGGTTGGATATGGCATTAGGGTCGGAACACCTCCTGTACTAAATAGAAAATCGTTCGCTGCCCCATCAATTGAGATAACAGCCGATCCAAGAGTCCAAGTATTAGTAATGTACGAAAGACCATAAGCGTTTAATGTACCGAGATCGACCGTATTAGCGTTAAGGATGTTATCGTTATAATACGATACTGTTACATTATCTATATTTGAGATGTTATTCCCAATGGCTGTTCCAGTGAAAGCCCCTGTTACTATATAAGATTGACCAGATAGGTCACCTATTGTTTCAGAGAAAATGTATTCGTCGCCTTTAACTGATAGACTAGTGAATGCTATTGTTGTGGTTAATAGCAATTTTGCAGCAAAAATATAATTTTTGAATCTCATGAATCCCCACTTTTGATTGGGTGATTAAAAATTACAGATAATGTTAACAGAAAACTAGCACATAGAGTTTAGTACTGTTTTCGGTAGAATCCCTTTTGGTATCGTGTGACAATCCTAAGGATTGTCACACGATACCAAAAGAGGATAGCCCTGTTTTACATTAAATAGACATCGCCATCTTTAAGCGGTC
>JBEKBU010000179.1:0-9983 GCA_050015235.1 Methylomonas sp. | reverse complement strand
AGCATATTGATTAATTTGTATGAATAGCTAAAGAATCAATGTAATAAGGGAATGGTTGATTGTTAGGTCATTTGGCTTCGAAGTGGGCGATTACGCTGGCGCTAATCGCCCCTACGCGGGCTTGGAGCATTAACCCTTCCATTATTAGGACAAGCTTTGGTACATCTTCCTGGTCAATCTTTTAAAGGTGTTATATTGAAAATGGTGATGTGTGCAGATTGTAGAAAAAAACATTCTAATATTTTTGGTGTCTATGTCCCTGCGGAGAAATATAAGGTACACCACCCTCTTTACGAAACCATGTATAAACTCGGCTTTACAAAATATATACCCTATGAAAAATTAGCACCAGAAAATATTATGGATTTTTGACATAAATTCAATGGACATAAGGTGAAATCATTAATGCGGCTGCCTGCTATTACTCTAGCTAATCACGTTTCTACATCGTGCTTACACCCTAACGAGACCTTGAGCGTATTATATAATATACGAATATTGTCACTAAAAGAATAATCACAAAATAAATAACATCTTGTTGTTGAAATATTTCAGTGATGTCTAGCTGTTCTAATATTATATTAATTAATAACTGCATAGCTTTTTTCAAAATCGACTTAGCATTACTCTGTTTCATAAAACCCACAATAGGCTGGAAATAAAATAAGATTTTATGGCCTAGCTGGGTATTTTTTTTGAACTTGGGATCAGCTAATGATCTGTCACTAATGACCCTCTTATTTACAACTACTTAGTAGCACTAAGCTTAATAGGAGGTTGATAATACGAAGTATCTTGATACGGAGACTGCTTGTTTACACTATTATCTAAACACCACTAATGGTAGGTAGCCAGAATATTCTAAATCTGGCTATCCTGTGGTTCTTGATTCAGAAGTTCATACCTATTAATAAGCTTTCGATGAATGGCTGCAATATAATTGACCGTAGTGACGCCGTGATAATATCAATTTGCTCGCCGAGTACCGGACATTCAACTGGGTCAAAGGATGGCTTATCTATAGAAATTGGAACGTTAGCCCGACTGGCAGCTAGTGGCCGAACTGAGTCTATCATCGTACGATCAGGTTGAAACTAATTTACAGAATTCTTTGATCGAGTCAGGACTTTTACAACTTAATATGCTTTTATTCATTTTTCCAATCACCCGATTTACCGCCGCTCTTTTCCAGCAAACGCACCGATTCAATCACCATTCCTCTATCAACCGCCTTACACATGTCGTAAATGGTTAACAGGGTAATCTGGGTAGCGGTTAACGCCTCCATCTCCACGCCGGTTTGCGCGCTGGTTTTAACGGTGGTTATACAATGCACCCGATTTTCTTCCGGCTGGGTTTGCAATTCGATGTTGATATGGCTGATGGCGATGGGGTGGCATAAAGGAATCAGTTCGGCGGTTCTTTTGCAAGCCATAATCCCGGCGATACGCGCAATGCCCAATACGTCGCCTTTTTTATGATTTCCGTTCATAATCAGCGTTAATGTTTGGCTCCGCATAGTAATATAACCTTCGCAGACGGCCGTGCGCTCGGTGACGGGTTTGCCGCCGACGTCGACCATATGCGCGTCGCCTGCGTTGTTAAAATGAGTCAGTTGGGTGTTTTGCATAATTGAATCCAGCGGCTGGAATAGCCGTATATTGTATTCCCGGGTAAACTAATATGTCGATTAAAGTCCGCTATTTCGCCAGTTTAAAAGAATCCGTCGGCCGCGGAAGCGACGAATTGCCGGTAACAGGTACGGAAACTGTCCTGCACATTTGGCGGCGCTTAAACCCGGATCTGGCTATGCCGGCGAATATGCTGGCGGCGGTGAATATGGAATATGTCGCATTGGATAGTTTGGTTGCCGACGGCGATGAACTGGCGTTTTTTCCACCGGTAACCGGAGGTTGATATGACTATTCAGCTCAGCGCTTCAGCGTTCGACCCTTGGCTGGCGATCCGCGCCTATCAACAGCAAGCCATGCCGAACGGCAAATACGGCGCCGCCAGCGTGTTTGTCGGTACGATGCGGGATTTTAATCAGGGCGATACCGTGCGGGCGCTGTTTCTGGAACACTATCCGGGCATGACTGAAAAACAGTTGGAGACTATCGTCGCGGAAGCTAACCAACGATGGGCCATTCAGGATGCGCTGCTGATGCATCGCATCGGCGAAGTCATGCCCGATGAGACTTTAGTACTGGTCGCGGTGTGGTCAGTACACCGTGGCGATGCGTTCGACGCTTGCCGTTATATTATGGAAGCCCTGAAAAGCCGGGCGCCGTTCTGGAAAAAAGAAACACTGGCGTCCGGCCGGCAGCGCTGGGTGGAGGAAAACAGCGGCGGTTATCTGGCCGGTTCGAACTAATCTCGCCGGCAATTGTATTTAGCGCCAACGGCTGGTTTGCTGCTCAAGTTGCATAACCGCCCGATTTAAAATCTGTAACTGTTTTTCCTCGGCAAACTGCAAGCCCAACAAATAAAATATCGGCATCCAGAACGGATTAATCATTAATGCGCCTAACAGGCTTTTTAAAGTACGCAGCAGATTTTTTAAAGGATTAAAACCTTCCGCCAGCGTGAATTCAGGATGCCGGGCGAAAACATCGGCAATCGGTTTTAACTGCTCGAATTCATGACTGCGGCATGCGGATTGGGAGGCTTTGAATTTGGCCTGTATCCCGTGAAAATGGCGGCGGGCGACACAAACCGTTATCAGAAACGCCAGAGCCATTAACGGTAATAGAATATGCGGCGGGGCAATCGGCGCGAAAATCGGCGCCGCCAAAACCAGACTATAACCCAGCATGATAATATCTTCGCCGCGGGCTACGTCTTGGTCAACGCCTTTAACAATAGAAACAACCGGATGGTTTGCAGTATCGGTATAAGTTTGTTCGGACATGGCTGTTACTCCAAATAAACACATTTATAAACAAGAGTATGCCTTATTTTTTTAAATGTCAAAATTCGTTTTGCCTCAGCGGATTTTTGGCCGCTTGGGGTTGAGTTAGAAGAAATCATTAAGAGTAGTGAGTCTAAATTGTTATTTATGGTGCATTTAGGCCGTAAAATTGTCTTATTGTGGTGCATTTTGTTGTCTGGATTCTTTGTTTTAAGGTCTTTAAATTAGATAACTTATTGATTTATATTATATGGCATGTAATGTGCTTTGTTAATATCGAGTCTCCTGCTGAGTCTTATCTGTCTATTTCGACAAAGGCGTCTGATTTCAATGCTTCAGGCGCCTTTTTTTTGCCGCCGGCCGCGAGAAGTCAGGGTTTCCCAGCCACAGCCGTAAACTGGAGCGCCATTACACCCGGTTAAACTAAACTTTGTCTATAATCTACATAACAAAGCTTTATATAGAGTTTTCCTGATGACAAAAGAATCCCCATCGACCGCAAGAAGCTGGTTTGGCAATCTGTTTGCCGATAAATCTCAAGTTGCGGCGGAACCGGCGGCGGTTGCCGCCGCGTTGCCCGAGGCCGAAGCGGATGCGCCCGCGGAGGAGGTTAACACTATTTGCTATTGTTTCGATGTAGATGAAACGGCGATCAGGTTTGCGATTAAATCCAAGCGGCTTAATACCGTGGAAGAGGTTGGGCTATGTTTAAACGCCGGTACTCATTGCGGCTCCTGTATCAATAGAATCGAAGCCTTGTTTGATCAGCCGGGCGTCAAAAGCCGAATAGCCGACGCTAGTTTAAAATTCGCTGAATAGTTACGAAAAACTTAAGTATTCCATAAACATAGGCCGCCGCTCGCTTTGGCGATGTTTGCCAAATTGTCTTGGTGCGCCTGTAATTCCTCTTCGTTACAGTAAATGATCTTGAGCGCCGGCCGGTCGGCCGATAAACGTTGTATAGGCGGTTCAATATCGGTGTCGGGATTGTATTCCTCATCCAGCAGCGAAGCTTGGCCGCCTGTCATGGTCAGATACACTTCCGCCAGAATTTCCGCATCCAGCAGTGCGCCGTGCAAGTCGCGTTTACTGTTGTCTACGTTGTAGCGTTTGCAAAGAGCGTCCAGGCTATTGCGGGCGCCCGGATGTTTTTGCCGGGCAAAGGCCAGGGTGTCGAACACCATGCTAAAGTTTTCCACTGTACGCGGATCGCCTAATTGCGCCAATTCGTGATTTAAAAAACCGACGTCGAAAGGCGCGTTGTGAATGATCAATTCAGCGCCGGCGATATAGTTAATTAAATCATCCGCCACGTCCTTGAAGCGGGGTTTGTCGCTCAGGAATTGATTGGTGATGCCGTGCACCTCAAGCGCTCCGGCGTCTATGGTTCGCTCAGGATTTAGATAGATATGAAAAGTGTTCTTTGTTATCCGGCGGTTAACGAGCTCCACGCAGCCGATTTCAATGATTTTGTGGCCGTCTTTCGGATTGATGCCGGTTGTTTCGGTATCCAAAACCACTTGGCGTAGATCGGGGATAGTTTGCGCCATTCGAGCTCCTTAAGGGCAAAATGCTTTTAACAATTCGCTTTGCACCTGATATACCGGCCCGTCGCCGGGTTTGCTTTGGATATATTTACCATCCGGCTGCAATAGCCAAGCCTGGGAATTATCTTTTAGGTTACCTTGCAAATCGCCTAGGATTCGGTCTCTGATTTTTTTGTCTTCAATCGGAAAACAAATCTCCACCCGCCTGAACATGTTGCGATTCATTAAATCCGCGCTGCCGGCGTAAACCAGCCAATCCCCGCCGTTCAAGAATGCGTAGATGCGGGTGTGCTCCAAAAACCGGCCGACTATGGAGCGTACTTCGATATTGTCGGAAATGCCCGAAATGCCTGGACGCAAACAACAGATACCGCGCACGATCATTTGAATTTTCACGCCGGCTTGAGAGGCGCGGTAAAGCGCTTGGATGGCTTGTTCTTCGACAACCGCATTAACCTTGATAATAATATGCGCCGGCTTACCGTTAATGGCGTTTTCGATTTCATGGTCTATTAGTTTTAATAAGCCATGATGCAAGGTAAAAGGGGATTGCAATAATTTATTGAGTTTGCTGACTTTACCAAGGCTGGTCAATTGCATAAAAACCCGCCGCACATCTTCGCCTAATTCTTTTTCGCTGGAGAACAGCGCGTAATCCGTATACAGCTTAGCTGTTTTGGGATGATAATTGCCGGTGCTGAGATGCACATAATTTCGCAAAGTGTCGCCTTCCTTACGTAACACCAGACACATTTTCGCATGAGTTTTATAACCGACCACGCCATATACCACATGCGCCGCCGCTTCCTGTAGTTTGGAAGCCAGCCCGATATTATCCTTTTCATCGAAGCGGGCAAGTAACTCTATGACTACGGTGACTTCCTTGCCGGCTTTGTCGGCTTTGATCAGGGCGCCGACCACCGGGGAGTCCACCCCGGTTCGATACAAAGTTTGTTTAATGGCGATTACATCAGGGTCAACAGCGGCCTGGCGGATAAAATCCACTACCGGGTTAAAAGACTCGTATGGGTGGTGCAATAATATGTCCTGTTTGCCGATACAGGCGAAATAATCTTTATTTCGGCTAAACACGGCTGGAATGGACGGTTTAAACGGCGCGAATTTTAATTCCGGGCGCTCGATCAACGTATATAAAGCCTGAATACGGCTTAAATTAACCGGACCGTTTACCCTAAATAGCCGGTCGTGGGTTAGTTCAAACCTGGCCAGCAGGAACAGGGCGGTTTCTTCCGGGCAATTGGCGTCAATTTCCAAACGCACCTCGTCGCCGTAATTACGCATCGCCAGTTCTCCGGCCACCGCCAGCATTAAATCGTCAATCGCGTCGTCATCCACAAAAAAATCGCTGTTGCGGGTTACCCGGAACTGATAACAACCTTGTACGTTCATGCCGTTGAACAAGTCGTTGACAAACGCATGGATGATGGAGGATAAAAATACGAAATCGTATGGGCCGCTATCGGTTTCAGCGGCGGGAAGCTTAATGATACGCGGCAGAGCGCGGGGGGCTTGTAAAATCGCCCGGCCGCTGTTGCGGCCGAAAGCGTCTTTTCCGGTCAGCGAAATAATAAAATTTAAACTTTTATTTAAAATACGCGGAAAAGGATGGGCGGAATCCAGGCCTACCGGGGTTAAAATGGGTAATAGTTCTTCATTAAAATATTTTTCCAGCCAGTTTTTTTGTTCCGTATTCCAGCGGTCGCGCTTTAAAAAACGGATGTTTTCGGCTTCGAGCAGCGGAATTAGAATGTCATTCAAAACCCGGTATTGTTCTGCAACAAGAAGATGGGCCTTAATGGAAATTTTGTCCAATTGTTCATTAATGGTTAAGCCGTCGGCGCCGACGAGATTAGGGTCTATCTCGCTCATCTGTAATAAGCTGGCGACGCGGACTTCATAAAACTCGTCAAGATTGGAGCAGGCTATGCAAAGATAATTTAAACGCTCCAGCAGGGGCAGTCTTTCATCGCGCGCTTGCGCCAGCACCCGCTCGTTAAATTCCAGCAGGCTAAGTTCACGGTTGATATATAGTTCAGGGGCTTTTAGATCGAAAGAATCCATTTCAAAATTATAATACAGAATAGAGTTTATGGCGACGAATCAGTATACTATCCGCATCAGCTAAACCTCTGCCGGTTTGATATAATCGGCGCAAGACAGTCGGTTAAACACTACACTCATGAATTTCCCTAGTATCGAATCCTTAGTCGGCAATACTCCGATGGTGCGTTTGCAGCGCTTGAACACTGAAGCGCGGAATACAGTTTTAGTTAAATTGGAGGGTAATAATCCGGCCGGTTCGGTAAAAGACCGTCCGGCGCTGAGCATGATCAAACACGCCGAGGCGCGAGGCGAAATCAAGCCCGGCGACCGTTTGATCGAAGCCACCAGCGGCAACACCGGTATTGCGCTGGCGATGGCCGCGGCCATTAAAGGTTATAAAATGACGTTGATTATGCCGGATAATATGAGCGCCGAGCGGATAGCCTCCATGAAAGCCTACGGCGCCGAAATTATTCTGACGCCGGCAGCGGGCAGCATGGAGGCGGCGATAGATCTAGCCGAGTCCATGCAGGCCAAAGGCGAAGGGCGGATACTCAACCAGTTCGCCAATCCTGATAATCCATTAGCGCATTATGAGTCGACCGGTCCGGAAATCTGGCGGGATACGCAGGGCAAAATTACGCATTTCGTCAGCTCCATGGGTACTACCGGCACCATCATGGGCGCCTCAAGGTATTTAAAGGAACAAAATCAGGCGGTGCAAATTGTGGGCGTACAACCGGCCGGGGCGGCCAAGATTCCCGGTATCCGCCGCTGGCCGGAGGAATATCTGCCTAAAATATACGAAGCCTGGCGGGTTGACCGGATCATTGAAGTCGATCAATTTTCAGCTGAAAACACCACGCGTCTTCTCGCCAGCAGCGAAGGCATTTTTGCCGGAATATCCTCCGGCGGGGCAGTCTACGCGGCTCTGCAACTGTCAAAAGAAGTTGAAAACGCGCTTATTGTGGCGATAATTTGCGACCGCGGCGACCGGTATTTGTCGACCGGGGTGTTTCCGGTTTGAATTGATGGATGATGAATATAAATAGACTGACTGGAAAACATGGCGCGTAAAAAAAAATTTCCCCAGGACGCCGTTACGGTAAATATAGAATCCCTGACCCACGACGGGCGCGGTGTGGCGCGGGTTGACGGCAAAGTAGTGTTTATCGATGAAGCGTTACCCGGAGAGCAAGTTGAATTTGTGTACACGGACAGCCATAAAGATTATGCCGAAGGCAAGGTGGTTAATTTATTGACCCGCGCTGAATATCGGATTAAACCGGCCTGCGCGCATTTCGGCAGTTGCGGCGGCTGTAGTTTTCAACATGTGGCGGATGCGGAACAAATCAAACTTAAGGAAGAATTGCTGAAAGAGCAGTTCGCCCGTATCGGAAAATTGCAAATTCCGGTGATCTGGGAAGCGTTGACAGGCCCGCATTGGGGATATCGCAGCAAGGCGCGGATGGGCGTCAAATTCGTCGCCAAAAAAGGTAAGGTGCTGGTAGGTTTCCGGGAACGCCGCCATCCATATCTTGCTGAAATCGATAGCTGCAAAGTGATGCATCCGCTGGTCGGTGAAAATTTGACGGCGCTGGGGGAAATGATAGCCAAACTCAGTATCAAGGATAAAATTCCACAGATAGAAGTCGCTATCGGCGACGAGGATTGCGTGCTGGCGTTCAGGGTTTTAGAACCTCCCACGGCCGCCGACCAACAGCATATGCGCGAATTCGCTCGCGGCTCCGGCCTCAGTATATACTTGCAACCCAAAGGGCCTGACAGTATCGCGCCTTTAGACGGCGAACCGGAAGTGACGCCTTATTATCGGCTACCGGATCAGGGGCTGACATTCAAATTTCGGCCGGCAATGTTCACGCAGGTCAATTATCAAATTAACCGCAAGATGGTGAATCGGGCCTTGGACGCCTTGCAACTTAGCGCACAGGATCGTGTTCTGGATTTGTTTTGCGGATTGGGTAATTTTACTTTACCGTTGGCGACTCGCGCCGGTCAGGTGGTCGGCGTGGAGGGCGATCTGCCGCTGATTAAGCACGCCATGGAAAACGCCCGTTTAAATAATCTGCATAATGTTGAGTTTTATGCCGCCGACTTGACCAAAGATGTTAGTGAACAAGCCTGGAGCCGGCAAAAGTTCAATAAAATCCTGCTCGATCCGTCGCGGGCCGGGGCGGCGGAAATATTGCACAACTTTAAGCATTGGCGGCCGGAACGGATAGTCTATGTTTCCTGCAATCCTTCAACCTTGGCGCGCGACGCCGGGATACTGACTCATGAGCTGGGATATCGGTTGCTGAAAGCCGGCGTAATGGATATGTTTCCGCAAACCGCGCATGTGGAGTCTATCGCCTTGTTTGTGAAACCATGACGCCGGAAGACCAAACCTTTCTGGACGTTTCAATTGCCGAGCAACGTTTAGCATTGCTGGAGCAGGGTCGTATTAGTCTGGCGTTTCCGGTTTCGACGGCAAAAAACGGCGCCGGTCAACAGAAGGGCAGCGAGCGCACGCCGCTGGGTTGGCATTGCATACGCGCAAAAATAGGCGCCGGCGCCGGCGCCGACACGGTGTTTGTAGGCCGCCGTCCTACCGGGGAAATCTACTCGCCGGCCTTGGCCGCCGCCCAGCCGCAACGTGATTGGATACTTAGCCGCATCCTCTGGTTGGGTGGGCTGGAAGCCGGTTTCAACCGTTACGGCGATGTGGACAGCGGGTGGCGTTATATTTATATACACGGCAGTCCGGAACGCGATGTGCTGGGCGGTCCAGCCTCGCATGGCTGTATCAGGATGCGGAATGCCGATGTGATCAGCCTGTTTGATCGGGTTGCCGCCGGTTGCCGGGTGTTTATTCACGAATAATGAAGCCGGCGGCGCGCATAGTATTGGGAGTTGAATACGACGGCAGCGCCTATGCCGGTTGGCAATGCCAGACCGGCAAACGCACTGTGCAAAGCGAACTGCAGGCCGCGCTTAGCCGGGTAGCCGACCATCCGGTCAGCGTGGTCTGCGCCGGGCGTACCGATGCCGGCGTACACGCCCTGACGCAAGTCGTCCATTTCGATACCTTGGCGCAACGGGAAATATCCGCCTGGGTATTAGGCGTTAACAGTCATTTACCGGCGGATGTGCGCGTTCTTTGGGCGCGGCCGGCGGTAGACGATTTTCATGCCCGCTCTAGCGCCGTGGCCCGTTTTTACCGGTATGTAATTCTAAACCGGGCCATGAAATCGGCGCTCAAGCCCACCCAGCTTACCTGGTGTTATCAGGCTTTGGACGCGGAAACCATGCATAGAGCCGGACAATATCTAATCGGCGAACATGATTTCAGCAGTTTCCGCGCCCAGGGCTGCCAGTCGCGCAGCCCATGCCGGATGATGCATTTTATCGACGTATACCGCCGCGACGATCGGGTGATCATGGATATCTGCGCTAACGCC
>JBEKBU010000178.1:0-9098 GCA_050015235.1 Methylomonas sp. | reverse complement strand
CTTTGACGTGCGGATGAATCAGGAAGAATTTGACTACATCGTTAAAAACGAACTGTATAACCTGGACGGACAGGTGGCTTTTAGCCGGAAAGAATTTAACAATCAGGTTGACATGCCGCTCAATCAGGGATCAAACACGCACGGCGCCATGGAAATCAAATTGGCCTGGAAAGAATTGGGAGCCGGAGATGATGAACAGCGCTTTTACACCACGCTGATCGATGTGATCCCTGCCGAGGAAAATCCGGCTCCCAAACGTATAAAAGTCGGCTTGGTCGGCATGCATATAGCTACGCGCACGCAAACCGCTCCGGAATGGGTTTGGTCAACCTTTGAACAGGTTGATAATGTGCGAATCAACAAGGATAAGAATGGGAAACCTACCCATCCCAACTTTTATAATCCGAATCTGACTTCCGCCGCCGTTAATCAACAACCGGATAAGAACGCCATTATTGATACGGACAGAAAGCTGAAACCTGCTTCCAATCCGGCTGAGGCTAATAGCTGGATAGAAAGCCTGACGACCAAGCCGGTACAAGCGCAACGTATCGCGATACCGACACAGCCCAATCTCAACCCGTATGATGTTAAGTTGTCGGAGATTACCGCCAAGGTCAACGAGTTGGCGCAAAAATCACTCAAGGAACATGATTCGGTGTTCCAATATTACGAACTAGTTGATACGCAATGGCCATTGCATCCTAATTTTCCGGCATTCGCCAGCGGTGAAAAAAGTGCGCCGGAAAGTATACGCTATAAAACACCGGGGGCCATGACGCCGACATTTGTAATTAACACCACCATGGAAACCTATTTTCAAAAAGGGAAGCAAAAAGCTGGCGCACTGGAACAAGATGATCGTCTTACGGATAACGAGCTGATAGATAGCACCATAGTCTACGGCTCGGAAAGCTGTGTAGGCTGTCATTATTCCGCCGGTATCGCCGTGGCCTTTAAGAAAGACGATAAAGGCAATGAAATATTGAAAGACGGTAAGCCGACGCCGATTTTTGGCATAAATAACCATGGCGGCAAAACCGGCGGCGCCAATTTTAGTTGGATGCTGCAACTGGAGCCTTTTGCAAAACCGCGTAACGTTAAAACCAGCGCCGGCAAGTAAAAATTTGCCGGCGATCATTCCTCAATTAATTAATGGAGTAAATGACTATGCAGCCTTTTGATTCCAGTCTTTCCAACTACCGCTATGTTCCCGTGGATGGCTTTACTCCAAACAGCGGCAAAGGATGGACTAGTTTTGGTAATGTTTCAAATTGTGTTTACGACGCCGCGCAAAACTCGTTCACTATTACCGGCGTATCCGGCAAAGGCGTAGGCGCTCCGCAATTAAAAATTTTTATTCTTGGTCCAAGCGCGTTTCGGGTTTGGTTTAACCGTTCAGGTAACTATAGCCGTTATCTCAATTCTTATGCCGTGGTCAATTGGAATCTTGGCAAACCCAATGTCCAGGTTTTGCAGAACGACGCCAATAAATTGTCGGTCGAGCTGGGAGCGTTGCGTCTGGATGTGTTGAAAACGCCATTTACGGTGCAAGTCTATCGCAACAACGTCCTGATTAGTTCCGATACGGCGCAGGGCTTGGAATATATAGCGGGCAATGATCCTGAAAAAGCGGCCATAGCTAATTTTAAATCGATTCCGGCGCATGCGCACTACTTTGGTTTTGGTGAAAAAGGGGGGGATCAATTAGACATGATTGGAACCTCGATGACTTTTTTTAATTTTGATAATTATAAATACGAGGCTGGATATCCGATTGTGCCCACGCCCGGCGGCCCTCTCAATTATGCCGAGCCGCTCTATAATTCCATCCCGTTGCTGATTGAAGACAATCCTAATCCACTAGAGGGCGCACCGTACAGTTACGGATTATTTTTCGACAACGAATCCCAGAGTTACTTTAATATCGGGCAAAGCTCCAATTATGCGGGAGACATGTTCGGCAAATACTATTTTGGCGCACTCTACGGCGATTTGGACTACTATTTCATGGCAGGAGACAATACTCCGCAAGTAATTGATCAATATACAAACTTAACCGGCAGACCGGCGCTGCCGCCCATGTATGCGCTGGGTTATCATCAAGGATGCTACGGATATTACAATCAGAATCTGGTATTAAATGCGGTTAAAAATTATCGCAATGCGGAAATTCCGCTTGATGGAATGCACATTGATGTCGATTTCCAGAACAACTACCGTACCTTTACCGCCAGCGATTTGAAATTTCCAGGTAAAGGCGCCCAGGTTTTCTCTCAGCTTCTGCTACTTGGGGTTAAGGCCAGCACCAACATTACCGGTATAGTCTCCATGGTCGCGGTTGACGAAAACAATCAGACTACACCATATTCGGCGCTGGACGAAGGCCTTAAAAATGGTTACTTCTACACCAATGTCCGGGTAGACGATCCCAATCCGCCAGCTAGCCCGCAACCGCTTGTCGTCAACGAAAGTTACGGTTGTAACATGAATGGATTTAATCCATATCCGTCGCCTGGCGCTCCTTACTCCCCGGATTGTAATGGCACGCCGCTTGGAACTTACGGACACTACGCCGATCTGGGGCGACCGGAAGTGCGTAAATGGTGGGGAACCCTGTACCAACCATTATTAAATGCCGGTTTGTCCATGGTTTGGCAGGATATGACCGATCCGGCCACGCAACAGAGTTCCGACGACAGCATGCCGTATAAAACCTTACCATTAAACCTGTCGGTGTATGACGCCACCACTGACGCCATGGTTCCACACGCCCAGGTTCACAACGTCTTCGCACTAAATTTGATCAGCGCCACCTATGAAGGCTTACAGCAATGGATGCCCAAAAACGAGCGCCCGTTTATTATCGCCCGTGGCGGCTATGCAGGAGTACAACGCTATGCGGCCACCTGGACCGGTGATTCCGCATCGACCTGGGATTTTATGTCGATATTGATACCCGAGGTATTGAACTTCGGTCTATCCGGGCAGCCAATGGCTGGCGCCGATGTTGGAGGTTTTGCAACTGGACCCGGCGCTATTGAAGGTAATCGGCCATCAGGAATAGCAGACCCCGAACTGCTGACCCGCTGGACTACGCTAAGCGCATTTTTTGGCTGGTTCCGCAACCACTATGACGGTTACAACAAACAATATCAGGAACCATACGCCTATCCAAACCCTGGTGTTGCGGAAGCATGTAAAAAATATATCGAGATTCGCTACAAGTTACTCCAATATTTTTATGACCTGAGCTATGAATCCAGCCAGAGCGGTCTGCCTATTTGCCGTCCTTTGTTCCTGACTGATCGCGCTGACCCTAATTGTTACTCGCAGCACAACTTAACGACGCAATTCATGGTCGGGCAAAACATACTGGTTGCGCCAGTCGTGACGCAAGGAAGCCAAAATCGCGATGTTTACCTACCGGCGGGCAGTCAATGGTTTGCTTATCAGGATAACCATGCGCCGTTGATTGGTCCAAATCCGGGAGGCAGCATCATAGACTGGTATGTTCCATGGAATGTAACGCCCATCTACGTACGAGCGGGGGCCGTCATTCCGCGCCGTGAACTGGAGCAATATGTGGGCGAAAGTATAGGCAACGGTGGTTTCTGTCCTTTGACTTTCGATATTTACCCAGGGCCTAGCAGCACGCATCTGCTATATCTGGACGACAAATCAAGCACGGATGCAACGCTGAAGCAAGTTTATAGAACCACTCAGATCACGCAATCCGCCAATGCGGGCGTACAAAATGTCCGGGTACAGCGGATTTACGATAACTTTAAGCCCGCCGAGCCTTATTACTTTGTCGCATTGCTGCAAGCAACCCTGCCGAAAAGCGTCGCCATGGATGGCGCGGCCATTCCATATATCAATAGCGGCGACGATAACGACTCGGCGCACGCCCTAGCAACTTCGGCGGGAAGTGCCTATTACTACAATCAGTCCTTGCAGAGCGTGTTTATCAAAGTATTAGACGGCAAAGCGGATACGACTATCAGCGCAACGTATTAACATTGGGGGGGTATTTATGGCTCAGTTAGGCGCATACTACAACGCCGCCGGCAGCCAGATAAGCTTTAGCGTGTTCGCCTCGCGGGCGACCCGGCTGGAGTTATGGCTCTACGGCGTTGCCGTCAACAGTCCGGAAAATCTGCGGCTGGTCATGGCCCGCAGCGCCACGGATAGCGATGTTTTCGAGCAAACCGTCGCCATAGCCGACCTGAATAAAGCCGGCGTCACCGGGACGGTTTACTATGGTTACCGGGCGTGGGGGCCGAATTGGAGCTATGATCAAGCCTGGACGCCCGGCTCCGCTCTGGGTTTTATTACGGACTGCGATGCAATCGGCAATCGTTACAATCCGAATAAACTGCTGCTGGATCCCTACGCGCGGGAAACTTCGCACGATCCGTTGACGCCGCTACAGGGTAACGCCAGCGTATATCTGAGCGGCGCTGGAAATCGCAATACCGATTCCGCATTCATGGCCCCCAAGGGCGTCGTGCTGCAGGCGCTCGCCGCCGCGGCGGGCAGTCCCGCCCGCCCTACCCGTCCACTCAAGGACGAGATTATCTACGAAGTACATGTCCGGGGCCTGACGCAAAACGACAGCAGCATCCCCGAGCCATTGCGCGGCACGTTTGCGGGCACCGCGTTAAAAGCGCCCGTTCTAAAACAATTAGGCGTTACCGCTGTAGAGTTTCTGCCGATACAAGAATCGCAAAATGAAACCAACGATCTACAACCATCGACCCAAAACTGCAATTACTGGGGGTATGAACCCTATGCTTTTTTTGCGCCGGACCGGCGCTACGCGGCGGACAAAAGTCCCGGCGGACCCACAAAGGAGTTTAAACAGATGGTGGACGCCTTTCATAAGCTGGATATCAAGGTCTACTGCGATATGATCTTCAATCATGGCGGCGAAGGCGACGTACAGGATGCCGACGGCAATGTCTGCAAAATCTTTACCTGTCGCGGATTGGATAACGTGGCCTACTATGAAGTGCAGGACGGCAACTCGGCAGGCCATTATTACCGCAACGACAATGGCGTCAGCGCCAACCTGAACGCCGCCGAATTATGCGTGCGTAATCTGGTCATCGATGTTCTGAAATACTGGAGTCAGGACATTGGCGTAGACGGTTATCGTTTCGATCTGGCCGCGGTGTTGGGCAACACCGCATCCCGTAACGATTTCAACTTCTCAAATTCAGATCCCAACGGCATTTTGCTGCGCGCCCTGGCCGAACTGCCGGTTCGCCCGGCGCCCGGCGGAGCCGGGGTAGACTTGATTGCCGAGCCTTACACGGCCAACGGCTATGGTCAGGAGCAAGGCAATTTTCCCAATGGCTGGGCGGAATGGAACGATAATTTCCGCGATGTATTTAGGGCTAGCCAAAATAAACTGGGCTACGTCGGCATTACTCCAGGTCAAATGGCGTTCAAGTTCGCCGGTTCGCAGGACCGTTTTGGCCACAATGGACGAAAACCCTGGGCCTCCATCAATTTTATTACCTGTCATGATGGTTTTGCGCTCCGCGATCTGTACAGTTTCGACAATACCATGAACAATCTGGCCTATCCATTCGGGCCATCCGCTGGCGGACGTAGCGCCGATGCGGAAATGTGCTGGGATCAAGGCGGCGATCCGGCGCTACAGCGCCAGGCTATCCGGAATGGTCTGGCGCTGGCGCTGATGTCGGCCGGCGTGCCGATGTTTTGCGGCGGCGACGAGTTTTTACGCACTCAATACGGCAATAACAATATGTTTAATGTCGATACCGACAAAAATTGGCTGGATTACGCCGCCGGCGCCGCATTTCAGGATCAGACCAATTTTGTCGGGCGATTGATTGCTTTTCGTTTGGCGCATGCTTGCTTACGTCCGGCCGAATTTTTTTCCGGCGCCGATCATAATCAAAACGGCCTTAAAGATCTGACCTGGTACACCGACAGTGGCGCTGAAATCAGCCCCGAGTATTTCAACGACGCTACGCGCCATTACATTTCCTACCGCATTGACGGCTCGGAATTTGGCGACATCAGCCAGTCGATACTGGTGATGTATAACGGCTGGTCGGGCGACATTGCAGTCCATCTTCCACAAAATCTGCCAGGCAAACAGTGGTATTTGGCTGGCGATACCTCATCCCAATTGCTTGCCGCCAACAACTTTTATACGGTCGGTTCCGAGCAGGCAATCCGCTCGGCAACGTATTATTCGGTCGCCAGATCGGTAGTGGTAATGGTTGAAAAATAGTAGTCTTTAAAGGTAAAGCCCTGTATTAACAGGGCTTTAAGAAAAATCTCCTTCAAAAGACCGCAAGCGCCCGTCAGAACGGAATATCGTCGTCAAAATCATCGAAAGCAGCCGGCCCGGCGCCTGCGTTGGCGCCGCCCGAGGATGGCGCGTGGCTGTCATAGCTGCTGACCGGAGGCGTGCTTTCCGCGCCGTAATTGGCTGTGCCGCCGCTACGGGTGTCCAACATATGCATTTCGTCGGCGACTATCTCGGTGGTATAACGATCCTGCCCATCCTGCCCTTGCCATTTATTCGTGCGTATCCGCCCTTCCACATAAACCATGCTGCCTTTTTTCAGATATTCGCCGGCGATTTTGGCTAAACCCTTGAAAAACACCACGCGATGCCATTCGGTTTCTTCCTTGCGTTCGCCGGTTTGCTTATCTTTCCAGCGTACGCTAGTCGCCATCCGGATATTGGCGACGGCGTCGCCGCTCGGCAGGTAGCGTACTTCCGGGTCTGCGCCCAGGCGGCCGATCAGCATAACTTTATTCAACATGCGGTTCTCTCCGTACTATTTTTCGTTTGGCGATATTTATCGCCAATGGTTTAAAAATTGACTTAATGCGTCTTTGTCCAAAATCTGATTATCGACTTTTAAATAGGCGGCGTTTTCTTCGAAATGCAGCCGCACTTCCTCTACGCCGTTAATCGTTAATAATTGTCCGGAAAAAGCCTGGCCTTGTTCCGGCTTGACGTTCGTCAATGGCAGCAGCAGATTCGCCCAATAGCGAGGCGGGGACATAAAAGCGGCCAGTAAAAGCCAGCTTAACGCGACGCCCACCGCGAATAAAAACACCGCCGTGGGGCCGTAAGCGCCATACAACCAACCGCCGCAAGCGCCGCCCAGAAACGCGCCGATAAATTGGCCGCTGGAATAAATACCCATCGCCGTGCCTTTTAAATCGCCGGGCGCTGTTTTGGAAATCAACGACGGCAAAGTCGCTTCCAGTAAATTGAAACCGCAAAAAAACAGCCATAAACAGGCTATCAGGCCATACAAACTATCATGCAAAAACACAAAACCGGCGTTAGCGATAATTAATAACAAAATCGCGCCCAAAAAAACCTTTTTCATCCGCCGTTTCTTTTCAGCGATGATGATAAAAGGAATCATCGCCGCCATCGACGTCACCAAAACCGGCAAATAAACCAGCCAATGCCGGCCGCTCTCCAGGCCGGCGTCCCGCATCAGCAAAGGCACAACCACAAAACTGGCCATCAGGATCATGTGCAAAGCGAAAATCCCATAGTTCAGGCGCAGTAGTTCGGCGTTTTTGATAACGCCGCTCAATTCGGACGGAATATATTCGGCGTCGCGGTGGGTGGATATTTTAACCGGATTAGGGACGATAAACACAATAACGAAAATCGCCAGCGTCGCCAGTAAGGCTATGATCCAAAAAATGCCGCTGATGCCGAAATACTCGGCTATCACCGGGCCTAACGTAATCGCCACGCCGAAAGACACGCCGATGCTGGCGCCGATGGTGGCCATGGCCTTGGTGCGGTGCACTTCCTGCGTCAAATCCGCCAATAAAGCCATGACGGCCGCGGAAATGGCGCCGCAGCCCTGTAGAGCGCGACCGAGCAAAACCCCGTAAATATCCGTAGCCAAGGCCGCAACCAGACTGCCGATGATAAATAACACCAAGCCGATGACGATAACGGCTTTACGGCTGATACGGTCGGACAACAAGCCGAACGGAATTTGTAGAATGGCTTGCGTCAATCCATAAATCCCCATCGTCAAACCGACCAATTTCGGGCTGGAGCCCGGCATTTGTTCGGTAAACAGCGATAACACAGGCAATAACATGAATAAACCGAGCATTCTGAGCGCGTAGATCGCGGCCAACGAAACAGTGGCGCGCTTCTCCATGGCCGTCATTGGACTGGTAATATCCTGAACCTGTGTCAAAACCGACTCCGATTGATTTTATAGAAAATGAAATATGATAACAGTTTATCAGGGCTAGTCTCCAGTTGAAAATTATAGCGCCCTCGCCTACTTCAGATTGCGCCGCTAATGCATTGGTCTTGGTAAATGGTCTTACATCCCGCCTGTTTGAGCGCGGCAAGCTGTAGCGCGGTTGTCTGGCCGCCGGTGTTAGTGTGGGCGTAACCTATGATTTTCATAGGCGCCTTTTTCAACAAACATTCACCACATGCAAACCCCTGTTTTTGAAGGGCTGGCGGTTTGTATCGAAACTTACCCTTTGTGCAACTCTATAGGGTTAATTGAAAAACCGCTGATTTTCTGTTAAAAAAGCATCAAGAGAATAAGCTATACAGCGCCGATAGGCCCTGAACTGAAAATTACTAAGTTCGTGTCTCGCTCGGATTACCAGATTGCCTCTTTGATGTAAATAACATGCACCAGCTTGGCTTTTGGCGCCGGAGCGCCTGGCGGAGGTTTGACCGGCATGGATGCCGGGCGAAAGCTACATGGATGTATTCACAGTGTCCTCCGCCAGGCGCTCCGGCGTCAAAAGCCGGGTAGCTGACGCTAACCTAAAATTCCCTTCTGATTACAGATAAATATTGCTGGTTGTTATTTTTTATATTGCACCCAGTGCTACAATGATGTATATTTCTTTTATGAACGCCAATGCTGAAACTTCATCAAGGATTTTTAAGACCGCTTGGTTCGCGAAGTCTGCAAAAAAAGCGCACATTACTTACGAAGAGCTTTGTTTAGCAATCCAGCAGGTCATGCTTGGCCAAGCAGACGATTTAGGGGGAGGGGTATTTAAAAAACGCCTAAACAATAATCGACACCGCT
>JBEKBU010000177.1:0-9140 GCA_050015235.1 Methylomonas sp. | reverse complement strand
ATAAATAACGCAGGCATAACGGTCGGTTCGGTTAATTGGCTATCGCCAGTAGCCGCTGCACAAATATTCATAAGTGATTTATAATTTTAACAAATAGGGCGATAGTAGTTCCGGAATAAATAGCGCCGTCAATTAATTTTATATACAAGCGGCGAACACTGTAAAATTCCGGATATTTACTTGTCCATAATCGCGGGCGCAAAATGAGCATAAAATCCAACCTATTGAAAATAATAATAAAATACACGCCAAGTCAGTTGATTATTTGGGTCGCCAATCTAGTCTTTAAGGGCATGGCGGAACTCATTGAATTTAATTTTGACTTAGAAGCGCGAAAAATCTACGTTAAAACCCGGCTCTACGGCGAAGCGGATACGATAGAAGTGAATATGGAAGATTTTGCCGTTTTCCATGACGGCGTATCCTATCGGTTCATCATACATCATGCAAAATCCGACCGTCCTTGGTTAACGAATATATTGTCTCACATCATAGGAAAAGCCTGGATAATTCCCGCCATGCCGAAATTCACCTCCCAGCTTGAGATCCTAGCCGAGGTATTCAAAGCGCCACCGAAAGTGCGGGAGAAAATAGAATCAGGCGACTCATCGAAAAATAGCTAAAAAATCATAAGGTTGCAAATAACCAATAATAAACGTTGATTACCATTGGAAGCGCGTATAATAAAAATTTCATAACAATAATAAGGGGGAAATCATGAAAAATTTAAGTTTAGCCGTTATTTACGTTGGATTGTCGCTGTTTTCCCATCTGGTTTTCGCGGATATTCCAATTCAATCCAATGCCGATGTGCAAGGAAACTGGAAGCTGGAGTACGCCAAAAAATCCGTAACCAGTGAAGACATCATGAAACGGGAAGATAGCTGGGCGTTCAATAACGGCAAAGTGACCATTACCCACATTCCAAGAGAAGGGGTATTTTACGACCAAACACCGGTTGATTACGTAATCGAGGGCGGAAAATTAAAAATTTCCATTTTAGGCAGACCGGATAAGTTCGACATATTCAGTTTACTGGAAAAAGACGATAAAAGCATGACCTTGAAAGGCAAGTTCGGCGATGTTTATCATTTTATTAAAAAATGATAAACGCATAAAACGCTTTAGGGCATGGACATAAACAGATCCTGAGTCCGATAACGTGGTTGTCTTTGGTTTTCGACGGACAGGAGAACAAAAAACCCGTTTGCCCTTGTGGGCTGCGGGTTTTGCTCTTCTTAGCGTAAACAAGCTTATGTTTTAACCATCCGCTCAAGTATTGGCGGAAGAAGAGTCCAAGCGACGTATCATTACGGCTCAACTGCGAGGTAACTCAAAGCGCGCCTTGCAACTTTATATTAAAGATATACAACTAAACTATAGGTATGGAAGTTGACAAAGTAAGACAGATTCCTTACAGTGTTCAACCTATACTTTAAAGAAGCAGACTGATGCCGCACATTCATGAAATTGCTACCGTCACATCAAAAGGCCAGATTACCCTGCCTAAATCGATCCGCCAGGCGCTAGGGGTTTCTGTCGGCGAAAGGATTGCGTTTGATCTAAGAGGTTCCGAGGTCATAGTTACCAAGGTGGAGGAGTCCGAACATGAAGACCCGGCCATCATGGATTTTTTGTCCTTGCTTGAGCAAGACATTCAATCCGGAAACCATCTGAGCCCGCTTCCTAATGATTTGAAACTAACGTTGATCAACAATTTAAATGAAAGCGCCAATCTTGATGAGGATATATTGGGCGACGTCTCACTATAATGCGGAACCAGGGATGGACCCTGCTCTTTCACGCCTGTTTGATCGAGCAATTACAAAAGCTAAAAGCGGCGGCTGATCGCTCCGCCGAATCCGATCCCGAAGATTTTGAAACTAATGCCAACGTCAAGCAATTTCGCGCCTTAAGCCATCTCATTTTAAAAACAATACCCAGCGACCCAACCCGCGATGAATATCGTCAAGGCGACAGGATGGGAGCGAATTACCGTCACTGGCGGCGCGCAAAAATCGGCCGGCGATTCAGACTTTTTTTTCGATATGACACTAAAGCCAAATTGATTATTTATGCCTGGGTAAACGATGAGAAAACTTTACGCTCCGCCGGCAGTAAAACCGATCCTTTTTGGGAGCGCAACAGCGGGAAATCGCCAATCTGATCAGCATTAACGCCAAATATAACGTGGGCCGGCAAATATTTTTTTGTAGCTTGGGCGGTTTCGACACCCACAGCGGACAATCCTGGCAACAATGGTCGCTGCTGCGGCAAGTCAGCCAAGCGGTCAGCCAAGCGCTGGACGCGTTTTACTCCGCTGTCGGCTCCTTAGGTCTGGATCAAAACGTAACGCTGTTCACGTTGTCGGATTTCGGCCGCACCTTGCAACCCAGCGGCAGCGGTTCCGATCACGGCTGGGGCAGCCACCATTTGGTGCTGGGCGGAGCGGCCAACGGCGGACAGATTTATGGCCGCTTTCCGCTAATGACCAACTATGCCAATTTCAACGCCAGCGCCGATGATTTTGCCGACAATCGCGGCGTACTGCTGCCCAGCACTTCGATGGCGCAATACGGCGCCACTCTGGCGCGCTGGTTTGGCGCCGACGATGCGCAATTGTCGGGCGGCATCTTTCCCGTGCTCAACAATTTTGCTAACTGGGACTTGGGATTTATGGCCTAAATTGGCTGCTTGCGACGTCCTAAACAGGAAGTTCGATGATTTTCAGGAAAAACAGATGAATTATGAAGAAAAAATATCTAGATACAATACTAAAAGTAGTTTCGCATTTTAAAACGCCGTTTTAATCAGAGGTTGCTTAACAAAACGATTTTTACCGACAAAATTGTCATCCCTGCAATCTTTGTATTTTTTTATTATCAAGAATAGATTAATGATTATTTATAACTTAACAAGACACAGATTAAGAACGTTTGTTTTAAATAAAAAGCATGCGTCAATTAGACGAATTGTAATCCAGTGACATTAACGTTTTAAGTATTATATATTTGTAATTTTCTACCAAACTATCGCCAACTATCTAACTTCTTTAATAAGCCGCTATTTTATGTTACTGTAATATTACGCAACAACCAACTTGGTCCGTTAATTGCTGAGCCAATTAGGCAAGCCTGATGACTTTCTAAACATTCGGCTGATATTTTATTAACCCAATTGGTACTTCAGATGAAAAAACTTATTTTAAGCACAGCGATATTAACCGCAATTAATACTGCTTACGCGGCGCCTATTACTTTTCAATTTAGCGGCACAACGGCCAACGGCGCCATGACTACCGCTACTGGGGCAATTCCCGCAAATACGCCCTATACCGGCACGCTTACTTATGATGACGCTCAAACAGCCGCCCCAGCTCCATTTAGCCAAGGGGGATATTATGCCACTTATAATTTTACAGACATTACTTTTACAATAGGTAATACCACAATTACCGACGGCCCAGGCACAATTGAAGTTTATAACGACGTTACCACTCAACCTCCAGGCGCGACAAGACCTCTCGGTGACTCGTTATATATAAATTTACCTCCTTCCATTATGAGTAGTTCTTATCCAACGCCTAGCGGTCCAATTGACGGCGTAACGTTCAGTTGGCTTTTTCTGGGATTTGTTGATATTACCGGCACCGCATTTAGCAGTACGGCACTGCCCTCTTCTATAAATCTGGCTAGTTTTACCGGAACGCCTGGAAATGCCGCTTTTATTGAATTTAATTTCGCGGCTCCGGGCACAGTCAGCGAGACCATTTGGCAGCCAATTACCGCGCTGGGAACCGGCTCCACACCATCCATACCGCCTAGCATCACCACCAGTAGCCTGCCTTCCGGAGTTTACGGCGTAGCCTACAGCAATACAGTAACCGACACCACGCCTAATAACGATGGATCCTCCATCAGCATCGCCGGCCTGCCCGGAGGCCTGACCGCTACCGGAGGCGTCATAAGCGGCACACCTACCACAGTAGGCGTTTCTAGCGTAAACATCACCGCAACAGACCAAGTGACAGGCTTGTCTAGTACGGTAAACTTACCATTAACTATTAACGACGCGGCCATCAACTTTGTACAACCAAGCTTGCCGGGCGCGATTGCCGGAACAGCCTACACCGACTATATCACGCCAGCCACCGGCGGAACCGGTAGCTTTACTTATAGCGCAACTAACTTACCTACCGGCTTGACGCTAAGCGGTACAACTATTTCCGGCACTGCTCCGGCAGCTGGATCTTATAACTTTACATTAACTGCTACCGACACATCCGGCACAGCTGTAACCGATAATCTGACCTTATCGGTCAATCCGCAAACCTGCTCGGGAACCAACGCAGTCGAATCAGCGGCAACGTCTACTACTGTTGTAGTTAACGGAGGTAAAAACATTCTAAATACGCTGGTTACCACCGGTTTGACTTCCAGCAACGTTACTTACACTGGAGGTTTGAATAGTTGGACGGGCAACGGTTTGATTATTAACTACAGCGGTACGGTTGACCCAACTCAAGGCTGCGTATTGAGCAGCTTGAGCGCCAGTCCAGCGGTGAGTATTAGTACAACAAGCCTGCCTAACGCGACTTACAATACTTCTTACTCTACACCTATCAATGTTGCATGGGGTGCGACACCCTATCAATCCATCTCTGTAAGTGGTTTACCGGCCGGCATCAGCTATAGCGCAGGCAGCTTGACAGGCGCGCCAACCGCAGCTCCCGGCAACTATAGCGTTACCATTACAGTTGTTGACGCGGTGGGCGCGACAGCAACGACAACCTTACCATTAACAGAAGCAGACAAAGCCATTAGCTTTTCTCCAGCTCTACCCGCCGCAACGGTAGGCACAGCTTACAGCGCCGCCATCTCAGCCATCGGAGGGTATGGTTCATTCAACTACTCTGCCAGCAATCTGCCCGCGGGTTTATCGCTAACTGGTAATGTCATCAGCGGAAAACCGACTACAGCTGGAGCTTCTAATATCAGCCTAACCGCAACCGATGCAGCCGGCACGGTATCTCAAGCCAGTCCTATATTGTCTGTGAATCCCGCGGCTGTTGTAACCTCGTGTACCGCACCGGCTGGTTCAAAATCCGCTAAAACCATTCAGGCAAATGTCTCATCGGTTAACGGCGCAAACGTAACAATTGGAAATACTGTTGTAACCGTGCCTGCCTGCGCTGCAATTACTTGGAACGGTAATTGGAGTGGCTTAACCAAAGCAATACGCGTTGGCTACAATGTGGAAGTCACAAAAGGTTATGTCGTAAACGGCGTAACAACTGCAACATCTTTGATTGTTGATAACGGTCTATAAAAAGAAAGCGAAGGATATATAATCAAGAAGCTGTGATTACAAGTCGCAGCTTCTTTTCCGCCTTAGAAACACAGATAAGCGCATGGGCTACGAAGTCATTACACCAGGACTTATTTCATGAGCCGGCTCCAAGCCGGCGATCGGGTGACGTTCCTTGACTTAAGCCAAGAAAAGTCACCAAAAACAAAAGCCACCCGAATTCTACCTATTTACTGCGTTTCTTATATATCATTTTTCTGGCGTAGTGCGCTCCACTATATGCTACGAGGCACTTCTCTGCTATTGACTAATGCGCCGTCCAACCCGCAATCCAATCAGGCCGGTTCCAAACAGTAAAAGAATGCTCGGTTCCGGAACTATCGCCACACCACCGGACACGTAATCCAGAGACGTCTGCTGGGTCGACACCGAGACCCCATAGCTAAATGGCGCTGTTCCGCCAGGGTTACCGTTGCTCCAAATGTTAACGACATCGCCGTTGCCAATCGTGAACAGCAGTCCGTAAATATCGAGAATCCCGCCGTATAGAGGGTAGTCGGTGGCGGTTTGCGGCGAGCCGCCCGGATAGAAGAGGTTATCGTAAGACACAAATCCGTTGGAAGACGCGGGCAAACCTGTCGCAACCGCGAACTTGCTGAAATCGTTTGGCGCCAATAAATTTGTGATTTCCGGGGTTGCATTATTGACAGGCGCGAGCTGTCCGATCGTTGAGTTTACAATATCGAGGCCATTGTTCAAGTCTGAGAATGTACCGCCAATTCCTGTCACCACGTAGGCTTGGGGATATTTGCCGTCCGTATTCGGACCGTAAGTCAAATCGATCACTCCGCTGACCCCAGCGCCGGCGAAGTCGAAGCTGTACGAACCGGCTTCCACCGGGCATGTGAACGACGCGGCAATCAGGGTTGCCGATACTACGATTTTTCGCATCATAAAAAGCTCCCATTCATTGAAAGATAAGTAAGTTTGGCGGCGCTTGGTTTAGGATTTTTAACCGCAAACCGACCGAATGCCAAAAAAGTATATCGCAGCGTTCAGCCCTAAAGCAATTTCCCAAAATGTCTGCTTATGATTTGATACTGTGATTAGATTTTTGCCCGCACATGTGATGGCATGATTTTGTGGCAATTCGAGTTGTAGTAGATACAAATGTTTTAGTCGCCTTTTAAGGTTATTACGATCATGACTACACTATCCATCCGTTTGCCCGACGATATGGCGGAAAGATTAAAAAATATCGCCAAACTTAGGGACATTAGCGGAAACAAACTTATGTTTGAACTATCGGCTCAAGTGTTGGCTGAAGAAGCCAAACAACGTTTTATTGCTGCTCAACTGCGAGGAAACCCAAAGCGGGCCTTGAAACTGCTGAATGAGCTTGATTCGTTAGCTAAGTAATTCTGAAGCGGCGCCGTTTTGACCGCTATAATAACAAATACAATCAATGTTTTCTGTTGATTCATTGTATTTATTCAGTATCCAAATTCATGCGAATTTATAAATCTGAACACACTGTCTTTCTTGATCTTCCGGGCTAAACGCTCCAGCACCAGCCGTTGCCAATTGGGGCGGTCATTTAGTTTAGCTAGTTCCGTGGACCGGGTAGCTTCCAGAAATTGCCAGAATAGCTTGGAGTCGATGGCGAATTCGCGGTTGAAGTCAGCCGAATTGCCGATCAGGTAGCCGTCTTTGGCAAGAGCGGTTTCGATGCTGGTTCCACAGTGCGGCTTCGTTGGTTTGGCTGACCATGTGGCTTCCTTGCTTAACGTTGGGCGTCTTTTTTGAGAATCGCGGCGGAATATTGCAAGAATTCGTCGAGATGCTGGCTGATAATGTTGACGGTAATCGGTAGTTGCAGGCTTTGATAATCGTGGACGGCAATATTTCTAAAGCCGACCATCCGTTTCAGGGCATCCGCTAAGGCCGCATCGATCCAGCCTGCTTGCGCCAGCAGAGCGAACACATCGCGCGTGCTTTGCGGCACGCCTAGTTTTTCGCGGCGAATCAAATGCTGCCCCATATCCAGAGCCGCTTCGCAGGCCCGTTGGATATTCAGGATGGCGGCGTCCTGGCGAGTAAAGTTGCTGCCAAAGCCCTCTGGATCTGCTTGATATTCTTCGCGCGCACGCGCTACACAACGCTCGATAGCGGCGGCTTTATTGATTAAAACGTCATCGGCCATAAACAGACCCTCTGGTTTGAATATCGTTAAGCAACGGGGCGCGGGCGCTATCCAGGGCGGTTTTTTCGCTGAGCACAAAGCACTCGAACAAACCAGTTTGCGGTTCCAGCCCCCATAAGCGGCGTCCCGTTTGCAAAATTTGATACTGCATAATGGTCGATGCCGCGCGCATGTCCAGCAAATCCACCTGGCAACCGGCGATATCCGCCAACTCGCCGGATAAATTCCACAACTGAATGGGATCGGAGTAACCTGCAACCAGCACCGCCAAATCCAGATCGCTGTCGGCATTGGGCATGGCATTGAGACGGCTGCCGAAGGCGTAAATGGCCAAAGTATTGGAAAACGCGGCGCGGATGGCAGCCACTAACGGGCCATCTTCGGCGAGGGCGGTTTCGATGCGGGTTTCCAATTCGGCTTCGTTGGTTTGGCTGACCATATGGTTCTCTTTAGTTACTTTTTTCCGTAGGTGACTTTGTTATAACCGAAATCGCGATTATTAAATACCTTGGAGATGCCGTCATTCGGCATATTCAGGTAAAGCTGGGTTATCTGCCTGATATGCTCGTCGCTGAATTCGCAGTTTTTGGCGCCCAGATTGTTGCGCTGCTTTTGATAAAGGTTAGAGGCGTCGATTAATTGCACCTTGCCCTGGCGCTGTTCACTTTTATGATTTGATAGCACCCAAACATAGGTGGTGATGCCGGTGTTATAAAACAAATTATTGGGAAACTGGATGATAGCTTCCAGATAGTCGTTTTCAATAATGTGGCGGCGAATATTGCTTTCGCCGCTACCGGCATCGCCAGTAAACAGGGAAGATCCGTTGTGAACCGAGGCAATCCGCGAACCCAAAGGGCTGTCGGTCTTGCGCTTCATCTTGTCCACCATTTCCATCAGGAACAGCAACTGACCAACTGAAGAGCGTGGAATAGCTGGATAAAAATCGAACCGCTCGCCGCCGTAATCGCTCAAATTGACCTGGAAGCGATAATCCAGTACGTCCTTGCCTTCAACTTTGCTTTTTTGCTCGGTCTTCCAGGATTTGCCGTAAGGCGGATTAGTAAGCATGAAGTCGAAACGCTTGCCGGAAAAATCGTTGGTGGCTAGCGTCGAGCCGAACAGAATATTTTCCGGATCGTTGCCCTTGATCATCATGTCGGATTTACAGATGGCGTAGGTTTCCGGATTGACCTCCTTGCCGTACAGGTAAACGCCGGCCTTGGCCTTAATTTCGCCTTCCGGGTCGGCGATAAAATCCTGCGATTCGGTAAGCATGCCGCCGCTGCCGCAAGCGGGGTCGTAAATAGTTAACGGGTTGGGCAGTTGATCCTCGACCGGAATGAACACCAGGTTGGTCATCAGTTTGATCACTTCGCGAGGGGTAAAGTGCTCGCCTGCTACTTCGTTGTTTTCCTCGTTGAATTTGCGGATCAGTTCTTCAAACACATAGCCCATGCCTAGATTGGATAGGCCGGGTTGATTGCGGCCATCGGGGCCTTTACGGTCGTCCGGGCCGAGGTTGATTTCCTCGCCGACGAATTTCTCAATGACGTCATGCAGCACATCGGACCGCGCCATTTTGCGGAACTGATTGCGTAAATCGAACTTATCGATAATTTCCTTAACG
>JBEKBU010000176.1:0-9147 GCA_050015235.1 Methylomonas sp. | reverse complement strand
ATGGACGGCGACGAACGCGAGCAGCAATAACGGCGTAGCGAATATCTATACGAACGGTCTAGCCGTGGACGCATCGGTGGTAGGCGGCAACAAAGGTTTAACTATCACGAACACGGCTGGGGCCACCACCTTGACCGCCGGCAATAACGACACATTGGTCGCGGGCTCCGGCAGCGACACGCTGGTCGGCAACGGCGGAGCGGATACCCTGATAGGCGGTACGGGCTCGGATACGTTCCAAGTGAATAAAGGCATAGCCGCCGTCAGCAATTTCGGCGCATCGGAAGCGCTGACGGTGAATTCCGGCGCTACGGCTAATGTCAGCTTGACTTCTGCATGGACAATCGGCAACGCCGATAAAAACAACGGCACGGTGAATATATCGGCATCGGGTCTGGCTGTCGACGTATCAAAAGTGGGCGGAACCGGCAAATGGAGTATTACGGATACGGGAACGGGTAGCGGCGTAACGCTGACGGCGGGATCGAACGATACGTTGGTTGCGAGCGGCGGCGCCAACGACATATTGGTCGGCGGCGCTGGCGGTGGCGATACGTTTAATGTCGGGGCCGGTAATGTGACGATTAATAATTTCACCGGCAGCGACGTATTGATCGTGGGCGCATCGAAGGATAGCGCGGCCACGGCCACGCTGACGCTGACCTCGGCGTGGACGGCGACCAGCGCCAGCAGTAACTACGGCACGGTGGATATTACCGCGAATGGTCAGGCGGTAAATGTCACGCAAGCTGGGGGTAACGGTTTCTGGAATATTTCCAATAGCGGCAGCAGCACGGCGACGACGTTGACCGGCGGCGGCGGTCAGGATTCGCTGACGGCGGGCTCGGGCAACGACACGCTGATCGCCAACGGCGGCGCGGAAACGTTGGCCGGCGGCGCGGGTACGGATACGTTCCTGGTCGAAAAAGGCCTAGCCACCGTTAGCGGCTATACCGGCTCGGAATTACTGACGGTTAGTTCCGGCGCAACAGCGGCGCTAACTGCATCGGGGACTTGGACTCCGCCAGCCGGTTTGAAAAACAACGGTACAGTGAATGTAACAACCACGGGCAACGCCGTCGACGCATCCAGTGCGACTACCGGCAACTGGAATATTACCGATAATGGAACAGGCGCCGGCACAACGTTGAAAGTGGGTGTAGGCAAGGATACCTTGACGGTTGCCGGCGGTAGTACGACGGTAGACACGGTCACGGGCGGCAGCGGCGTCGATACGTTTAATGTTACCGGCGGCACGGCGAGCATAACCAATTTTACCGGCAGCGACGTGTTGACGGTGGGCTCATCGACGGATAGCGCGGCCACGGCCGCGCTGACGCTGACTTCGGCGTGGACGGCGACCAGCGCCAGCAGTAACTACGGTACGGTGAATATTACCACGAATGGTCAGGCTATCAATGTCTCGCAAGCGGGCGGCGGCGGCGTCTGGAATATTAGCAATAACGGTAAGACGGCGACGACTTTGACCGGCGGGACAAAAGCAATATTGAGCGCGGGAACAGGCAACGATACGTTGGTCGACAACGGCGGCGCGGATACGCTGGTCGGCGGCTCGGGTGCGGATACGTTCCAAGTCACTAAAGGCACGGCCAGCATCAGTAACTTTAGCAACTCCGATGTGTTGACCGTCAATTCGGGCGCAACGGCCAATGTGACGTTATCCTCGGCGTGGACGGCCACTAGCGCCGATAAAAACAACGGCACGGTGAATATCACGGCGTCGGGCGAAGCGGTCGACGTATCCAAAGCCGGCGGAACCGGCAAATGGAATATAACCGATAACGGAACTAGCTCCGGCGCGAAGCTGGCTATCGCGGCAAACGATACGGTAACCGTGAACGGCGGCGCCAGCACCATCGATTCGATTGTGGCCGGCAGCGGGCAGGATACCTTTACGGTAAATTCCGGCGCCGCCATTATTCAAAATTTCAATTTAAGCGATAATTTGGATGTTGCGAAAAATGCGGACGCGTCCGTGAGTCTTACAAATCAGAATGTGGTGCTTACCAGTAGCGAGGTTACAAACGCCGGCTCCATAACCCTGAATTATGTCGATAACACAACGACTTCGGCGACCATCGATTTAAGCCAGTTAACCAGCGGCGGCTATACCATTAATGACGCCAGTACGATAGGCAATAGCATCGGCATAAACACGTCATACGATCAGTTGGTGACGCTAAATCAGACAGGAACCGGCGTGGATTCGGTGTTCGGATTTAACGCAGGCGATGTGCTCAAAGGCTCCGGTCAAAGTAGCAGCGGTATCGATTTGTTTTTAACCGGCGCCAATAGCGGTTTAACCACGGCTACCGATTCGGAGTTTAGCCATGTAGTTTTTTATGCAAATGCCGCGGACACAACAATTAATCTGAGTAACCTGACGCAGGGATATTCAGTTTTTGGCGTTGCTTTTTCACAGTCTAACGCCGTGGAAGGTAATGATACGATCAGCGGCGGCAGCGGCGGCATTACGGTACTCGCGGCGCAAGGCGACGTATTGACGGGTGGGGCCGTAACGGGCGGGGCTATAAATACCTACGAGTTTGCCTCGGCGTTTAATTCCATAACCGATCCGATTACCATTACCAATTATGCGGAAGGCGTGTCTGGAGTCGGCGATCAGATTCAATATCTACAGTCCACTTCATCCGGTTTGAATATTGATGCCTTATCGTTCGGCGGTGGCGGCATTGCTGCTTCCGCCACCACCGCCGCTATCGATCAACATACCGGCGTGGCGACGTTCTCCGGCGCCGTGACGCTCGATAGCGCTATAGCGGATATTGTAAATTCGTTTGTCACCGCGGGTGAAAAGGACGGTAATTTTGCGTTCTTTAACGTCAGCGGTACCGAATACTTGTTAATCTCCGACGGGAAGGATGCGATAAGCAGCTCAGTTGGAGTCGCCGATAGCCACGATACCTTAATCAAACTGGTGGGCATTGCCGCCGTCAATTCCATCGATACCACGCAATTAACCAACGGTGGTTTGACGATTGTTAGCTAGCGGGTTTAGTGGTAACGCCAGGATCGCGGAATATTGATGGGCGTTAGCTTTTGTTCAGCCTGTCAAGCCGGGCTTGCATGGGGTTCCGCGCCAGCGGCCGGTAGATTTCAACCCGGTCGCCGGCGCGCAGAAGCTGTTGCGGGCCGCAGATCCGGCTAAACAAGCCGATTTTTTGCGCGGTCAAGTCGATTTCGGGGCATAGGCGCAAGATGCCTGAGCGTTGTATCGCGTCGCCGGCTGTACTGTTTACCGGCATTTGCAAGGCGATAATGAATTGTTGTTCAGGCGTGGCGTAAGCCACTTCAATGGCGATGAATTCTTCAGCCGCCATAGACAGCTTTGGCGCGTTGCGTGAAAGCGCCGACCATCGTGTTGCAAATCTGATTAAATACCGGCCCAAACGTCAAGCTGGCCAGTTTGCCGGAAATCTCGAATTCTATGTCCAATGAGATTTTACTGGCGTCTTCCCGGAGCGGCATAAAATTCCACACCCCCTCCAGGGAGGAAAACGGGCCTTCCAATAAGCTCAGATAAATTTTTCCGCCCTGATCCAGCCGGTTGCGGGTCGCAAAAGACTTGTGGAAACCGGCTTTGGCGATCTGAATTTCGCCTTCGACGATATCGTTATCCCGGCGTATTATCCTGCTGCCGCTGCACCAGGGCAAAAATTGCGGATAGGATTCGATATCCGCCACCAGATCGAACATTTGCCGAGCCGAGAATTTGACTAACGCGCTTTTTTGCACCACGGTAATCATTAACCCAGCGCTCCCAAAACATGCAGAAACACTAAAAATATCAAGGCGGGCGACACATAGCGGATCAGAAGCCGCCAGACATCGAAAGCGGAAGCCGGCATTTCCAATTCTTGCGTGCAATTTTCGGTCTTCATTATCCTGCCGGCGAAAATCGCTATGGACAAGCCGCCGATCGGCAGCATCAGATTAGCGGTCAGATAATCCAAAATTTCAAACAGATTCCTGTCGAATATTTTATGGCCGGACCAGATATTAAAAGAAAACACCACGGCGACGCCCAGCAGCCAGCAAGCGGCGCCTGACCAAAGACAGGCTTGCCGCCTGTCCAAGCTCCTGTTCTCCACCAGCCAAGCGACGGTGGGCTCAATCAAAGAGATGGAAGAAGTGAGCGCGGCTAAAAACAGCAAAATAAAAAACAATACGCCGAATAACCAGCCGCCGCTCATTTCACCGAATGCGAGCGGCAGTGTTTGAAAGATCAGGCCGGGGCCGCTGCCGACTTCCAGATGATTGGCGAACACTAGCGGAAATATGGCGATACCGGCCAGTAACGCAACCACGGTATCGGCGCCGGCAATGTAAAAAGTGGTTTTAGCGATCGAGACGTGCTTGGGTAGATAGGAGCCATAGACCATGATGGCGCCCATGCCCAGGCTCAACGTGAAAAAAGCATGCCCCATCGCCGTAAGAACGGCATTAGCGTTGATTTTACTGAAATCGGGAGTGAACAAAAAGTCTATGCCTTGCCGGTAAGAGCCGGAGGCCATGGCGTAACCGACCAAGATCAGCAATATAAAAAATAGGGCGGGCATTAATACCTGCACGGATTTTTCCAGGCCGCCTTTAACGCCGCGCATCACAACTTGCATGGTTAGCAGCATGAAAAGCGTATGCCAGAATATTTGCTGTACCGGACTAGCCATTAAATCGTCAAATAGTGTTTTAATTTCGGCGCCGCCGCCGCCCAGGAACTGGCCGAAAAATGCTTTGGCGATATAGGCCATGGACCAGCCGGCAATAACGCTGTAATACGCCAGAATCAAAAAACCGGCAATCATTCCCAGCCAGCCCGAGTAACGCCAGCGCGGGTCGGCGCCGGCTTCTTCCGCCAACGTTTGCATGGTGTTGATTGGGCTTTGCCGGCCGCGTCTGCCTAACATGATTTCCGCGATCATAATGGGTATGCCGAGGATAAGCACGCAAACTAAATATACCATTACAAAAGCGCCGCCGCCATTTTGCCCGGTAATGTAAGGAAACTTCCAGATATTGCCCAGACCGACCGCCGAACCGGTGGCGGCGAGGATAAACGCGAAACGGGAGGACCATTCGCTATGGCTTGTTTGCGGGGATTTGCTCATTATTAGCGCCTGTTGTTTTTTTAATCGTGATTTAAGTGCTTATTTGGGTAAAATAACAAAATTCCGGTATTCCGTCAGTCAAAAAATTTTTCAACTATCATGGCAGCTAAAAAAAACACCAAGGATAATAAGCAAACCGATAATACCATTGCCGTTAACCGGCAAGCGACGCATGAATATTATATCGAAGAACAGTACGAGGCGGGGCTGGTGCTGGAAGGCTGGGAAGTAAAAAGTTTGCGCGCCGGGCGGATACAGCTTAAGGAAAGCTATGTCGATATCATACGCGGGGAAGCCTGGCTGTGCGGCGCCCACGTTTCGGCATTATTATCGGCTTCCACGCATATTATCCCGGAAGCGGTGCGTAAAAAAAAATTATTGCTGCATCGCCGCGAACTTAACAAATTAATCGGTTCAGTTGAACGTAAGGGCTATACACTAATACCGTTATCCATGTACTGGATTAAGGGCAGGGCTAAATTAAAAATAGGATTGGCCAAAGGTAAAAAACTGCATGACAAACGCGCGAGCGAAAAGGATAAGGATTGGCAGCGCGATAAAGCAAGAATAATGAAACACGCATAAATTAATGATGACGCAACCTCATTTACTCGATAGCCGGCGCTGCCTGGTATTGATCATAGACATACAAACCCGGTTAGCGGCGGCCATGCCGGAAAATGACGCCGCCGTAATGACGGCAAACGTCTGCAAATTATTACAAGCGGCGGAAATTTTTAATGTCCCGGTATTGTTGACGGAGCAGTATCCTCAAGGCTTGGGCCCTACCATGGCGGACATTTGCCGGCATTTGCCGGCGGATGTGCGTATTTTCAGCAAAACCAGTTTTTCGTGCTGTGGAGCCGAAAACTTTAATCAAGTTTTGTTAAGCAGCAAATGCCGGCAAGTCATACTTTGCGGTCAGGAAGCGCATGTTTGCGTGTTGCAAACCGCAATTGATCTAATACAACTAGGTTTGCAGGTCTATGTGGTCGAAGACGCCGTCTGCTCGCGCCGCCCGGAACATAAGCATAACGCCATGCAACGGATGTCGCGGCAGGGCGTAACGCCTGTTTGCCTGGAGTCCGTATTGTTCGAATGGCTGAAAGATGCAAAACATGCCGATTTCAAAGCTGTTTCCGCTTTGGTTCGATAAATTAACGTCAGAAGGTGATTGCTAATGAGGAGCGGGTATCTATTGTTATGCATACTCTTGTCGGCTTGCACCGCGGAGGAGCCGCAATTTCAAAAAATTGATGGTATTGCTCTTGGCTCCGCGTTTCATGTCACATATTGGTCGGCGGGGCCTGTCGATACGCATGGCGTTGAAGCGGAAGTGGAAAAAATTCTTGAAGATATCGACAAAAATTTTTCCGCCGAACGAACCGATTCGGTAATAGAAATGTTTAATTCAAGCACGTCCACCTCACCTAAGGAGGTAGGCGCCGAAGTCGTTAACGTGATAAAAACTTCCGCTGAAGTCTATCAGCTTAGCCAGGGTTGTTTTGATCTGACTATCAGACCGATTTTCGAATTGTGGGGATTTAATTCGGACACTTTCAGAATTCCCGATAAACCGTCTATACAAAGCGCTCTGGAACGGGTCGGCATGTCGAAATTAAAAGTGACGGATGATACGCATTTGCAGAAAAGCCTGCCCGATATAAAGGTGGATATTTCAGCCGTAGTCCTTGGCTACAGCGTCGGTAAAATCAGTGCGGCTCTTGATCAATCCGCCATTCAGGATTATATGGTGGAAATCGGCGGCGAATTTAAGACCAAAGGGCATAAACCGGATGGGCGGGCCTGGGTTATCGCCATCGATAAACCTTTGCCGGACGAACGCAGAATGCACAAAATCATCAGTATGCCCAAAGAGGTAGCCATGTCGGTGATGACGGCCAGTACGTATAGGCATTATTTTGACGCCAATGGCCAGCGTTACAGTCACATCCTCGATGCCCGGACAGGTAAGCCCGTCACGCATAATTTGGTGGCGGTGACGGTTTTACATGAGGATCCCGTTTTAGCCGACGCTTGGTCCACGGCTTTATTATGCCTTGGCTATCAGGAGGGTTTACGGCTTGCCAATAGCGAAAAAATGAATGTCATTTTTTTCAGGCAGCAGGACACCGAACTAATGGAAACTCAGAGCGACTCGCTCAGAACGACCAACAACTTAACTATATACGATAGTTATTGATTAGGCGCTTTTAAATCGGAGCATAAATTTTGACCAGGCGAAAATATTCGGAAAATTTGAAGATAGGCGGTCGATACGGATTTTTTAACAAAATAATCATTTATAGAGCTGCCTGTGTTATCCTAAACGGTTATTATTTATGAGACTAATGATGCGAACCCGCGTTAAAATATGCGGTTTTACCCGAGTTGAAGATGCGCTGTGCGCGGCAAGTTTAGGCGTTGACGCTATCGGCATGGTGTTTTACCCGCCCAGTCCGCGGCATATTGAGATTGAGCAAGCCGAGGCGATTGCCGGCGTTTTACCGGCGTTTGTCAGCGTGGCGGCGCTATTTGTAGATGCCGAGCCGGCATTTATAACCGAAGTGTTACGGCGGATTCCCGTGGATTGTATACAATTTCACGGCAATGAAGCCGCGGAAGTATGCCGCGGTTTTAACCGCCCCTATATAAAAGCCGTGCGCATGCGGGCTGAAACTCGGATAACAGAATTGGAGCGTCAATATTTCGATGCCCGCGGGCTGTTGCTTGACGCTTATCATCCGGCCTTACCGGGCGGCAGCGGCGGCAGTTTCGATTGGGGGCTAATTCCGGCCGATCGAAATTTGCCTATGATACTCGCGGGCGGATTGACAACGGAAAATATCGGCGAAGCGATCCGGAAGGTAAAACCCTACGCGCTGGATGTAAGTAGCGGCGTGGAATCGGAAAAAGGCGTTAAAGACGCAGAGAAAATGGCTGCTTTTATAAGAACAACTAATCGGGCAATAGAAGTCTATGATTGAAAAATATGAGATGCCGGATGCGCGAGGCCATTTTGGGCCTTATGGCGGTATTTTTGTCGCGGAAACCTTGATACCGGCAATTACCGAATTAAATGAAGCCTACCGGCATTATTCGCGTGAACCGGAATTTATCGCCGAACTCGACGCCGATTTGAAGCACTACGTGGGCAGGCCTTCGCCGCTCTATTACGCCGAACGTTGGAGCCGGACGCTGGGCGGCGCGCAAATTTATTTAAAACGCGAAGATCTCAATCACACCGGCGCGCATAAAGTTAATAATACGGTCGGTCAAGCGTTGTTAGCGAAACGTATGGGAAAAACCCGCATCATAGCCGAGACCGGCGCCGGCCAGCATGGCGTAGCCACCGCCACGGTCGCCGCGCGGCTGGGACTGGAATGCGTCGTTTATATGGGCGCGGTCGATATGGCGCGCCAGGCCTTGAACGTTTACCGGATGAAATTGCTCGGAGCAACCGTGACGCCGGTTGAATCAGGTTCGAAAACCCTTAAGGACGCATTGAACGAAGCCTTGCGCGACTGGGTTACTAATATCGATAACACATTTTATATCATCGGCACCGTGGCGGGCCCTCATCCTTATCCGGCCATGGTCCGCGATTTTCAAGCCATTATCGGCCGGGAAGCCAAGCAGCAATGTCTGGAGCAGACCGGTAAGCTGCCGGATGCGCTGGTCGCTTGCGTAGGAGGCGGCTCGAACGCCATAGGCTTGTTTTATCCGTTCATAGAAGATCCGTCGGTCGCTATGTATGGCGTTGAAGCCGCGGGAGACGGAATTGAAACAGGGCGCCATTCGGCGCCGTTGTCCGCGGGCCGGCCAGGCGTATTGCACGGTAACCGCACGTATTTAATGGCTGATGACGATGGCGAAATAATTGAAACGCATTCAATTTCAGCCGGGCTCGATTATCCGGGCGTCGGTCCGGAACATGCATGGCTCAAGGACATAGGCCGGGCTCAATATGTCAGTATCACCGATACCGAAGCCTTGG
>JBEKBU010000175.1:0-9200 GCA_050015235.1 Methylomonas sp. | reverse complement strand
TCCAAAGGAAGTGGAAGCGCGCCAGAACGATCTCAATTACGTGGCGCTGGACGGCAATATCGGCTGCATGGTGAACGGCGCCGGCCTGGCGATGGCGACCATGGATCTGGTCAAGCTGAAGGGCGGCCAGCCGGCCAATTTTCTGGACGTCGGCGGCGGCACCAACAAGGACAAGGTGAAAGAAGCCTTTATGCTGCTCATGTTCGACGGCGCGGTGAAAGCCGTGCTGGTCAATATTTTCGGCGGCATCGTCCAATGCGACGTTATCGCCCACGGCATACTGTCCGCGCTGGAGGGCATGGATTTGCACATTCCGGTGGTGGTGCGGCTGGAAGGCTCCAACGCCGAACTGGGGCGGGAAATTTTAAAACACTCCGGTTTGCCTTTGATCGCGGCCGATGATTTAAACAGCGCCGCCGAACAGGTGGTGGCGTTGGCGGGAGCAGGCGCATGAGCATATTGATCGATAAAGACACCCGCGTGATTTGCCAGGGGTTCACCGGCAAGCAGGGCACTTTGCACTCCCAGCAGGCTTTGGCTTACGGCACGCGTCTGGTCGGCGGCGTGACGCCGGGGCGCGGCGGCGGAACGCATCTGGATTTGCCGGTCTTCAATACGGTGAGGGCGGCGGTAGCCGCCACCGCCGCCACCGCCAGCGTCATCTACGTGCCGCCGTTTTTCGCCGCCGACGCCATACTGGAAGCCATAGACGCCGGCCTGGAGCTGATCATCTGCATCACCGAAGGCATACCGGTGCTGGACATGCTGAAAGTGAAAGCCGCGCTGCGCGCCAGCCGCTCGCTGCTGGTCGGTCCCAACTGCCCCGGCGTGATTACGCCCGGCGCCTGCAAAATCGGCATCATGCCGGCGCATATTCATTTGCCAGGCAAAATCGGCATCGTCTCCCGCTCCGGCACCCTGACTTACGAAGCGGTGCATCAAACCACCCGCTACGGCCTCGGCCAAAGCACCTGCGTCGGCATCGGCGGCGACCCGATACGCGGCATGAATTTTATCGACGTATTGAGCCGCTTCCAGGAAGACCCGCAAACCCAGGGCGTCATCATGGTCGGCGAAATCGGCGGCAACGACGAGGAAAAAGCCGCGGACTTCATTAAAGCGCACGTCACCAAACCGGTGGTCGGCTATATTGCCGGCCAGACCGCGCCGCCCGGCAAGCGCATGGGGCATGCCGGCGCCATTATCAGCGGCGGCGGCGGAACCGCCGCCGGCAAGGTGGCGGCGCTGAAAGCAGCCGGCGTGACGGTGGTCAGTTCGCCTACCGAAATCGGCCTGGCGATGCGCGATTGTTTTTAATGCTTGTATGCCGACGGTCAGAATAGCGCTAGCCCAGCTTAATTTTAGCGTGGCGGATATTCGGCAAAATACCGCTAAAATTATCGCCGCCGCCAGTCAAGCGCAACAGCAACAGGCGGATATCGTCGTCTTTCCGGAGCTGTGCGTCACCGGCTATCCGCCGGAAGACTTGCTGTTCCGGGCCGATTTTATCCAGCAGGCGGCTCGGGCCGTACAGGAAATCGCCGCCCAGACCCAGGGCGTCGACGTGCTGATCGGCTATCCGCAATGGCTGGACGCCAAGCTCTATAACACGGCGGCCGTCTGCCGGGACGGCCGGGTGATCGCCGAGTATCAAAAAAACGCCTTGCCCAATTACGGCGTATTCGACGAAGAACGCTATTTCGCGGCCGGTTCCGGCGTGACGCTGATTACCGTCAACAACACCATGCTGGCGCTGACGATATGCGAAGACGTCTGGCGCGACGGCGTCATCGAAAAAAACCGGCTGGCCGGGGCGGATATTATTCTGACCTTGAACGCCTCGCCGTTTAACGCCGGCAAAATACATCTGCGCGAACAAGTCGTCTGCCGGCAGTTGTGCAAGGCCGGCTTGCCGTTGGTCTACGTCAATCAGGTCGGCGGCCAGGACGAACTGATTTTCGACGGCGCATCGTTTGTCGCCGACCGCAACGGCAAGATCGTCTACCGCGCCCCCGAATTTGAAGAACAGCTGGCGGTGGTCGAGTTTCAGGATAATCAGCCGCGGCCGGCGCCGGTCGCCGCCTATTATCAGCCCGTCGTCAGCGAATATAAGGCGCTGGTGCTGGGCATCCGCGATTATGTGCGCAAAAACGGCTTTCAGGGCGCGATCCTCGGTTTGTCCGGCGGCATCGATTCGGCCTTGGTGCTGGCGTTGGCGGTCGACGCCCTCGGGGCCGGACACGTCGAGGCGGTGCTGATGCCGTCGCGCTATACGCAAGCCATGAGTATCGAAGACGCGCGCGCCCAGGCGGAAGCGCTGGGCGTGGCGTACCACGTCATTCCCATCGAACCGGCGGTGCGCGCCTTTGCCGGCATGCTGGCGCCGCTGTTCGCCGGCGCGCCGCAAGACGCCACCGAGGAAAACATCCAGGCGCGCTGCCGGGGCGTTATCTTAATGGCGATTTCCAACAAGCAAGGCAAGCTGTTGCTGACCACCGGCAACAAGAGCGAAATGAGCGTCGGCTACGCCACCCTCTACGGCGACATGGCCGGCGGCTTCGCGCCGTTAAAAGACGTGTACAAATTACTGGTCTATCAGCTGGCCGCCTACCGGAATACCCTAACCCCGGTCATTCCGGAGCGGGTGCTGAGCCGGCCGCCGTCGGCGGAGCTGGCGCCGGATCAGAAAGACGAAGACTCGCTGCCGGCTTACGCGGTGCTCGATCCGATATTAAAACTGTATATCGAACAGGATAAAACCGCCGACGAAATTATCGGGCGCGGCTACCGGCGCCAGGACGTGGAGCGGGCCATCGGGCTGGTGGACAGAAACGAATACAAACGCCGCCAATCGCCGCCCGGCATCCGCATCACCACGCGGGCGTTCGGCCGCGACCGCCGCTACCCGATATCCTCCGCTTACCGCGGCGTTTTCCGCGCTAACCCGCCGCCGCTGGAAGCGTCACCGGCGGATAACAATCTCATCCAGGAGTAAATCATGTTTAGACTAGCCGCTTTGTTGTTGGCGTTTGGGCTAACCGCAACCGCGCAAGCCGCCGAAACCCGCCTGACCGTGCCCATGGACTACGCGCTGATCCGCAACGTGCTGATCCATCAGCTCTATACCGGCGCCGACGAAACCGCCCGCTTCTGGAAAGACGGCAAGGATTGCAGCTTTCTGGACGCCGACCACCCGCAAATCGGCGCCGAAAACGGCCAGATCAGAATAGACAACCACATCCACGCCCGCATCGGCGTGCAAATGGCCGGCAAATGCCTGCCGGTGGCCGAATGGAGCGGCATGCTGCGCACATTCCAGAAGCCGGTGCTGGACGGACGCGGCGCGGTGCTGAGTTTCCCGGTCACCGAAGTCAACGCCTCCGACGCCAACGGCCAGCTGAAAATCAAACAATTGCAGGATCTGATCCATCAAGCCGTGCAATCGAAACTGGCCGATTTGAAAATCGATTTGCAGCAAAACCGCGCGCAAATCGTCAAAACCCTGTTGCCGTTTATCGACGCCAACGACACCGAAAAACTGCAAGACACCTTAAACAGCCTGCGTTTCAACCAGGCGCAAGCCGGCGATAAAGCCCTGCAAATCGAGATCGGTTTCGTCAACCCGCCGGAGCAAAGCGCCGCGCCGGCCCCGCAACCGGTATTCAATGCCGACGAATTGCGGCAATGGCAAGCGGTATGGGGCAAACTCGAGCAAAACATGGAAAACGGCTTGAACAAGCCGCCGCTGAATAAACAATCGGCGGCCGATCTGGACAGCTTGCGGCAAGTCCTGCACGACGCCGGCGCCGCTTTTACCGCCGGCCTGACCGAAGACGACACAGGCGCCCGCGACCCGGTGCGCACGTACCTGAACGACTCCTGGGACAAACTCGGCCCGGCGCTGCGCAACGCCTCCGGCCAGCTCCCCGGCCTGGAAGGCATGCGCTATCTGACGCTGATTACCGCCACCGATATCATCTACGAACTGGAAACGGTCACCAAGCCGCTGGGTCTGGAAGTGTCCGCCAACGGCCTCAGGAAACTGATCAGAGCCTATCTGGCGCATCAGGCCGTAAAGTGAGCCGCCGCCCGGCGTTATAACGCGCAGGATGGGTAGATGCGCTAGCCGAAACCCATCAGCTCGTAGGGCGGGTTGTAACCCGCCATGGCCGCTTGATCAACTAACGGCTTGGCGGGTTACAACCCGCCCTACACAGCTTGAATGCTCGCCTTGCGTCCATGCCGCCCAAACCTCCGTCAGGCGCTCCGGCGCCAAAAGCCAATGGCGTCAGCGATTGGAAGGTTTTATATAAATTATTCAATCTCGGCAAATAGTTACTAGCATTTTAAAACAATATTGTTTTAAAAAATCGAGTGTGGTTGAGCCAATGTTATTAAGCCAGATCACCATGTAGGCGCCAACGAAGGCGGCGCATCGGTCGCGAACCATGCGCTTCAGTGTAGAGCATTGGCGAACTGCCGTCCGGTAACGCCAAACGATTTTTACGGAACAAAACGGCGATTTCCAAAAAACTGATACCCGCGCAAGCTAGTTTTTCTTGCCCTTTGCCTGCCTCAATCGCCATTAAGGCGGTTGTGGTTAAACGCTCGCGGCGATCGGCCCAAAATAATAGGATATTAGTGTCGCGGATTATCGGCGTCACCTGTCCACTCTTCATCAAGCGGGGCAAGAATATCGCCCACGATCACGGAGCCGCGCAACGCCTCCAGCCGCCGTAAGGCCGCTTCGCGTTTGCTTTCTTGGCGGTCTGGCGCGATACGGGCAATGGTTTTGCCGTGCAATGTTACCTCAATCTCTTCGCCTTGTTGCACTAGTTTTAAGAATCCTGCAAATGCTGACGTAATTCAGTGACATTAACGGAGTTCATAAATGCGCCCATTCCGTACAAAAGTTCCGTACATTATACAATCATTCACCAGAAAATGAATGGGGATTAAGTTTCCACGGGTTCATGGCAATATGGCCGCCGTGCGAATTCTATGGTATAAGTTTGGCGTAAATTACACTGTTAACCATCATTTAGAGGCCGGCTATGAAAACGACAGCAATTGGTTTAGCGATACTTTCCTGCTGCTTGGGAGCTTATAAAACCGTGGAGGCTTCCCAAATAATAGCCGTGCCGGCCCCGGCATACGGCGACGGCTTTGTCTCGGATAGCGCAAGCTCTACCGGCTCTTTAGTTTATGGGCCCGCGCTAACCTCCGTCACCGGAACCGGAACGACTTCCCTGGGCGCGTATACCAACTCGGCCAGCTCCAGCCTGGTTAACGGCGACCCTGCCGTACAAGTGTCCGGCAGCTCCGGCTCCTGGGCGCAGGCGACTTTGGTTTATCAATACGAAATTACCGGAACCGGCGGCGTTTCCGTGCCGGTGATACTGACAGGCGCCGTGTCCGCCACCGATACCGGCGTGACCGGCGCGTACGCCGATGCGCAAATCAACCCCGGTTCGGCATTCGCCAACTCCGGCCCAGTCCTGTTCATCTGTTCGGGCGCTCTGGCCGGTTGCGGCCAAGGCGTTCAGCAGAACGCCGGGTCGCTGTCATTTAACGTCACGTCAGGCGTTATCGAATCGATTTACATGATCGCGGAAGTAAATTCGTTATCGGCGACGGTGGCCGGTTCGATCTCGGCGTATGCCGATCCGACCATCGCCATCGATCCGTCGTTCGCCCAATACAATCAATTCAGCGTTATTTTGAGCCCCGGCGTCAGCGCGGCCGTCCCGCTGCCTTCCCCGGCGATTTTTATGTTGAGCGGATTGTTGGGATTAGGCGCATGCGCTAGAAAAAATCATAAAGCGTCCATGTCGGTGTAAGGCGCTGGGTTATACGACAATTGGCCAAGCTCCGCATAGGTCTGATCTCCGACACGCACGGCCTGCTGCGGCCCGAAGCCAAGGCGTTTCTGCGCGGTTGCGATCATATCCTCCACGGCGGAGACGTCGGCGGTGCGGATATTCTCAAAGAGCTTGCCGAGCTGGCCCCGGTCACGGCGGTGCGCGGCAATAACGACAAGGACAGCTGGGCCGATCGATTGAGCCAAGACGAGCTCCTGCAATTGGGCGGCGTTTTTATATATGTCATCCACGATCTCGCCGACCTGCGAATCGACCCGCCGGCCGCCGGCGTCCGCGTCGTCGTCTCCGGCCACTCGCATAAGCCAAGGATCAGCGAGAGCAATGGCGTGCTGTTCGTCAATCCCGGCAGCGCCGGCCCCCGCCGCTTCAAGCTGCCGATTTCGATTGGCGAGCTGATCGTCGTGGGCCATTCGGTGTCGGTGCGCTTACTTGAATTAGTGCCTGGCGATATTTCACCTGACACGCAGAACAAGGCATGCTGGAGCGAAATATCAATAGGCGGCAAATCTTAACAAGTCTAGCTAATAACCGTTGTTGGCTGGCCAATAAACCCCCAAATATTCGCGCCGCCAAATCTCGCCGCTAGCCGCGCGCTGCTCGGGCGTGGTATAAAAATACCGGTATAAAAGCGCCCGTACATACACAGGCGGTTTTTCCGGGAAAGGATTTTCGGCCAATAATGCAAGCACCCGCGGCGAGCCTTCCCGCAATTTCAATATAAACCGTACAAACCATGCGTCCATAGTCGGCTTATCCAAGGCGGCGAACCACATCTGCCAATCCAGCCGGGGTTGATGGGGAATAATCCAGCCCAGCTTTTGCTCAAGCCTCCCAGGCTTATATTTAAATTGATAAGTCAGCCAGTTCTCGCCGTCATTCGAACCTTGCACGATAATTTCATGCCGTTCCTTCGTCATGACCGCAAAAGGGCCGTAATTATTGATCAGCGAAAATTCCGAAGCGAGTTGCGCCAGGTTTTTTAACGGCGAAACGATAGGCTGCCTTACTTGATAAATCCAGATGTAAGCCGCATTGACCAAAAACGCCGCACACAGCCAAAGGGCGGCGATAGCATGGGCGGTAGGGCCGGGGCTAGGTTGTTTTCGCTTGAGGGCGTTAATTAGCCGCGCCGGCAATATTTTCCCGATATCCCGGTCGTCGAATAAAAACAGGCAGATGAGTATCGTCAGCAAATTAAAGAAATTGTAATTGCCGGTCAGGATAATGCTGAACTGCAGCAGGATAAAGCTCCAGGCGGCGATCAAGCGGAAACGGCGCGGCAAAAACACAAAAAACGGGACGATAATTTCGACGATAAAGACGCCTGCCACGCACGCTTCGCCAAACCATTGCGGCAAATAATGGGCGTAGTACGCCAAGGGCGTCGGTAACGGCTGCGTCAGGTAATGATAATTCAGGGCCGTCAAATTTAGCCAGGCCGGATCGCCGCTCGCCAGTTTCACTACGCCGGCCATGAACATAAAGCGCGCGATCAGCCAGCGGTAACAATAAACCGCTATCGCCGAACCCCAGGTCAGAAACAGGCCGAGAAATCCGGCCTCGAGCAATAAAGCATCCCATTGGAAAGAGGTAAAATCCTGGCCCGCCACCGAAATTGACAGGTAGAGGCCATAACAAAGAATTAACGCCGGTCTGTCGGCTAAATTACTTAACAACAGCGCGGCGCCGAGCATGCCGGCGTAACAGACCAGCAATAGCGTCCGGTCCGAAGCATCCAGCCAAAACAGCGTAGGGAAAGCAATGTATTTATCGTCCGGGAAATAGCGGGCTATAATCGCCAATACGGATTGGACGGGCAAAATGCCGTTTTCGCCGATTAAGCCGTCAATCTGCACCGCCATGGAAGCAAAGGCCGCAAAATATATCAGCGCCAGGCCGCGTAAAAATAGCCAGCTGATCAGAATATGTTTGGAATTATCTAGGAGTCTGCTCAGGATTTTCATGTTAGATTGACAATTTCGGCTAATGGCTAATCGGGAAATATTATGAACGCAATTAATGTAATACAGCCATATAAATATCTTACTATGTGGGTTTTTGACGACGAGAGAGTCGGCCTTGTGCAAGAACCTTTTGTGTCCGGAGCGGACGACATTATTGAAAAAATGGTGGCGAACATTCCGGATGCCAAAAATGGTTTTATTCTTTTATTTTCTTCGGGCCCAGTCCATGGCCACCAAGTCGAATTCGAATGGCGGCGTGAAGACCAAGGCGGTAATTGGTACTATCTTAAGGAACTGGATATGGAAGGATGGTTATGCCCAGCGCTGTTTAAGTATTTTGAAACGGCGCCAAAAACAATTTACGCCCAATTTAAATCGAGAAATTCGTAACGAATGCGGCGATTTGAATTTATTTGCAACGCTCTATTGCAATACCTATTTTACCTATTAAAATAATAGGTATGTCGAATGTAAAATTCCTTAAAATGACTGATAACGATGCGTTAAGTATTTTACGTGATTGCGCTACGGATGATAAACGCGTCTATTTTTCAAAACACGCGGAACAACGCATGGTGGAACGAAATATCACTAGGCTGCAAATCTTAAAATGCCTGACTAAGGGCAGGATAACGGAGTCGCCATATCGAGATGTTAAAGGCGATTTTAGATTAACTATTGAACATTATACGGCTGGAAACGTTGTTTCCGTGGCGGTTGCCATAAAATTTAATGACAACCGTGTTTATACGGTAATTGTTACGGTGTTTTAGCTAATAAGGGGTTGTTATGCATCACTATAAAAGCTGCGGATTAAATAATATCTGGCTGGAAAATGGATATTCGATTATTAATGACGAAGAATATGGCGAATGCGTATCGATCTCCGATACCGTGGGTCTACATAAAGCCATCGCTCACGACTTGATTTTCAATAAACCGACCCTGACCGGAAAAGAATTTAGATTTTTACGCAAGGAACTGGATTTATCTCAAAAAGCGCTGTCGGACTTGCTCGGCAATGAAGAACAAGCTGTCGCCCGCTGGGAAAAAACCGGACACGTCCCGAAATGGGCCGATAGGCTATTAAGAGCTTGCGTTGCTGAATTTTACGGCGAACCCACAGGCATACAACGGCTTATAGCCAGAATCAGGGATATCGACGAACAAGGACAGGAGAAGAAAATATTTAAGGATGATAATTCCGGATGGAAAAAAGCGGCTTGATTCGCTTGTTGGACGAAGCCGCTAACGCGGAGAAAACCCCTACGATTTAATTGAATATAAAATGTAACCTCAAGCCCTCCTAGGAGGGGAACATTCACCACGAATCATGAGGTTACACGTCAATGAA
>JBEKBU010000174.1:0-9201 GCA_050015235.1 Methylomonas sp. | reverse complement strand
CTCTAATATGATCGAGCAAGATTCGCGCGTCATGCCCGTCAAAATCGACTTCCGGCCGACATCCAAGCGGCTGACCTTTGCAGGTTAAAGGCGCTACAATAATTCTTGGCAATACCGCATTTAGATCATCAGGAGAAACGACCAGAGCAGGGCGCGTTTTTTTTATTTCCGTACCAACAGCAGGATCTAGATTGACCCAATATACCTCGCCGCGTTTTACCATTCCCATTCCCCATTCTCCTCGTCGTCCGGCAGAGTAGGCCAGTATTCGTCATCCGTTTCAGCCTGATAACCTGAAAACCAGTTTTGGCGAGGCGCATGCAACGCTTCAATGACCAAGGATTTGCCTTCAATACGCATATCCACTTCTTCGCCTATATTGCATGCTTCCAACAGGGCGGCGGGAATGATTAATCCACGCGAGTTACCTATTTTTCTTAAATGAGTACGCATTCGCAGCTCTTGGTAAAGAAAATAATAACAATGTTATTACAATGTGAGATGCAAATCAACCAGGCATTCAGAAAATATCCTCGTGTGTCTTATTAGCTTTTATTGGGACGCACCACTAAAAAATTAAATGTGGTGCGTCTCTTTTTTGTGTCGAAAGCCACAGGGATGTATTCACCGCGTCCTCCGCCAGGCGCCAAAAAGCCGAATAGCTAACGCTATCTTAAAATTCGCTGAATAGTTATGATTATTTTATTATGATGAGTATTCTCTAACCTTAAGACAGCATGAAGATTGTGCCAAAAAACGAAATGACTGCGACGGCAAATGCCGCCCCTGTACAAGCGGAAAGTGAGGAAACGGCCGATACGGATAGGCCTTGCATTGTGGTCGGCATCGGCGCATCCGCTGGAGGCCAGACTGCGCTGGAACAAATGTTCGCCACCATGCCCATCGATCGCGACCTATCATTTCTGGTGATTATGCACCTGCCACCGGAGGGGCCGTCGTTTTTAGCCGGGATGTTGAGCCGCTATACCGCCATGGAAGTACTGACAGCCGAAGAGATTATGCTAATTAAACCGAATAAGGTTTATGTGATTCCGGCTGGCAGAAACTTGGCCGTGAAGGATGACAGGCTACATCTGGAAATTCCCGATGAGCGCAATGGCGCGCATTACCCAATAGACCGCTTGTTCCACACACTTTCCGAACAGCCTGGCAAAAGGATAATAGCGGTAGTACTCTCCGGCACCGGTTGCGACGGCGCCGAAGGGGCAAAAAAAATCAAGGCGGCCGGTGGATTAGTGATTGCCCAGGAGCCTAGTTCCGCCGAATATCCCGCCATGCCCAAAAGCGTCATTGACAGGGGATTTGCCGATCTGATTTTGCCGGCCGCCGAGATAGCGATGAAGATCGCCGAAATCTCGCACGGTTATTGCGCTCTCCCCGCGCAAGCCTGTTATTTTGCTACGTCGGACGAGAATCTGGCTACCGTCTGCAGTCTCGTCAGAAATGAGACCGGCCACGATTTCAGTGCTTACAAAACCAATACCGTCATCCGCCGTATCGAACGGCGGATGTCGGTCAATGCGGTTGGAGGAATAGGAAAATATATCGCCCTTCTTCGGGAAAACCCTCAAGAGGCGCATGCCCTCAGCCAGGACATCCTTATCGGCGTAACCAGTTTTTTCCGCGATCCGGAGGCGTTCGCCACGCTCCGCCGGGATATCCTCCCGCAACTCCTTGCAAATAAAAACGCCGCCGAGCAGCTACGGGTCTGGCATGCCTGCTGCTCCACCGGCGAAGAAGCCTACTCCATGGCCATCCTGATCAAAGAATATCTGGATGAGCACAAGCTCGACACCAAAGTGTTGATATTCGCTACCGACATAGACGAGTCGGCAATCGTTCAGGCCCGGGCAGGAAATTACGACGGCAATATTGAAGAGGATGTGAGCGAGGAGCGGCTGAAGGCCTATTTTATCGGTGGCGAGGGACGTTGGCAGGTAATTAAGCCGATACGGGAGATGGTGGTCTTTGCTCAGCAGAGCCTGATCAAAGATCCACCGTTCTCGCGGCTTGATCTATTGGTCTGCCGCAACTTCCTCATTTACCTAAACCCGGATATGCAGAAGCGGCTGATCGCCCTGTTCCACCAAGCGCTCAAACCGGAAGGCGTTCTGTTCCTTGGCAGTTCGGAAACAGTGGGGCGTTCATCGGAATTGTTCGCTACCATCGACAAAAAATGGAAAATCTTCAAACGTTTAAGCGGCGAGGGGCGTTCAGATATCGCCTTTTCCTATCCTTCTCCCACGCGTAGTACCTTTAGAACGGGACGACCGCCGACGTCGGCCGAATCCTTACGGCCGAATATCGGCGAGGTCGCTGAAAAGATCCTCATGGAGCGTTATTCTCCACCATGCATTCTGGTCGACGAAAAATACCAGATCGCGCATATTATCAACAGCACCAAAGGCGTTCTGGAAGATCCGGTCGGCGAACCGACGAGGAATGTGCTGAGCAAAGCTAAGGCGGCTTTGCGGCCGGCTTTGCGGGCCGCGATTCATAAGGCTTTCGCCGAGCAGAAACAGATCGTGTTCAAGGGAATAAAAGTTGAAGACAGTGATGGCGAGATGACAGTCAACGTACTGGTTGAGCCGCTAAAAACGCCATTAACAACCGGTACGCTGGCAATGGTCGTTTTTGAGCCAACCGTCCAGCCGCCGGCGACACCATTGGCGGACGGCGCTGATTCCGCGCGTTGCGACGAAGAATCGTCCAGGGATATGCTGGTTCGCCAACTGGAAGAGCAACTGCGGGTGACCAGCGAGCAACTCCTGTCCACCACCGAGCAACTTGAAAGCTCCAACGAGCAATACCTGTCGGCCAACGAAGAGCTCATGTCGATCAATGAAGAATTCCAGTCCGCCAACGAAGAACTGCAATCGACCAACGAGGAACTGGAGACTTCCAAAGAGGAGTTGCAGACGTTAAATGAAGAGCTGGCGACCGTTAACGCCGAGTTGCAAAATAAATTAGAAGAACTCAACAAAACCAATAGCGATATGGAGAACCTGCTGACCAGCTCCGAGATCGCTACTCTGTTTCTTGACCGGCAGTTAAATTTAAAGGGTTTTACCCCGGCCACAGCCGCAATCTTAAATCTGAATGCGGCAGACATCGGACGGCCGTTTCGGCACTTTGCCGGCAAGATCGACTGGTCTACCCTCGCCATGGATGCAGAGAAAGTGCTGGCGGGCCAACCCTTTGCCGAGCGGGAAGTGACGACACTGGACAGCGAACTTTACTACCTGAAGCGGATATCCCCCTACCGGACGACGCGCGGGAAAGTCGACGGTATCGTTATCACCCTCGTCGATATCAGTGAACGAAAGCATGCCGAACAAGCGCGGATGCAATTGTCGGCAATCGTCGAATCCTCGGACGACGCCATTCTCGCCAAGGATCTAAACGGCGTGATCCGCAACTGGAATGCGGCGGCTGAGCGGCTGTTCGGCTATCCGGCTTCGGAGGCCATAGGTAAACCGGTCACTCTGTTGATTCCCGTGGCAATGCAAGCCGAAGAAGATCTTATTCTGCAAAGACTGTCGGCCGGCGAGCGCATCGAACATTATGAAACGGTGCGGGTCGCTAAAGATGGCCGGCAAATCGACGTGTCGGTGACCGTTTCGCCCATAAAGGATAATGGGGGAAGGATAATCGGCGCATCGAAGATTGTCCGTGACATTTCGGAGCGCAAGCGCACGGAAGAGACGCTGCGACATAGCCAACAGCAGAACGAGTTCCTGGCAAAAATCCTTGAGATGTCCTCTCAGCCATTTGGCGTGGGTTATCCTGACGGGCGTCTTGGGCTGATCAACGCCGCTTTCGAGAGGCTGACCGGATACAGCGGCGACGAATTGAGAGCGCTTGATTGGATCATGGCGCTTACTCCGCCGGAATGGCGGGACATTGAACAGCATCATTTGCTGGAACTGCAACGTGAAGGCCAACCGGTGCGTTACGAAAAGGAATATATCAAAAAAGACGGTAGCCGGGTTCCTATTGAGTTATTGGTGCACCTTGCGACCGATTCAGAGGGGAGTCCGGCCTATTTCTATTCCTTCATTACAGACATCAGCGAGCGGAAAAGATCGGAACTGGCTTTGCGTCAACAAGAGGAACGTTTACGCCTGGCGCTTGCGGCGGCGCGTATGGCCACTTGGGATTGGCATGTGCCGAGCGGCGAAGTTATCTGGAACGAGATGCACTACCGGATGATGGGTTACGAACCAGGGGAGGTTATACCCTCCTATCAGGCCTGGATTAACAGGGTGCATTCCGACGACATCAACGCCGTGCAAGCCAATATTCAGCGTTGCATGGCGGAAGGCTCGGTCTATAACACCGAATTCCGTACACTCTGGCCTGACGGGACCATACGCTGGCTACAAGCGCGTGGAGAATTTGAATATGGTCTGAACCAACAGCCGCTCCGCTGTTACGGCGTCATGATCGACATTACCGAACGTAAAGAGGCGGAGCAAGCACTAAAAGTCGCCGACCGGCGCAAGGACGAATTCCTGGCCATGCTCGCTCACGAACTCCGCAATCCCTTGGCGCCGATCAGCAACGCCGTGGAGATCATGAAACAAGCAAACACGGATCCATCCCGAATAACTTGGTGCACCGAAATCATCGACCGCCAAATTAAACATCTAATAGGGCTGGTGGACGACCTGCTGGATGTCTCCCGTATCAGTCGGGGTTTAGTCGAACTAAAGAAAGAAGCGCTAGAAATACGGGACTTCATTCAACCGGCAATGGAGATCAACCAGCCGCTGATTGACAACCGCCGGCAGAAATTCTCCATGGCGTTGCCATCGGAGCCCTTGTGGGTCGAAGGCGACCGGATTCGGCTGGCGCAGGTCATATCCAATCTTATCAATAACGCGGCCAAGTACTCTGAAGAGGGTGGGCATATCAGCTTGTCGGCCGATCTATCGGAAGACGATGTCCGCATCCGTATATCCGATAACGGATGCGGCATTGATCACGCTGATTTATCCAACTTGTTCGATCTGTTTTACCAGGCCCAACGCGACCTTGACCGCTCCCAAGGCGGCTTGGGTATCGGATTGTCCTTAGTCCAAAGCCTGGTTGAAAAACATGGCGGCGAAGTGCGGGCATTCAGCTCGGGCCGGGGATTAGGCAGCGAATTTGTGATCCGGCTGCCTAGGCTTATTGTTCCAAAACCCGTGACGGCTTTCACTACGGCCGTTAGCGTCCGGAACCTTCAAAAACTTCGCATCCTAGTGGTGGAAGATAATCAAGATATAGCCGAAAGTCTGGCCATCCTGCTGGAAATCGACGGTCATAAGATACGGATAGCCAATAACGGTTCCGCCGCACTCGAAATAGCTCGATCGGAGCAGCTCGATGTGATCCTGTTAGACATCGGTTTACCGGAGATGGACGGCTATTCGGTTGCGCAAGCGCTACGTAGTAGCAACGGGCATGAGCGAACCTTGCTCATTGCTTTGACGGGCTATGGACAGCCGGAGGATCGTAAAAAATCCCGCGCCGCCGGCTTCGATGAACACTTGGTAAAACCAGTCAATATTGAAATACTAAGAAAATTGTTGGCTGATTATCAACCAAGCCGTTTTCATGAATGACTTGATTAAAACCTGAATCGAGAACGTAAGCGGATAGTATGTGACTTCGCATAATGTATATTATGTTAAATCGAATATATAAGAAAGGTACACGTGAAACGCATTCAATATCACCGCTTAGGCAAGCTATTCGGAATCATGCATGGCGGCTATCGGAAAGCTGCAACTTAAACTATCTGCAAAGACCGTAATATGGGTAATTGTTTCGCGGAGAAATTGACGGCTTGTTCTTCAATTTGGGCCAAATGTTGTTCGCGGGTTTCTAAAGGCTTACCGTCTTTAATGATTTTTTGGCCTTGCGCCTCAAGAATTTGCCAGACAAATTCCGCCCACTCCCTATGTTGTTTTTTTCCTTGGTGCGACACCATTAAAAATAATTGCTGAAAGCGCCCGATCTGAATGCCGCCGCCGGTGACGGGACTGGCGAGATAGTTTAAATCGCCGCTATAAACGGCCTGCTGTATTATGTATTTGTTAAGTTTATCGGTTTTCTTTTTGGCTTGGGCAATGAGGTTCTGTTCCTGTACGGCCGTTAATTTTCCGATGCCGGCCAGTACGATGACTGCTTGAGTGAGTTGCTGAAAATTTATGCCGGCCGGTTTGACGGCTTGCTCCAATTGAGCAAGGGATTTGATTTGATGATCGGCCAATTGATCCAGAATCGGATTTTAAACGGCTTCAGACAAGTTAATTTCTCCAACGGCGCCGGTTTGTTTCAGGCTAATTTCGTCCCGAGTCGCGGTTAAAAGCACGCGTTGGCTACGCAGGGCCTCCATCTGTTCCAGCGATTTAAGCCGGCGGGCGCCTTTAATCCAGTAATCGCGGCGGAATTGCTGATTGATGATATAGTCGCGGACCGTTTCCCGGAAATACGTGTCCGGAAGAGTGTTTACTAAAGATTGCTGTTGTTGGGTAAGGTTAACATTGTCAAAAAAATCTAGAAAATGAGCCGAACAGGCAAATTTTACCTTTGCCGGCGTCAGCCAATCGGCGACGCGCGAAAACGACATGGGTTTCCAATCACGGTTAAAATACTCATGCGCAATATAATTGCGGTTCTGATCTTTCATTAGTTTCAAACGTTCCGCAATTTGCGGATTTGATCTGCCGTAGGCCGGATTAACCGCCAACAATTGATCGGCGAATTCCAGCGCTCCGTTAATGCGCGGCACTATTCCGCCGCCGCTTGCGCCTATCAGCTCCGCATGTTCCGTCAGCAAATCCCTTAACGGCAGTAACGCCGACCAACCTGGCGTGGTGTTATAACTAATATAAAGCACGCCTCCCGCTTTCAGTTTGCGGCGGATAAAATCGGCGATTATTGCGCGGTTTTCATCTGAAATCCAGCTCCAAATGCCGTGCAGGCCGATATAATCGAAATCCGGCAAATCCTCGCGGAGGCAAAATTCGGAAAAAGATTGGTCGTAAAATTGGGCGTTACTGCCGCATGTGGCGGCCAATTCCTTCGCAAAGCATGCTTGAGCAGGGTTAAAATCGGTGCCCAGCCATTCAACAGCCGAGCCGGCAGCGTGTATATTGGCGCTTAGACCTTGACCGAAACCAAGCTCGCAAGCTGTAGCCACTTGCGGTACGGCTAAACCGGCCTGTAAAAAAGCCAAATTAATGCGTAACGGATTCAGTTCCTGATAATAACCGAAAGTGTAATCGATTTCGGCAATGTAGCCTTCTGACCATTCTGTCATTTTATTTTCTTCCCGTGTCCTATTCCCGCTGCAATATATTCCAGACTAAAGTCAGGCGTATTAATGTAAATATTTTCCCGCCGGCTGGAGAATTTAATGATTAGCGCGTATCCCCCTTCTAGCGTTGCCGTTAGGCGTTCCTTATCAATCATCTCTGTGTCGTTAAATAAAATTTTTGTTTATGGCGTTAGAATACGGTAAAAAAAATTAAATGAAATCAATAGCAGCCGCGCACAAGCTCATGCCTTTGGTTTAAAATTCAAATGCTGTTATAATTATGACTGTTATGTGAACTTTGTGATACTTAATTGATTAAAGCGATAATTTACAAAAAAGCCGTTTGCGAATTTTCACGGCATTATATACCGAATTTGCTGTTAGCTGATCAAACCGAATTAATCTGAGTCAGAGGATTGATTGATGTTACAACGTATTTTAGAAAGTCAAGTCGGCGACGACAGCGATAAGCTGATCTCCAAACGCCGGTTCATAAAACATCTGGCTTGTGGCGCTTTGTTGTCTCTGGGGGCGCCAGCCATCGCACATGCGTCTAAAGGACGTTTTCCCGTACATAAAACCTTGGCGTTCGAACACACGCACACTGGCGACAAGCTGAAATTAACTTATTTTGATACAGACCGTTATATCAAATCCGCTTTACGGGAAATCAATCACCTTTTGCGTGATTTCCGTACCGATGACATTTATCCGATCGATGTCGGTTTACTCGACCAATTGCATGACTTAAAACTGATACTAGGGTTGAAAAACCGGCCTTTCCATATTATCTCCGGGTATCGTTCGCCCTACACCAATAGTCGCTTACATAACGAAAGCGCCGGCGTCGCCGTGCATAGTCTGCATATGCAAGGCCGGGCCATCGACATCCGTGTTGAAGGCGTGGATAGCCGATATATCCGTAATGCGGCGTTATCGATGCGCGCCGGCGGCGTGGGTTACTACCCCGAATCCGATTTTGTGCATCTGGATACCGGAAAATTCAGATTCTGGTAAGAGAGTGAGCCTTGGTTTATTTAACCGGTTCATGGGCATTTTATGCCTAACTCCACGGTATTGCCGTTACCTTGATACTCCAATGAATCAAAACTGATCATTTTTGCCAAAGCTATGCCCCGTCCATGCGGATCGAAAGCCCGTTCAGGATCAAGCTCCAAAAATTGCCGCCAGTCAAAACCATTGCCTTGATCCTGAATGATAATCCGAATAAAATCAGTCCCGCGCTGGAATGTGATTCTAACCCGCCGGCTAAAATATTCAGGCAGGCTTTGACGGCGCTGCACTTCTTCCTGCCACTTGCTATCAAGCATTAACCGCGTTTTATCGGCATAGCTGATGCTTAAATTTCCATGCTCCACCGCATTGATAAGCAATTCCTGCAACCCAACGACTACTTTACCGGGATCCGGGCAAGCTTGAGCAAGGGTTTTCGCCAGATTCCGCGCCTGCTCCAGCGTTTTTAAAAAAAATACGGCTTGATCAAGCAAATACAAAGATTCTTCAACTTGTCTGACAGCCGATTGCAACTCCTGGCTTTCCCGGTATTGTGAGATAGCGGCCGTGAGGATGCTGATGAGTAATTCGGCGTGTATAGGTTTAATAAGATAATAATAAGCGCCCGCCTCCATGCCTTCGCGGATGCTGTCGGTATGATCATCGGAGGTTTCCATGATAACGGGAATCTGGCTCATTTTTGGTATAGCCTTGATTTTCCGTAATAAATCCACGCCATCAAAATCCGGTAAATTCCGATCGAGCAGTATGGCCTGAAAGCGGTGATGATCGCTTTCCAGCAATTGATAAGCAATTGCGGCGTCCGGGGCTATGATCGCGTCGTAGCCTTTGGAAAT
>JBEKBU010000173.1:0-9296 GCA_050015235.1 Methylomonas sp. | reverse complement strand
TTTATGTGTTTATCCAAAGGGCTGACTGGCGGCTATTTGCCGTTATCCGCGGTCATGACTACAGAAGACGTTTATCAGGCCTTTTTTGACGATTACCAAAATCAGAGCGGGTTTTTACACTCGCATAGCTATACCGGTAATGCGCTAGCCTGCCGCGCGGCGTTAACCACGATAGAATTGATCCAACAGCAAAACGTAATTGCACGCAATCGCGGTTTGGCGGCGGCCATGGCCAAAGCATCCAGCGGCTTTGCGGAACATCCGCATATCGCGGAAGTCAGGCAGACCGGCATGATTCTAGCCATTGAACTCATTAAAGACAAACAAAAACGCTTAGCTTATCCCTGGCGAGAACGCCGCGGTTTGAAAGTCTATCGCCATGCTTTAAGCCGCGGAGTATTATTACGACCTTTGGGTAACGTCATTTACTTTATGCCCCCTTATGTAATCACCGAAGAGGAAATCGCATTAATGGCCGAAGTCGCTTGGCAGGGAATACAACTTGCTGTGCAAGACTGATGCGAATTTCGCGGCTTTATGTAGACCAGCCTTTGCAAGCCGGTCAAAATATCCTTCTTGACGAAGAGGTTGCGCACTATGTGCGTACAGTTTTACGTTTGAAAGCGCAACAGCCGATAGTCCTTTTTAACGGCGCCGGCGGAGAGTTTCGCTGTCTGCTTACCGGAATAGATCGGAAAACCGTGCGAGTGCGGATTGAAACTTATATAGATCGTGATGTTGAATCACCTTTAACAATAAAATTAGGCGTCGGTATTTCCCGTGGCGACCGCATGGATTGGGCCGTGCAAAAAGCCGTGGAGCTGGGCGTAAATCATCTGACGCCGCTAATAACGGAACGTTGCGTCATTAAATTTAACGATGATAAAAAACAGCTACGCTTACAACACTGGCGCAATATTATTCTGCATGCTTGCGAACAATCCGGACGCACCCGCCTTCCGGAACTTGGTGAGATCAGCGATCTGGATGAATGGGCGACCCTGCAAACGGATTTGAAAGCGTTTCTTGATCCTTTTGCGGAGCAAACGCTAGACGATTTTCCGCCGCAAACCAGCAGGATCACGCTGTTGTCCGGGCCCGAAGGCGGATTCAGCGAGCAGGAGCGCCAGAGCGTGAAAATGGCCGGCTTTATTCCGGTTCGCTTGGGTGGACGGATATTGCGCACTGAAACCGCCGTGATAAGCGCATTGGCCGCCGTGCAAACGCTCTGGGGGGATTTTAAGTAATGCGGGCAGTCTTTTACGCCCTGCTGCCTTTGGCAGGGTTGGCCGGCCTTATCGTTCTAGCCAGTGTGTTGAGCTACGGCTTGCTAATATTGACCGGCGATATTTTGGGCGTCGACAAACTGATCGGTAAAATAACCCAATTATTGTTGATTTTATGTATTTTTCCGTTAAAAAAATACTTGCGTTTGCAATGGCGGGATTTCGGTTTTGCGCCGCCGGCTATTTTTTTTAAACAAATATGGCAAGGATTGGCGCTATCTATAGTGACGCTGTTGCCGATGCTGCTGATTCTATATGCCCTGGACGTGCATGTTTTCGATGAGGGGCAAAACTGGACAGCCGGTAAACTAGCCGGCAAAATCAGTCTGGCCTTGATTCTGGCGCTATTAATCGCTTTTTTTGAAGAAATGTTGTTCCGCGGCTTGCTTTTAACCGCGTTCCGGCGACAATTCACTACTACCGCCGCCATACTGATTAGCTCGTTTTACTACGCCGCATTACATTTTCTGAAAAGTAAATCCTCGATTTCCTATCCGGAGTTAAGTTTCGGCGGCGGTTTTCAATTAATTCTGGAGGCTTTTGGAAATTGGCTGAATCCAGCTATCGCCGGCGCCTTGTTGTCGTTATTTATAGTCGGTGTATTTCTGGCTGTTATCAGGACGCGGATCCCAGACAGTCTAGGGCTATGCATAGGCTGCCACTGCGGTTGGGTCTGGCAAATCAAAACCAGTAAGGATTTATGTAATCTGAATCCGCATGCGGATTACCAATTTCTGGTTAGTAATTATGATGGCGTCGTCGGGCCTTTGGTGAGTTTTTGGCTGCTGCTTGCGATTATGGTATTTGAAATGTATCGCAAACGTAAAAAAACATTAGGTTAACGCCTCCCGCATTTGCTCCAACGCCTGCTCTAAAAGGCTGTGCGGGCAGCCGAAATTAAGCCTTACATAGCCGGCGCCGTTTTGCCCGAAGTCTTCACCGTCGTTCAACGCCACCCGGGCGTGTTTTAAAAAAAACTTCTGTGGATTACCGTTAATATCCGCCGCGTTACAGTCCAGCCAAGCTAAGTAAGTGCCTTCCGGAATCGTGGTTTGCAGCATGGGCAAATGCTCGGCTATATAGGATACCAGATAATCGCGGTTAACTTTTAGGTAGGCCAATAAAGCCTGACGCCAGCCGTCATCCGCCGAATAAGCGGCTAACCCCGCGGTCAGTCCTAATACATTGATGTTCGGAACAAGTCCTTGAGCTGTTTGGCGGATTTGTTCACGCAAACCGGGATTCTGAATGATTGCGAAACCGCAGTAAAGTCCGGCTATGTTAAATGTTTTGCTGGGCGCCATCAATGTTATGCAACATTCGGCTATTTCCGGAGCCAAGGTTGCAATCGGTATGTGTTCGGAATCGTCAAGAATCAGCTCACAATGAATTTCATCCGAACAAATGATCAAGTCATGGCGTAGGCAGATCTCGGCCAGACGCGTCAATTCCTCGCGGCTATAACAACGCCCTACCGGATTATGCGGATTACATAACATGAATAGCCGGGTATGCGGTTGTATGGCTTGCACAAAAGTATTGTAATCTATCGTGTAATTTAGAGTCGGGCCGCTATGGATAACCTCTAATTCCGCTATATCCAGTTTTAAGCCTTGGTAAATCGGCGCGCTTAAAAAAGGCGGATAGACCGGCGTTTGCACCAATACGCCGCCGCCAGGCGGACAAACGGCTTTGGAAACTACATTCAGCGCGCTTACCAATCCAGGTAAAAACACTAACTGATCAGGTGTGACCGCCCATTTAAACCGCTCCCAAAGCCGATTGCAGATCACGGCAGATAATTCGGCGGTTACCCCGCCATAACCGAATATACCGTGAGCTATGCGTGTTTGCAGAGCTTGTATGACTTCCGGGGGAGCCATAAAATCCATGTCGGCTACCCATAACGGTAACACGCCCTTCCCGAAAGCGCGCCATTTCTCGCTATCGGATCCTCGCCGTTCGAATACTTGGTCGAAATTAAATTTGCTCATCAGTGCATGCCGCTAAGTAAAGATGAAAGTCCCCTCTGCCGGAGGGCTATCTATGCATATAACTTTAAAGATCGCGAATAATTAAATTATTGAATATTCACGATTTTTGTAACCGGTTTGCCTGGTGGAGGACGCTGTAAATACCTGCCTAAAACTTGATGCAGGCTCTCTCCGGTAGAGCCTCAGCAATACCCAAATCCCAAGGTTTTAGATTTTGGCTTCAATGGCGTTAACAAAACTGCCCACTGGCTTTGCACATAGCAATGTATAAACCGCGTAAAACTCACAGCCAAAAAACCTAATTAATAAATAATTCTATCAGTTTGATAAGAAGAGTAATGTGCTTCATTTGGCAAACTGTCGGTTATATTGGGCCGCTGGCGGATTTAAGCCGATTTTATTCATGTCTTTTAGGTTTTGTTAAGGTGCTGCCCGCTGGTTTAAACGTGTGCATATCCACTTTCGATTCTACGGCGTTTTCGGCGCAGCCCCAGTTTAAACGCTGATCCTGCGTGTAGCGTTTACCCAATTGCCAAGCAATTTCAGCGCGGGCAAGCTCCACGCCCAGATAAAAAGCGTGCCCGCCGTCATTTTCCACATGCAACTCAGGATATAAATCGAATGGATCTTGAGCTGTATGAAAACCGTCCCGATTGAATACATGTAAACCGTTGCTGCTGGTTTGGACGCGATAGCTCGGATCTTTTATTTCGGCAGCCAAGGCTTCGATTTCGTCCTGACGATAAGGGAAAGGCGAAGTATCATGAATAGTCAGCAGATCGGCGGCAATATGTTTGGGTAGGCCATTATGTTGTTTGGCCGCGTACATGATGCGGCGGGCGCGGTCTGCTTCGCGAATTGCCCGGCAGGCGTGCCGGCTGACTTCCGTCGCCAAAATATGGTTGATATTCAATTCCGAACAAATACCCAATAGCAACGCGTTCATCCCGCAGGTGTCCGCATGCGTCAACTCGGTGATATTGCCAACGCCTAACATCATTTCCACTTCCGGATAACGTTGCCGGAAACCGTGGTTACGTACTATGGACTCCGTAAAACCGAAATGGATCGGGTCTAAAATCGGATCGACGATAAAAGGCCGATTCTTCGCCTGTAATGTCCGGATGCATATGTCCAGCGAACTCAATTCGCCATGCTGATCGGGAATCAAAATCGGAGTGGCGGCTACTTCCTCGGCGACCCATAAACTTTTACTGGTCAGGCTTAACATATAATCGGCGCCGGCTTTACCGCCGGTAATCAGATCGTCAGTGTCCAAGGAATCGATACTCACTTTAAAACCGGCTAATTTCAGGCTGCTAATACATTCGCTTAAATGCGGAAAAGCCACGCCGGGCTGGCAGCCGATATCAATTACATCAGCGCCGTTAGCCTGATAGTAGTTTGCTCTTTCCAGAATCGAATCAATACTTAAAAAAGGGGCGTCGACAATTTCGGCGAATATTTTGGTCTGATAGACGCTTAAATCGTAATCCATGGCTTTTTGACCAAAATACTCCGGCAAATCTTTCACTTCTTCCGGGCCGCGCTCCACTACCACGCCCAACAGCCGTGATAAAGCCGCCAGATCGCCCCGGCAGCGCCCGGGTATTACAATACGGGTAGCTCCGAACGTATCCTTCAAACGGCGTCCTATCATCTCAGTGGTCATCAAAGCCGCCACTTTAACGCCCATTTCCACTATACGGTAACTGAATGCCGGCTCCATGGCGGCAAGAATTTGTCTTAATTGCTTTTCGGCCAGTTTTCCGGTTAAAAACAAAATGCGTTCGCTCATAAGATCATCCATGCCAGCAAACCCTGATAGCCCGAGATTTGCTTAGGCAGCCGCGGCCGCCAGCCCGGACGGGGATTAAGGCGTCGCAATCAATAAACATGGCGGCGACTAATGGGCTTCATCCCAATTCGCGCCGCTGCCGACATCCACCAGCAAAGGCACGCTCAATTCGGCGGCGTTGGACATTAGGCCGCGTACGGTTTCCATGCAGGTCTCTAATTGGGTTTCCGCCACTTCGAACACCAGTTCGTCGTGTACTTGCATGATCATCTTCACATCGGCTCTGCTTTCGTATATCCAGGCATGACAGGCTAGCATAGCGCGTTTGATGATATCCGCCGCAGTGCCTTGCATCGGCGCATTGATAGCGGTACGCTCCGCGTATTGGCGTAAAGCTTGGTTACGGGAGTTTATTTCCGGCAAATACAGACGGCGGCCGAACAAAGTTTCCACATAGCCTTGCCGCTTAGCCAATTCACGAATATCGTCCATGTAACATTTTACGCCCGGATAACGGCTAAAATAAAGATCGATGTAAGCTTGCGCTTGATTGCGCGGTAAGCCCAACTGTTGAGCTAGACCGAATGCGGACATGCCGTAAATTAAACCGAAATTAATGGCTTTGGCGGAGCGGCGTAAATCAGCGGTAACTTGATGAATGTCTACCTCAAACACTTCAGCGGCTGTAGCGCTGTGAACATCGGCGCCTTGCGAAAACGCCGCCGACAAACCGCTGTCGCCTGACAAATGCGCCATAATGCGCAATTCGATTTGCGAATAATCGGCGGCGACTATTTTATAACCGGCGGGCGCTATAAATGCTTGGCGGATTTTACGGCCTTCTTCGCTACGGATTGGAATATTCTGCAAATTCGGGTCGGAAGATGATAGGCGCCCGGTTGCGGCGACCGCTTGATGATAAGAGGTATGTACACGGCCGGTGCGCGAGTGGATTTGTTGCGGCAACTTATCCGTATAAGTTGATTTTAACTTGCTCATGCCGCGAAAATCGAGAATCAGCTTGGGCAAGGGATAATCGGCGGCTAATTCCTGCAACACCGATTCATCGGTGGACGGTTGGCCTTTAGGCGTCTTTTTTAATACCGGCAGCTTTAAACGGTCATAGAGGATTTCTTGAATTTGTTTCGGCGAGCCGAGATTGAATACGGAACCCGCCAGATCATGCGCCTGCTGCTCTATGCCTAGCATCCGGTTCGCCAGCTCCAGGCTTTGTTCGGCTAACATGGCGCTGTCTATCATGACGCCGTTTTCCTCGATTTGCGTGAGTACGTCGATTAACGGAATTTCGATGCCCCGATACAAATCCCATAAACGTTCATGCTGTTGCAAGCGCTCGGATAAGGTCCGATGCAGGCGTAACGTGATATCGGCGTCTTCGGCGGCGTATTCGGCCGCCTGTTCGATTGGTACTTCCTGAAATCCAAGCTGTTTGGCGCCTTTGCCGGCCACGTCTTCGTAATGGATGGTTTCTATTCCCAGATAATGCTTGGCTAAGTCATCCATATTGTGCTTGCTGGCTGTACTGTTTAATACGTATGACTCCAGCATGGTGTCGTGGCGAATGCCGCGTAAGCGGATACCGTGATTGTTTAGTACATGCGCGTCGTATTTAAGGTTTTGCCCCAGTTTTGGTTTGTTGGCGTCTTCCAGCAGCGGTTGCAGCGCGGAAAGGGACTGCCTCCGATCCAGTTGCGCCGGTGCATCGGCGTATTCGTGGGCCAACGGCAAATAGGCGGCTTGCCCTGGCGTCACCGCAAAAGAAACGCCGACGATTTCCGCTTCGTTGTAATTCAGGCTGGTCGTTTCGGTATCGAAAGCGAACAGCTCGGCTTGCCGTAGTTTTTCCAGCCAGATGTCGAAGTCTTGGCGGGTGAGTATGGTTTGGTAATCCCTGTCTATAGGTGGGGGCGGAGTTTGCGGTATTTTCTGGGCGCCGGGCTGTTCAACGCTGAGATCGTTCAATGTTTTTAGCCAACTGCTAAAGCCAAGTTCGCCCAATTGCTGTTTGAGCGCCGCAACATCCGGGGCGCGGCGTTTTAAATCTTCAAAACCATAATGGAGAGCGGCGTCGCACTTTATCGTCGTCAATTGTTTCGACAGCGGCAAAAACGCCATGCTTTCCCTGAGGTTATCGCCGATTTTACCTTTAATTTGCTCGACGTTAGCCAGCAGGTTTTCCAGGCTGCCGTATTCCTGCAGCCATTTGGCGGCGGTTTTAGGCCCGACTTTCGGCACGCCGGGTATGTTATCGACCGCGTCGCCCATCAAGGCCAGATAATCGATGATTTGCGACGGTTTAACGCCGAATTTTTGTTCCACGCCCTGCACATCCAGGACTGTGCCGGTCATGGTGTTTTCCAACGTAATATGCTCGTTAACCAACTGCGCCATATCTTTGTCGCCGGTGGAAATTATGACTTGGAATCCAGCTTGGGCGCCGGTTTGCGCCAGACTGCCCAATACGTCGTCCGCTTCCACGCCTTCTTCGATAACCAGCGGCAAACCTAAATTCCGGATTAAATCGTGCAGGGGTTTGATTTGCGCTCTTAAGTCATCCGGCATCGGCGGACGGTGGGCTTTGTATTGGTCGAAGAGATCATGCCGGAAAGTTTTGCCCGGCGCGTCGAAAACAACCGTAAAATAAGGCGTATCGTGATCGTTAAGCAACTTGCGCAGCATGTTGGATACACCGTAAATGGCGTTAGTCGGTTCGCCTTGCGCATTACTCAAGGGAGGCACGGCATGATAGGCGCGGAACAGAAATGACGAGCCATCAACCAGAATCATTTTTTTTACGGCGGAATCGGACATTTATTTTAGTCTAGTTATTTGCAAATTACCGGTTTATAGTCGGCGCCGCTAAGTTTATATGGAAATTCCCGCGCAGGGAAAATTTATCTATGCGCACATTAAAATTAAAGTTTAACGTATCTATTCACCGAGCGACTTAACTTTGAAAAGCTGGCCGATAGCTGAATACCTTTGCTTTTGGCGCCGGAGCGCCTAGCAGAGGTTTGACCGGCATGGAGGCCGGGCGAAAGCTACAGGGAAGTATTCACAGCGTCCTCTGCTGGGCGCTCCGGCGTCAAAAGCCGAATAGCTGACGCTAGTTTAAAATTCGCTGAATAGTTACAGTTAAACAACAATATAACCTATTGATAGCTAACCTTGGCGCTTATTGAATAGAAGCATGTTGTTTTGAAAAGGCTATTAACTGGGCGAATTTTTGCTTGGCCTCACCGCTGGCTATGGCTTGCCCAGCTTTTATTACGCCCGCCTGCAGGCTGTCGGCTAAATCAGCAGCGTAAATGGCGGCGCCGGCGTTTAAAACGACTATGTCGCGCGCCGAACCCGGCTCATTATCCAGCACGGCTTTAATGATCCGCAAACTGGCTTCCGCATCCGTAACAGCCAGATTCTCAAGCTTGCCGCGCGTCATGCCGAATTGCTCCGGCGTAATCGTATAGCGATGGATTTCGCCATCCTTTAATTCCGCTATATCGGTTTCCGAAGCAATGCTGATTTCATCCAGGCCGTCGCGGGCGTGCACGACCAGAACATGGCGGCTGGCGAGCTTTTTCAATACTTCCGCGACCGGCGTCAGCCAGCAGCTGGAAAATACCCCTATTAATTGGCATGGCGCATTGGCCGGATTGGCTAGCGGGCCGAGCAAATTAAACAAGGTTCTAACACCCATTTCCTTCCGGGCGGCGACGGTATGCCGGACTGCGCTATGGTGTTTGGCCGCGAACAAAAAACCGACGCCAATTTCTTTTATGCTTTCAGCAACCAAGGCGGCGGGCAGATCCAGATTTACGCCGGCCGCCTCCAAAACATCCGCGCTCCCGCAACGGCTGGATACCGAACGGTTACCGTGTTTGGCCACTTTGCCGCCGGCGGCGGCCACCACAAAAGCGGCGGCGGTGGAAATATTAAAAGTGTTCGCGCCATCGCCGCCGGTACCGCAAGTATCGATTACGTGTTGACCTTGTACCGGCACGCGCTGTACCAGTTCACGCATTACCGATACCGCGGCGGCGATTTCCTCGATGGTTTCGCCCTTACAACGCAGGGCGATCAAAAAACCGGCAATTTGCGCGCCGGTTAATTCGCCGCCCATCATGGCGCGCATGACGGTTTGCATTTCATCGCTATCAAGATTTTGTTTGGCGAGTAGTTTTTCTAAAATGACCTGAA
>JBEKBU010000172.1:0-9302 GCA_050015235.1 Methylomonas sp. | reverse complement strand
CCGATAAAACTGTGCAGTTGCGCAATCATGACGACATCGGCGTAAGTGGGGGATGCGCCGCTATCCCGGAACCAGTCTTCCGCATGGTGGATAACAACGGCGAAATCGTCCGGAAAATCCCATATATGCATGATGGCCTTGCCTAGCGGAATACGTAAGGCTCTGACCGTTTCGGCGAGATGCTCGGGGTGATTGAGCAACTCCGGATGCTGATCGGCAAAAGTTAAAATGGGCACCAGGCCGATATCGTGAATTAAACCGGCCAGCATGGCCCGGTCCGGATCGAATCCGGGGGTTTTATGCGCCAGCACCGCGCTGATGGCGGCTACCGAACTGCTGTGCGCCCACAAGCTCAGCATTTTTTGGCGGATGAGCTCGGTTTTGGCGGTAAACACCGTTCTTATCGCAATCGCGGTAATAATGTTTTGGGCGGTTTTCAGGCCCAAACGCGTTAAAGCTTCCGGGCAACTTTCAGTTTTACGGCGGCCTTGATATAAAGGGCTGTTAGCAATCTGAATCAGGCGTGCGGTGATGCTGGGGTCAACCTGCACGATACGGGAGATTTGCTGAATATTGGTTTTAGGATCGCTTATGGCGCGGCGGATTTTCAGCGCGATGTCCGGTATGCTTGGCAAAATTAACGCCTGAGTCTGTAAATGATGCAGGCATTCTTGATAAAAAATGTTGTTCGCCGGAAGGTTGGGAGCGGTTTCGGTCATTGCCAGACGCTTTAATTGCGCAAAACGGAAGGGTTTAGTTTAAAATTCGTTCATTATTTACTTGCCGATATTATATGAATATAGACCGGATCAGCGTTATTGCAACATTGCACAGCATTCGCGATTATATCCGCTGGGCGGCCAGCCGTTTTACCGAACAACGGATTTTTTTAGGGCACGGCGCGCTTACGGCGCTGGATGAAGCCGCGGCCATCGTGCTGCATACCTTGCATCAACCCTACGATCTGGCCGACGCCTATCTGGCGGCGGTGTTGACCATGGAGGAACGGGAGGCGGTGCTGGATATCGTTCTGCGCCGTATCTCCGAACGCAAACCGTACGCCTATTTAACCGGCGAGGCTTTGTTCGCCGGCTTGGCTTTTTACGTGGACGAGCGCGTGCTGGTTCCGCGCTCGCCGATAGCGGAATTGATCATCGAAAGGTTTCAGCACTGGGTTGATGAAGACCGGGTCGCCAATATTCTGGATTTATGCACCGGAAGCGGTTGTATCGCCATTGCCTGCGCCCACGCCTTTCCGGATGCCCATGTCGACGCAGTGGATATATCCAGCGCTGCTTTGGCGGTCGCCAAAATTAACGTGGATAAGTATGGGTTGTCCGATCAGGTTTACCTGTTAAACGGCGATTTATTTAAAGACCTATTTCCAAAACGCTACGATATTATTGTCAGCAATCCGCCTTATGTCAGCCTGGCCGAATGGGAAGGGCTGCCCGCCGAATACCATGCCGAACCCGCGTTGGGCTTGAAAGGCGGCGTCAGCGGTTTGGATTTGGTATTGAGAATATTGGCCGACGCGCCGGACTATTTAGCGGATCGCGGGATTTTAATCGTCGAGGTCGGCAGCAGCGCCGAATATTTGCAAAGTTTGTTGCCCGATGTCCCGTTTAGCTGGCTGCAATTCGAACACGGCGGCGACGGGGTTTTTTTACTGACCGCCCAGCAGGTTACGGATTTTCATTCTCTTTTTGTCGACGCTTTATCATCATGTCTGGAAACACGCTAGGAAAATTATTTACCGTCACAACCTTTGGCGAAAGCCACGGCCCGGCGCTTGGCGCGATCGTGGACGGCTGCCCGCCGGGTATGGAGCTGTGCGAAGCGGATTTGCAACAAGATCTGGACCGGCGTAAACCCGGTACTTCCCGGCATACCACGCAACGCCGCGAGGCCGATGAAGTCAAAATTTTATCGGGCGTATTCGAAGGTAAAACCACCGGTACGCCGATCGGTTTGCTGATAGAAAATACCGATCAGCGCTCCAAGGATTACGCCAAAATCGCCGACAATTTCCGTCCCGGACATGCCGATTATACTTATCAGCACAAATACGGCTTCCGCGATTACCGTGGCGGCGGCCGTTCGTCGGCGCGGGAAACCGCCATGCGCGTAGCCGCCGGCGCGATAGCGAAAAAATATTTGTTCGAGCAGCACGGCGTGCGGGTGCGCGGCTATCTAACGCAATTGGGGCCGATTAAAATCGAACGCTTCGATTGGCTGGAAATCGCCAATAACGCCTTTTTCTGCCCGGACGCCGGCAAGGTGCCGGAAATGGAAGCCTATATGGACGCCTTGCGTAAACAGGGCGATTCAATCGGCGCCGAAATCGAAGTGGTCGCCAGCTCGGCGCCGCCTGGATTGGGCGAACCGGTTTTCGACCGTTTGGACGCCGAACTGGCTTATGCATTGATGAGCATCAACGCCGTCAAAGGCGTGGAAATAGGCGACGGTTTCGGCTGCGTCGCCGCCAAAGGTACGGAGTTCCGGGACGAAATCACGCCGGAGGGCTTTTTGAGCAATCATGCCGGCGGCATACTGGGCGGAATTTCCACCGGTCAGGACATTGTTGCCCGGATTGCGCTAAAACCCACGTCCAGTATCCGTTTGCCCGGCCGCAGCATTAACAGCCGCGGCGAAGCCGTGGAAGTGATAACCGAGGGCAGGCACGATCCTTGCGTCGGCATCCGCGCCACGCCTATCGCCGAAGCCATGACGGCCATCGTGCTGATGGATCATTTATTGCGCCAGAGGGCGCAAAATCCGCATGTCGCATCCGGTTTGCCGTTGCTGCGTTAAATGACTCTGCCCTACTGGCGGCTGTCCTGTTTTTATGCGCTGTATTTTGCAATTTTAGGGGCGATACTGCCGTTTTGGAGTCTGTATCTAAAACAAACCGGCTTTAACGCCACTGAAATCGGCGAACTGACCGCTTTGCTGGTCGCCACCAAAATCATCGCGCCTAACATATGGGGCCGCTTGGCCGATAAATCCGGGAAACGGCTGCGGCTGATCCGCTACAGCACTTTTTTTACGGCGCTGCTGTTCGCCGGTTTTGCATATCGGCGGGATTACGCCTGGTTTGCCGCCGTGACGCTAAGTTTCAGCTTTTTCTGGAATGCGACGTTGCCGCAGTTTGAAGCGGCGACTCTCACGCATTTATTACAGGCGCCGCATCGTTACGGCCGCATCCGTTTATGGGGATCGGTGGGGTTTATCGCCGCCGTACTCGGCATAGGCCGGTTTCTGGATTATTTCAGTATTGATTATTTGCCGCTGATCATTCTGTGTTTAATGGCTTTGAACTGGCTGCTGGCTTTGGCCACTCCGGAAACAGCCGCCGAAAACCGCGCGGCCGGGCCAACAAACTCGCGGCATTCGCCGTACGCCGCCGAAGCGCCGGTATTTTTCGCCGTGTATATGCTGCTGCAGATTTCGCATGGCCCTTATTACGTGTTTTATTCCGTTTATTTACAGCAGCACGGTTATTCCGCCACGGTTACCGGTTTCCTGTGGGCGTTGGGGGTGGGCGCTGAAATTCTGCTGTTTATATTCGCCGCCGGTTTGCTGAAACGTTTCAGCCTGCGCGGCTTATTGTTGAGCAGCCTGGCTTTAACTCAGCTGCGCTGGCTGTTGATCGCTTATCAGGTTGACGAGCCGGCGGCGGTTATCGGCGCGCAATTGCTGCATGCCGCCAGTTTCGGCGTAACTCATGTAGTCGCCATGCAGTTACTGACGCGCTATTTCGGCGCCCGCCGCCAGGGTAGGGGCCAAGCCCTTTACGCCAGCATCAGCTTTGGATTGGGCGGTATGATCGGCAGTTTGTATAGCGGTTATTACTGGGATGTGTTGGGCGCTACGCAGATATACGTGCTGGCCGCGCTGACCAGCGGCCTGGCTTTGTTAATCGCTTTTATCGGCATCGGCCGGGTGAAACCGGCGTCGCCCTACGCGGCGGCGCGGAAATGAGGACGGTGGGCGCTCTTCTTGTTTAGCATATTTTTCACAATTTTAATGTGAATTATTTAACGTAAAATTGCTTACAAATGTGTTATTCTGTGACTGAATATGATAAATTATACTCGAAATCGTAAATTTTTTACTTGCCTGTAATTTGTGTTGCCGCTCGCCGGGTTGTTTGGGGTGCTTAATTATGGCCGGTTGATAGGCTAGCAAACTTTTTTCGATAATGTAAAACACAATATATACAGAAAGGGGAACGACCATGCAAAACAGAAAAATCCTGCTGGCGGCCGGCGCGCTGTTCAGCTTAACCACAATCAACGCCCAAGCAACGGTCGACGCTCAAACGCAAGCGAATTTAACCGTAACGAACGGCGGCTTGACTGTCTCCGACAGCGTTACGAGCACTACGTGGACGTCAAACGCCAATTTGTTAGGCACTCTGGAAAGCACAACTCCAAACTTAGTGCAAACGATCATACACGACGATCCGGTTATCACCGACACGGCGAATATTTACGATACCCCTCCAAACAGCGGTACTTACAACCTGACGACTAGCGATTTTGGCGCAAACGGCCAAGTCGACTGGTGGGGGGCGCAAGCGTTTGTCCATTATCTGAACATCATCGATTACGCCGGTATAACGACATGGCAATTGCCGCCGACGTTTGACGGCAGCGCTAGTGTTGGATATGACAAAACCAACAGTTTGTTGGGCGAACTGTTCAACGGCGAATTGGGCGCATCGGTACACGGTAACGGCGCCTATTTCACCAACATACAATCCGCCTCCTACTGGTCAAGTACGGAAGCTTCGTATAATTACGGCTACGCATGGACCTTAAATACTAGTACCGACTTGCAAGGCTACTACAACGATTTTAAATACCTCAATGATTATGTTTGGCCGGTCAGCAGCAATTCACCAATTATTTGCACGCCAACAAGCTGCCAACCTATTCCTATCCAGGGCGTACCGGAACCTGAAATGTTCTGGTTAATGTTAACGGGTTTTGGCCTGCTGGGCATAAAACGTCGCATCGGTTTGGCGTAATCTGGCCGGATTGGTTTTTTGGGGGGCTGGAAACGTTAGCCCCCCGTTTGTTTGCCGCGCAACATTTGCTTTAAACAAAAAGCGATTCAGCTAATTCGCGGGTGGCGTCCAGTTTATTGGCGAGCTGCTTAAAAACTTTATTTTGTTCGGCAAATTCAATACCAAGCGGCGGCAAATAGGAATTTTCCGGCATTTCATCGCATTCCTTGAATAATCTGGAAACCATGTTGGCCGCGGCGCCGACCAGCAAAACAGCGGAATATGAGTCCTGCCGGTATAGCGGGTCGCGGTGATGAGCAACCACTGTTATTAATTCATCCGGCAACTCCCATTGTTTAAATAGCCAAGCGCCGACCTGGCAATAATCCATACCTACACATTCGGCCACGGCCTGATTAACGTTTAATAACGGGTCCGCCGCGGTCAGCCTTATCGCTTCCTCCGTTTCTTTCGCCATGTTGGCCGCCAGCCACAACAAACCCAGGTTATGCAAAATACCCGCCGTCGGCGCCAGAAATTTAATATTACCGGCGGACTGGTCTTTATCAGGTAGTTTGGCGGCCAATAAAGCGCCGCCTTCGGCTACCAGCATACTGGTCATCCAGAACCGGATAGGATTAAACGAAGGACAGCGGGTGGTGTTGAAAGACGAAGCGACGGCAAGGGCCAGGCTTAAGCTTTTTATTGTGGCGTAACCTAACCTTACGCAGGCCGTTTCGATATCGGTTATCGGTGAAACAGGCCTGGCCCAAGCCGAGTTAGCCAAGCCGAGCAAGCGGGCGCTGATGACGGGATAACGATAGAGAACCGCGGCTAATTCCTTAGGCTCCAGGTTTTCGTCGGCGAAAGCCTGGATCAGGACATGAATATTCATTTTCAATGGCGGTATCCGGTTCAGTCCATTGGATTTATTTACAAATTCAGCGAATTTATTGTTCGTATTCATTTTTGGTAACGAATAATCCGAGTTGAGATTCAACTTTGATCGAGTTTTAAGGTAAAATCCAGATCGATGAGCGCCGGAATTTCATCGCTAGGCAAAGGCCGGCTGAAAAGATAACCTTGGACAATGTGACAGCCTAGGCCTTGCATGATAAAGGCTTGTTCTTTTGTTTCGACGCCTTCGGCGATCACCGCATAGCCTAATGCATTCGCCAGGCCGATAATGGCGCCCAACAAAAAAGCCGTATTTGTATTGGTTACAACATCCGCTACAAAAACTCTATCCACTTTCAGGTAATCCAAGGGCAGTTGTTTGAGCGAGGCCAGACAGGAATAGCCGGTGCCGAAATCGTCAATCGCGATTTTAACGCCCAGTTCCCGTAATTTATAAAATATGTCCAGGGAGCCGTGCGTTTGCATCGCGCTTTCCGTCACTTCCAGCTCCAGATTTTGCGCGGAAATGCCGGTTTTCGTCAATAGTTCCTTAATCGTGGTGAATAGCGATTCATCCTGGAAATGTACCGGCGCGATATTGATGGCGACTCGTAAAAACGGCAGGCCGGCTTGGCGCCATTGCAAAATTTGCCGGCAGGCGTTTTCCAAAACCCATTCGCCTAGCCGGTTAATTAACCCCAATTCCTCGGCCAGCGGAATAAAGTCATTCGGAGGAATCATGCCTTTTACCGGATGCCGCCAACGAATTAGGGCTTCCACGGCAACCATACGCCCGGTCTGCATGGAAATTTGCGGTTGGTAATGCAGAACAAATTGCTCGAGTTCGAACGCTTCGCGCAGCATTTGCTCTTTTTCCAGACGCGTGATGGCGATACTGGCCATTTCCTTGGAATAATACCTATAGCGCTGTTTGCCGGCTTGTTTAGCCGTATACATGGCGGTATCGGCCGCTTTCATCAGCTCAACTTCGTTGTCGCCGTCTTGCGGGTAAAAAGCGATGCCGATACTTGCGGTAGGCCGCACCTGTTGTTGATTAATCAGCAAGGATTGATTGATTTTATACAAGCACCGGTCGGCGACTTCGCAGACTCTTTCTTCATCGCCTATACCGTCAAGTATGATGCAAAACTCATCGCCGCCTAACCGGGCGGCGAAATCGATATCGCGTATAACCAGTTTTATCCGCTGGGCGATGGCTTTAAGGTAATTGTCGCCAACTTCATGCCCAAAACTGTCGTTAATATTTTTGAATCCGTCAAGATCAATAAATAAAAATGCAAAACTGGTTTGGTAACGCTGGGCCGCGCGGATAAACTCCGCAATGCGTTCATGGTAATAGGCTCTGCTGGCCAATCCGGTCAGATTGTCAAAATACGCTAGGGAGTGTATTTGCGATTCGGCTTGTTTTTTCTGGGTAATATCCTGAACCGTGCCGATAAGCAGGCAATGATCGTTTTCAGTAATGGTTTCGATGGCCTGAACTACAAATATGGATTCGTGATCGGAAATTTGCAGGCGGTATTCGATGGGTTCATTGCCGGCGTTATTATTGGCGGCGGCGGTGATAACGCTTCTAATATAATCTTGATCGCCTGGATGGGCCAGGGCGATAAAACCGTCCAAGGTTTGCTTGAAAGCCCGCCAATCGATGCCGCACAATTGCGCCAAATTCTCGGAAATAGTAAATCGTTCGGAGCTAGAATCCCAAGTCCAGTAGCCCAGGCGGGCAATACGCTGGGCCGCGCTTAACTGAATTTTGTTGGTTCTGAGTTCGGCGACATTTTGACTGGCTCTGATAATGAACCACAAACGATGCGCTAATAACGGATAGTTCAACGGTTTTGTGACAAAGTCATTGGCCCCGGCTTCAAAAGACCGATTGATGGATTCCATGTCGCCCAAGCCTGTCACCATAATAATCGGCACATCGGCCATATTAGCCGCAATCCGTATTAAACTGCAGGTTTCAAAACCGTTCATACCCTCCATAATAGCGTCCAGCAAGACTAAATCAGGCCGGCGGCGCTTAATTTTTTCAAGCGCCTCAAAACCGCCGGCGGCTTCGTCGACGACAAATCCGGCGGTCGCCAGCGCAAGGCGGGTAATCAAACGGAACTGGCTGTCGTCGTCGATCAGGAGTATGCGCTTATTGCCAAATTCCGGTTGAACGGACGGGCCGAAGTTAACGGCGCTTTGTTTGGCGCCGTCGATTTCCTTAGTCAAAGCCAAGGAGACTGTAGTTAAATGCCGCTCCATACTTGAAATTAATTCCGGTATGCCCGCCATGTCGCCTTGTTTAGCCAAATTTTCAATGGCGGCGCAGCATGCTGATAATTCGTCCGCGCCCAGATTGGCGCAAACCGATTTAAATCCGTGCGCTATGTTGCGTAATGTTTCCAGGTTGCGATTGCTCAACGCAATTCGCAAATCGTTATAGGTTTTCGGCGCCGAATGCAAAAACATGCCGATAGCTTTATCCAGCAATGTTTCGCCGCTATTGGTAATGATTTTCCGTAAACTCGCCAACATGTCGGGGTTTAAAACGCTAAAGCCGCTAGGAGGCATAATAGTTTCCCGATCCGCGCCCGCCGCGTTTTTCGGCGCCGGGGCGGCTCTCGAACCGGGTTTGTCCGCTAGCCATTTGTGCAGCAGCCTCTGTAACTGCGGCTTATTAAACGGTTTACTCAGATAGTCGTCTATACCCGCGGCCTGGCATTGATCTCTTATGTCTTTTTGCACGTCCGCCGTCAATGCAATAATGGGTATCCGCCGGGAGCCGGCAGCCGTTTCATCGCGTAGACGTATGGCCGCCGCCGCTTCAAAACCATCCATTTCCGGCATATGGCAATCCATTAATATCAGGTCAAAGGTTTTTTGGGCGCTGGCTTCGATAGCTTCCCGCCCGTTACTGGCGATTTCAAACGTATACCCCATGTCCTGCAGCATATACATGACGACTTGCCGGTTAACGGGCTGATCTTCGGCAATCAAAATATGCGCGTCCTTTACGGCGCCATAATTTTCAAGCGCCATTTCCGGAGCGGTTTCCGATATGGCGGCGTTTTGCCCTAAGGCGTCCAGTATGCGGTTCAACAACTTTTTCCGGATAACCGGTTTGGTCAGATAACAACAAATGCCGTATTCGCTATTCTTAAACCGGTCCATGATCAAATTGTCCGAACTGAGCATCAGCATAGTGGGAAGATAACGCGGGTCTTTATGGATGATTTTCGCAAGCGTTAGGCCATCCATATCCGGCATATACCAATCTAATATTATCAACTGAAAATGCGTATCGTTCAAAAATGCGGTTTCTAACACCTCTAACGCTTCGGCGCCGGCGGCGGCGCAAGTGACTTTTGAGCCCCAG